>DXEV01000045.1 GCA_019114785.1 Candidatus Anaerobiospirillum pullistercoris | reverse complement strand
GTGCTTAGAAATGCTGCAAAGACTGTTAAATCCTGACTCAGGGAGTGCAGCTTCGATAATTTCACACCGTTTAACAACATCAATACTAGCTTTACGACGGGCTTGGTACTGGTGGCAACGCTCTAACTCGTGCACATGATCAATAGGCTCCACAAATTCAACGCTTGAGTCCGTGAGCTTTTGGGCATCACGAGCTGTTCGGCAATTTTTGATGACAGATTGGAATGCGGATAAAATATCGCTTTGAGGCTTCTGGTGTTCACTCATTGGTGAAGAAGCCTGCTGAGGGGCAAAATTATTTTGTTGTTTCATGCCCCTCATTTTACAGCAGATAAGCCTGCTACGAACTTTTGAACTCTAACACTAGATAGCTAAAGGGGGAGTGATTAGGGCGTGTTTTTTGTGAGGGTAATCAGCAAAGAATCGCATGGGTATCGCTTGCTTGTGTCTTTGCTGTAAAATGAGAATTGGGTATGTTTGGGCGTAAACGAGAGCCTGTTGTTGCAAACAAATCCTATCCTCTCTTCTTCTCTTTTCCTTATAGATCAACCCCCAGCGGTTTAGATCGATCCCCTGCGGTGTGTTTTTGTCGGGTTTTTTGGTTCTAAGGATCTTTATGACTCTGGACAAGCATTTTTCGCGTTGTGTGACTGGAGCGTGCTGTAGTAGCTGCGCCAGTTGTGTGCGCGCTTTGTTTGTCATTGTGCGGTGTCTTTTCCCATTACCAACCAAGATCTGGAGTGTGGTGGCGTGTGGCTTATTCCTATCTATGGGGTATAGCCATGCAGCTGACGATTTGGTGGCAGCTGAGAACGTGGTATCTGAGGATAGGTCTTTTAGTCAAAGTGGTAGTAACGTTCTTTCGGGGAATGAAGAGGTTCAGTCATCTTCATCGGCTTCATCGGCTTCATCAGATGTGACTGTAGAAGTGACAACGCCTGATGCTGAGTCAGAGGCTGAGACTGAGTCAGAGGCTGTTGCTGCTCAAGATCCATCTGCCATAGGGCAAGTCGATCGTGCTTTGTTTACCCCAAGAAGCCCTAGTGTTGCTTCACAAGAGCACACTCAGCTCTTAAAGGGACTGCGTAGTGAGCATGAGCAGGAGATCGAACAACAAGGCGAAAAGGTTTTAGTCGATTCTGATTTCCACAAAGAGCTGCCTAACGGGATGCACCGTCAACAGCGTGAGGCGCAAGAGATGAGGCAAGCGGCTAATCTGGATAGAGATTCTGCGCTTACTATACTTAGTGCCGCTGATCCTGATATGCAGTTACAGCAGATGCAACTACAAGCAAAGATCTTAGATGACCTCATTGATGATCCTGAAGTAGAGATTTCCCGTGTGAGCTTCAGTAATGTCGGCTTACGTTATGAGTTTATCTTGCAGCATGCCCAAGAGCTGGCACAAATCGTGACCGCATCTACTCCTCATTTGGATTTAGAGGCGCTACATCCTCGCGCTTTAAGCGCTATAGATCTGCCAGATATCTTCAATAATGTCGCTTTACCACGGCTCTTTGAGACTAAGTCTGAGATTTTGGCGCGTTATATTCCTCTTCCTTCGTTATTTTTTGAACAGCAAGAGAGAGGATCTCGAGCTTCAATGATGCAGCAGAATCCTTTGTTGTCGCCGTATGCTTTTGCCTTTGAGGATGACGTTACGGACGATGCTGATTGGAAGCACGCGTTAGTACGTCCTCCGTTTGCTCTGCAAACTAACGAGTCTGGGGATAAGGAGCGGGATTTGGAATCTCACTCTAGTATAGACGGCCTAAATGTCATGCTGGCAGAGCAGGTCAAGGTCTTACAAACTGTTGCTCCTGATATCGAGCGCCTATCTCAAAGACAAGAGCTTTTTGCTGCCAATCAAGTCTTTATGCCACCACCTAGAGAGCGTCCGCGCAAGGGCTCTATCCTGCAAGAGGATTTAAAGCTGCGTCAAGAGCTCTATCGTAGTGGTATGTCGGCGCAGATGTGGTTGAAGCGTCGTGGCGACATCAAAGTAGATCCTGTCCAAGACGACAGCGGTTATACCTTTGCCGATGATGTGGGTGATGTCATTTATTATTCACAGCGCTATCTATCACAACATTACGATAAAGCAATGCAAGGGATCTTGATTGTGGGTACAGAGGATATGGAGGTGCAGGAGGCGCAGAAGTCTAGTGCTAAGCATGATCGTTTGCTCGAGCGTAGCCGTTGGTTGCAAAAGCGACATCTGCAAAGCGATTTGTTCACCCCTGAGCCTGTGGAGCCAGAATCTCAGGTTTAGGTGAGAGGCATGGCCCTGCTACTTTGGGAAAGTGGCGGGCCGGAGAAGAGGTGTGCTTGCTTACTAGGCTTGCTAAGCCCAAGTGTTGCTGTTGCCGTTGACTCCAGAGATAGAGATCTCCATTGAAGGGCCATTGTAGGCATTAGGGTTGACCACGTTTTGCAGGAAGTACTGGCGGATCAGCTCATCCCCCATGATCACACCGAGGTTTTCACCTTGACTGGACTCAATGAACCAAGGGGTGCCAGGAGCAGTGAGGAATTGGTTGAGCTCTGATGCGGGCATGCAGGCAAAGTTATCTACAGTCTGATTGATCACGTAGATAATTGCTGGTGGATACATGCGTTGCTCTAAAGGATTTTGCTGATCTGTAAAGTTCAGCTGGTGGTGCATGTGGTCAAAAAGGGCACGAGGAAAGATTGGGCCAGCTTCCCATGTAATAGGACGCTCGTCCGTTAGACGCATATCAAATAGGGCCATAATGCTGCCGTAACTGCAATAGAGCAGACGCTGGGCTTTAGCCTGATTGATGTGGTAGCCCTTTAAGTAGCATCTTTTGATGATGTAGGTTAAGACCTTGGAGCTACTAAAGAAGATCTCGCGCATGTTACCCCTTCCTTATCACCACATTGGTTGTAGATGGTCGTGCCATTAGCCTAAAAGATTGCTAAAAGCACAAACACCGTTTCTCCATTATGCGCTAAAAGTGAAATTTATGGCAGATTCTTTTTTGCAGCCGAGATCTGGCTCACCTACTGCTCACCTACTGCTCATGTTCCTGCCTGTTTTTGTGCAGGCAGAAACACAGCGAAGCTTAGGGGCGTACCAGCTCTTGGAAGTGTAAGTCTTGGAGATCCTCTTCTTTGTGACGGAAAAAGATTCCTACCAATACTAAGAGTGGCAGAGCGATATATAGAGGAATATTGCCCCACAGCATGTAAGGGGTATTGCCCTTGGCAGGGGTAAAGTCCTCATACATGACGGCCGCTTCGTTGCGTGGCAATTCATGTTGCACCTTACCTAAGGCGTCAATAGAAGCACTGATGCCTGAGTTGGTGATCCGCAGCATCGGCTTTTGCATTTCCATAGTACGCATACGCGCGATTGCTAAATGCTCTTCAGGGCCACGGGTATCGCCAAACCAAGAGTCATTACTAACCATGATGATGCCATTGGTACGCTCATCGTGCATGGCGGCCATAGCCTCAGGAAAGATCGATTCATAGCAGATAGCAGGGATGAAGTAGAGATCCTTTTGTTCAAGGTGCATCTGTTGTTGCTGCTCAGAGCCTGGAGTGAAGCTCGACATTGGGAAGTTAAAGATAGAACCTAGTGCTCGGGTGTATTGAGCAAAAGGTACCACTTCACCAAAAGGCACCAGTTTACGCTTGTCATAGATCTGTACATAAGCCAGCTGATCACCTTGGCCCATTAAGAAGAGCGAGTTGTAGCTTAAACGTGGTGGACGGCTTAATAACTGACCATGATGGGCGTCAGCAGAGTTGTCCTGAGCAGCTTGCTCAGCGGTGCTTTGAGCAACGACCACCTTATCGTTGGCTTTGGTAAGCTCCGCTGCTGGCTCTGCTGCCTGTGCAGCAGCTTGTGCAGTAGCTTGTGCTGCTGTTTGAGCAGTAGCTTGCTGCGTATCACTGCTCTTGCCATTGATAGTGATCAGTTGCTCATCGTTTGATGGCTGGACAGGGATATTTGCATCAGTGTTGTTATTCTGAGTATCGGCTGAGCTTTTGGCGCTTTCGGCGCTTGCTGGGCTTGCTTCTTTTGCGTACTCATAGCGCTGGATACCGAGCAGAATAGGGGTGCCTGTTGCATCAGCATGAATGTTGATGTCGTTGAGTAGTGGCATGATCTGCTGGGCAAAAATTGGTAATGCCGATTCTGGCCAGACAATGAGATCACTTTTACCAAAGTACTCCATGGTCATACTGAGGTATTTCTCGATAGTTGGCATGGTATGGCGTGGATCCCATTTGATGCTCTGAGGAATAGCGCCTTGGACGCCAGCAATCTTAATCTCGGGGAGGTCACTGGTGTAGCGTACTTCCATCATAAAGACGCCCACTAAGAACAGTGAGGCCGCAATTGGAAGGTAGATAAAACGGCGCTCTAAGGTTAGCGCCAGAGCTCCAGCACAGATGAAGATCACCAGAGTGATGCCGCGCACACCCACTAATGGGGCATAGCTAGCAAAAGGGCCATCGGTAGCGATGTATCCTAAATACATCCAAGGAAAGCCAGTAAAGAGCACGCCAATCAGTAAGTCAGCTAGGAGTAAAGCTACCGGTAGGAAGCACAGCAGGTATACATGCTTATAAAAGCGACGCTGCTGGCCTTTTTTGTCAGTCAGTATAGGCAGGGATAGGTTTTGCGAGAACATGCCAGGCATACCACCAGGGAGATCTGGCCTGATGCTATCTAAAGCTTCTATGATTTCCTCTTTGCTTGGCTCAGGAAGAGCATCTTGGGTGCTGTCTTGGCTAGTTTTTAAAGAGGCAATGCCACGCTGAGGCATAGCATCTTCATCGTCGTAGTCCTCGTCGTCAAAATCGTCATTAGCTTCGCTTTGCGTATTTACTGCAGGGGCGGGTGCTGGGGTGGTGCTAGTAGCAGTGTCCTTTGCTGTCTCTTTTTTTGTAACTAGGCGTAAGGCGACACGGAAAGCGATGGTGCCAAAAATGGCGTGGAATATAGCAAGGTAGGCAGCAAAAAGAATTTCAATTGCCCAAGACAGAGGCAGAGGTAGAGCACCAAAGCCATTCATGACAAAGTTAAGCCATTCTAAGGTGATGGCATTAAGGGCAGTAAAGTAGAGCAAAAGCGAGCTAAAGACCTGCTTAGCGCTCTTTAAGGTGCTGATAAAGAAGAACTCAAAGGTCAGACTGACAACGGTGATCACCCACATGTTATAAGGGGCAAAGCCTAAGGTTGCGCTGAGACCTAAGGTAAGGGAGATCAAGACCAAAGCAGCTTTGCTGTGAAGCAGGCGCTTATAGTCAACGATATCTCGAAGAAAGCTAAGTTTGATAACAAGCTTGCTGAGGATCATGACCGCAAAATCCGAAAAAATGGGGATAGCCGCCACGACGAAGCCAAGACTGAGAGGTTGTAGAGGTGACGAGCTGAGGGAAAAGCTTAGAAGGCAGTATTACAGGCTCTAAAACCGCAGAGCGTCGCTATAGGGAGCTGCTCAGAGGGGGAACCAGTAGTGCCCGAGGCTAAAAACAAACAACTATTTTAGCAAATGGCTCAGAAATGGGCTTAATGCTCTTATAGTGCAGACTTGATGCCTAGAGGCCGTGTTTGGGGCAAATAAGCTGAGAGTTGGACTTTGAGTTTTGGGGCTTTGTGCTATCTTTAGGTTGTGAGGCTTTAAGTTTGCTGCCTAATGAGTTGCTTTTGGTGGTATCTGCTTTTTGAGGAGATTGAGGTGGTTTCAGAAAAAGATCTGCGCTCGCGCTTGCCTGAGTACAAAGACGTCAATATTAAAGATCTGCAAAGTCCTATGTTGCAGCTGCAATCACACAACTTTGCGCAGAGTACTTATGACAGGGGTACTGCCGATAAGTCCCGCTCCGCTCAGTCATATTCGTCCCATGCCCATATTGTGTCAGCAGAGCCAAAAGGCAACTTTGCTGCACAGCCTCAAAATACGGTCACAAAGGCCTATCCCGCTAATACCGCTAATACCGCTAATACCGCCAAAGCTGTAACCAGCACTGGCACCGGCACCGCGAACGCTATCTTGCAGCAAGCCTCACCTGCATCAGATGTCGTAACCAGCCCTGATGCTCCTAAAGAGCAAGGTCAAGAATCGTCTGAGCCTCCAGTCAAAATTGCCATTGATAAAGCTTTGATCGATGAAGACGGTGATGTAATTGATCTGCCTTTAAAGGAGATCTTTGCCCATGTGGATCTCTATCAAGCTGAGCATCCTGATGAAGCTCTCATAGTGAGGCAAGCGGTTCCATTGAAGGTGCGTGTTGACTCTTCTCCTGCCTTTGTACGCTCCAAGAGCACAAAAGATGCGACCTCCAGATCCTCTAAGTCTCGGTTTGCAGGAGTGTATGAACCACCATTCGCTGCTAACACTCCTAAGCATGATAAGCCTAAGGTCTTAGCCACATATCAGTCTGGCGTTAAGGTGTTAGCAGGCAAGAAATCTAAGGCAGAGCCTGCTTTGTTTGTCTCCGCATCAGTAGATGCAGCATCCGCTGGGGGTGTAGCGGACAGGACAGCAGATGGGGCAGTTGCCTCAGTAGGCGCTGCTGTAGCTGGGCCGGTGAACGATTTGATGAAAGACTTTTTGGCGTCTGTGGATACGCAAAATCAACCGGTTGAAGACGAAAAAAAGCCGTCGGCCAAAGCCTCCAAAGCTTCCAAGGCTTAGATGGTGGCCAAAAAGGGGAAATGGCGCGGATGTGCGCGGAGGAGTTTGGAGATGGGACAAGTTCAGGGATGGCGCTGCTGGAAATTGGCATTGGTTGTCAGTGCCAGCTTGGTGGTTGTTAGTGGCTGTGCCACAGCGCCAGAGGATCAAGCCATGATTGAGAGCGTGGTGACGGCTTTGCCGCAAGAGGTGGAAGGCTGTGTCTTTGTGGGGAATGTGGACAACGACTACATCAGCTACACCGTGCAGGCAGCGCGCAATAATCTGCGCTTTAAGGCTGCACAGCTTGGGGCTAATACCTTAGTGGAGACGCATTTGGCTGTCACCCCATCGATGTCCTATCTCTACCCTGATCCTTGGTTTGGGCATGGGGCTTGGGCCAATACGATGAATGCGCCGAGCTTCTTTTTGAGCGGAAGGGCCTATCGCTGTCCAGCGGGTAAGGGCCCTTTGCGGCCAGAACAGGGCGCAGCGGTCACAGCTGTCACAGCAGCTGGTGCTGAGCCCCCAGCAGAGTTGAGCGAGTAACTTGTGGGGGTACGGGGATCGCCTTGGAGGCTATTCCGTAGGTGGTGCTACAGTGACGTAAAGTTGCTGTACCTGATGCTGGTTGGCTTTAATGACTTTAAAAGTGAACTCATTAAAGACGACGCTCTCATCTTTATGAGGGATATGACCTAAGAGGTGAATCACGAGTCCAGCAATGGTGTCTACATCAATATCAGGCAGTTGCGTATGGAAGTACTCACTGAAGTCGCTGAGCGGAGTGGTGCCATTGACGAGGTAGGCGTTATCCCCTGCCTTTACAATGTCCTTTGGCTCTTCTTCAGTTTCGTATTCGTCGTTGATCTCACCGACAATCAGCTCAAGAATGTCCTCAATGGTGACTAAGCCACAAACGCCACCATACTCATCGATCACGATCGCCATATGGAAGCGATTCTTTTGGAAGTCTTTGAGCATTACATCGACACGTTTGGTCTCAGGAACGATCACTGGCTTGCGCAGTAAGTACGGATACTCAGAGATCTTATGGTCACTTTGTGAGGCGATAGGCAGCAGATCCTTAGCCATTAAGATGCCTAAGATATGATCCTTATCCTCAAGTGAGACGGGATAACGTGAGTGACCATGCTCTTTGATGAGAGCGATAGCGTCCGCAATAGTGCTGTCCTGATCAATGGTGATGATCTGAGAGCGCGGAATCATGATATCTGAGATCCGAAGATTCGAGATGTCAAAAACACCACGGATCATGTCCTCGGTATCTTCATTAATGATATCGTCTTGGCTAGCTTGCTCAATGACCTTAGCTAATTCTTTGCGGTTGGACGGCTGCCCTCTGAGCAACAGTGATCTCATCAAACGTTCACGGGCTTTGCTCAAAAGTGAGGGGGTTGAAGGATTGTCGGATCCCATAGAAAAAGTATTAACTCCTGAAAAAAGACAATTGTCCCATTATAGCGAAGATTATGGCTACAAAACGCTATTTGGCTTCTGATCGTGAGGGCGCTCATGTTGTTTGGGCGGCTGGGACTATGAGTCAGGGCGTTTTAGAGAGCTGAAGCTACTTTGAGGAAGCTGCTATTCCTCGTAAGGGTTTGGATAACCCAGCTGCTCTAGCACCTTAATTTCGAGGCCTTCCATTTCTTGAGCCTCTTCGTCGGTGATGTGGTCATAACCCAGTAGGTGGAGGCAGCCGTGTACGATGAGGTGAGCACAGTGCTCGGTTAAGGTCTTATCCTGCTCGTTGGCTTCTTTGCGCACTACAGCCATAGCGATCACTAAATCGCCCAAGTACACGCCTTCTTCAGCCTCTTCTGCTTCGAGCACTTCTGTTGGCAGGTCATCAGGGATTTCGTAAGGAAAGGACAAGATATTGGTTGGTTTGTCCATGTGGCGGTAGGTTTTATTGAGCTCTTGGATCTCATCGTTGCTCACAAAGCGTGCGGTAAAAGCACAGTCTTTGTGGAAGTCAGCGGCGTCAAAAGCGGCTTGGGCCCAGAGCATCATTTCCTCAGTAGTAGGGATGCCGAGCATCTCGTTTTCATCAGCAAGGACGATCTGTCTTTCAATCTGGATTTGCATGTTAGTGAGCTTTTTATTGTCAGAGAGCGCTGTAAGCATCTGGTTTTGAGGCAGGTGCTAGTGCTACAAAAAGACCGCACTAAGGTGCGGCCTAGAAAAAGAATTGGTTGCAGCAGTATCCAGCTAGTTGGCTGAACTAGTCGTTGCAGCTGGCTCTGCTACAGCAGGCTCAGCTACAGCTGGCTCAGTGGCAGCAGACTGCTGCTACAGCAGGCTCTGTAGCAGCAGCCTCTGCATCAGCAGAGTCAGGTTTATTTTGATCGCGAGAGAAGCGCTCGCGGTCATAGCTGCGATAGTAGTCACGGTGATAGCCGCGACCACGTGACGTATTGCCCTCTTGTTCCTCACGCTCACGCTCTTTTTGCTCATAGGCATCATAAGCGTTGACGATAGCAGCCACTACAGGGTGACGCACAACGTCATCGGAAACAAAATAAGTAAAGGCAATGGCATCGACATGGGCTAATACTTCCATGGCGTGACGCAGACCTGAGCGCACATTGCGAGGTAAATCCACCTGACTTGGGTCGCCAGTGATCACTGCCTTAGAGTTGAAGCCAATACGGGTTAAGAACATTTTCATCTGCTCGATGGTGGTGTTCTGGGCTTCATCTAAGATGATGAAACTGTCGTTTAAGGTACGACCACGCATGTAGGCTAAAGGAGCGATCTCAATGACCTGACGCTCGATCAGCTTTTCCACCTTTTCAAAGCCCAGCATCTCAAAGAGGGCGTCATAGAGAGGGCGTAAGTATGGATCGACTTTTTGCGTCAGATCGCCTGGTAAGAAGCCCAATTTTTCACCAGCTTCTACTGCAGGGCGGGTCAAGATAATACGACGTACTTCGTTGCGGGTTAAAGCATCCACAGCGGCTGCCACAGCAAGGAAGGTTTTACCGGTACCAGCTGGGCCAATACCGAAGCTGACATCGTGGCCAATGATCTTGCTGATATAGTTAGCCTGATTTGGAGTACGGGCCTTAATGACACCACGCTGAGTTTTTAAGGTTGAGGCTTTGTGGTAGAGCTCACCTACAGAGCCGCGACCGCTAGACTCTTCTTTAGCGTTGTCTGATTTTAAGTAAGCACGAGCATTTTCGGCTTGTTCTAAGGCCTGATCTTGAGGGTAAAAATCCAGAGGATCTGGGCTGGACTCATCGTCAGCCTCTAAGTGGGTATTCTCGATAATAGCGAGGTTGACCTTATCAGGAGTGATATATTGCGGCTTCTTATTTTTGCCTAAAGGAGCCGTCTCAAGATAAAGCTGTTTGATGATGCGCTCAGCGGCAATGGCTTTTTTACCTTTGCCATTGATGCTGAAGTTAGCACCAGCGTTAAGGATTTCCACGCCTAAGCGCTTGGCGATCTGCTTTAAGTTCTCATCTTCAGGGCCGACCATATTAGCAAGGCGAATACGGTCGACAGGTTCTAAGCTAAAGCGACGTGTGTCCTGATCTTTGTCTGGACGTTCTTGTGTCAATTTATGAAGCTCCTAAAACATTAGATAGCCTGATCTTAGCGGAAAAACATTAGGTGGCTGTTAGAAATTAGTGAGCAGAAGGATGCAGGGGCATACAGAGGCATGCAGAGGCCGATGCCTCTTCGAGGCCTACGGAGGCCGGTGCCTCTTTGAGGCCGTGGCGGCAGTGGCAACCGGCTCTGCGCGCTTGAGCGGTTTAGCGCACAATTTCGCCCTTTAAGGTGTGAGTCATAACCTTGGTAATGTCTACGTCCACCATGGTGCCGATCAGCGATGGAGCACCTTCCAAGATCACTACACGATTGTTAGAGGTACGGGCCTTGAGCTCTTGCTCATTCTTGCGTGAGATACCTTCTACCAAGACACGTTGTCTCGTACCAAGCATGCCTTGAGAGTACATCACAGCATACTCTTCAAGCTTTTCTTGCAGCACATAGAGATTCTGTTTCTTGTGCTCTAAGGATACAGGATCTGGTAATTCGGCGGCTGGAGTGCCAGGACGCTTGGAGTAAATGAAACTGAAGCCTGAGTCAAATTTGATGTCATTGACTAAGCGCATGGTCTCAGCAAAATCCTCATCGGTTTCACCTGGGAAGCCCACGATAATATCAGTAGAGATGTAGATATTTGGGCGAGCCTTACGGATCTTATCGATCAGGCGGCGGTAGTCATCTGATGTGTAGTTACGACGCATCATCTTTAAGATCCGATCTGAGCCTGACTGCACAGGGATATGGATGTAATCAGCAATCACCGGTAAGTCATGGATGGCGGCAATGATGTCGTCAGTAAATTCCATTGGGTTGGAGGTGGTAAAGCGTAAGCGCTCAACGCCATCGATAGCAGCTACTTCATAGAGCAAGTTGGAAAAACGGCTTTGATTACCATCAGGGGTCAGACCACGATAGGAATTGACGTTTTGGCCTAAGAGGTTGATCTCTTTGACGCCGTGAGCCACGTGGGTCACGATCTCATCTAAGATGTCTTGCTCTGGGCGGCTTTCTTCTTCACCACGGGTGTAAGGCACGATGCAGTAAGAGCACTTGTTGGAGCAGCCTTCCATAATGGTGACAAAGGCACTAGGGCCACGCTGGCCTTGCTCTGGTAGAGCATCAAACTTTTCCAAAGCTTCAGCCTGCACGTCCACGATCTTGTCGCCAGTTGCGGCATAAGAAGAGATCATGTGTGGTAAACGGTGAGCAGTGCGTGGGCCAAAGACAATAGCAATGCTTGGCTCTAACTTCAGGATCTGATCGGCAAGCTCAGCACCAACACAGCCACCTAAAGCAATGATGGTGCGCTCGTTGATTACACCTTGGTGACGCCATGCGGAGATCTGATTGAAGACTTTATCTTCGGCCTTAGCGCGTACCGCACAAGTGACCAAAATGATGACGTCAGCACCACGAGGCTCCACTTGCTCGACATAGCCAGAAGCGGCCATAAGATCGCGAATGCGATCGGCATCGTACACGTTCATCTGACAGCCCCACACAGCAACGTGGAAGGTACCCACTTGCATCTTGAGGTTGCCATCAAGCTTGAGACTCGTAGTGATATCAGCCATTTTTGCTCCGCATAAGGCGCGGTGACAGTCTACTAGAAAGCATTGACAGACAGAAAGGCCACCGGCCGAGTTGTTATAGGCCATCGGCAAGCGCTCAGAGAGGAGACTTGCAATAGCCAAAAACGAGAAAGGAGTGCAAAGGCACGCCCAATGATAGCGGGCCATTATACCCCATATTGTTGGGGCTTTAGGTGGGTGCAAAGCGCTTTTTGCTGCCTATTTTTAGCATTTTAGGCAGCTCAAGAGGGATGACCGATCTAGAGAAAATGAGGCGAAAAGCTCCCCTAAGTACTGGCTAATTTTGTCTAGTTAATATGCGGTTAGAACAATAGCACATGCTCTTGGTCAGGAGCACATGTTCATTGGTTTAGAGCAGCAGCTCTTAGTTAAGAGCAGCAGCTCTTGGTTTTGGTTTTTTCACATACATGCAGCAATCAAGTGAGCAGAGATAGCTTTTACTCTGATGCACGAGAGGAAGACGCATATCGTTAGTTTGAGGCAGAAGCGAGGGAAGACTATGTTCAAGATAGAGCAAACACAAAAGAAGCGCTCATGGCTTTCTTTTTTGCTGTCTTCATCTGCCAAAAAGCTGGTACCACTGGCATTGATCGGTGGTAGCTTGCTCATGTTGCCAGCAGTGCATGCAGGCAGGCATTTAGAGAATTTGCCGCGTGGTTTTGATAACTACTATAACAACATACTAGCAATTCAGAGCCAAGGGCGAGACGATGAAGACGTATGCCTGCGTGGACGTTTGACTAGTTACCTGCAAGACGATTGCTACGAGTTTACCGACGAAATGGGTAACTCCATTGAGGTCGAGCTCGATGATGATGTGAATTGGGGTTTAGTCTCTAAAGATCAGCTTATTGAGATCTTTGGCGATATCGACCGCAACATGTTCCGCGTAAAGATTGATGCAAAGGGCTTCAATATTCTGGAGGAGACAGTACCCCCAGAGGGCAATGTAGCTGTTGCTGCTGCATCAGCACCTGCTCCTGCTGTTGCCTCTGCGACCGCTGCCCAGAGCGCGACAGCCGCCCAGGGCGCGACCGCTGTTCCGGCCGCTGCTGCAAGCTTAGCTCCAGCATCATCCGCTGCGCCTGCACCAGCAGCTATACCAGCCGCTGCTTCCGCCTTAGTGCCTGCGCAACGCCAAACTGTTGTCGCTGATAGCGCTAGTGCAGCTCAGAGCGCAGAAGGCTCAGGCAATGCAGCCGAGCAAGTAGCATCAGACGCTCAGCCTGAGCAAAAGTAGCACGTTTTGTCCGCAGCTTAGTTTTTGCTTTGCCGTTAATCACAAAGAGGGCAGATGAAATGTGCCCTCAGGGTTTGTGTTTTTATCGTCAGGAGGCCCTATGCGTAAATCTGTCTTAGGCATGAGCTTAGCCTTGCTTTTATCAGGAGCGGTGGGAGTAGCGGCTGCGGAGCCTGCCTCAGAGGCCAGCAGCGAAGCTGGTGCAGTAAATGTGGCAGCAGCCAGCACTGCCAGTACCGCCAGCACAGTAGAGCCTGCTACAGAAGTGACGGCACCTAGCGCTGCAAGTGAGCGCGTCGATGTCCCTGCGAGTAGAGCTATTGTCGTACCTGCAACCGGCGTAGCCGAGGGTACTGGTGCAGCCAGCGCAGCTGGTTCCAGCCGTGAGTCGTCATCCGTCCCTCCGGTCGATCCTAATGAGCCTAGAGTTAAGGTCTTTGGTACGGATATCCCAACCTTAGAGGGGCCTCGCTCGCAAGTTCAGGCTCAAGTGCAGCAGTATCGGCAAAACCAAGAAGCCAATAATCGTCGGCTGAATGTCTACACCGATCAGAATGGCAATACCATTGTGACCGATTCTGGTTATAGCGGTGGCATTTACGGTGGCTATTACTATAACTACGGTAACGGCTACGGTAACGGCTACTACAATGGCAATTATGGTTATGGCCAAGATTGGGATCAGCGTCCACCACGAGACCCGTATGATCGCTACGATCGGCCTTACCACGATCGGCCGTATTATGGCCGACCACACTACGATCGGCCACACTATGGCTTAGATGGCCCAAGACCGGATCGGCCAATGCGTCCAGATCGGCCGCCGCGTCCAGATCGGCCACCGCGTCCGGATTACCCACATTATGGTGCAGATAGACCATATCCTCCACCACACCATGGTTGGGGTGATCATCCTCGCCCACCACGGCCTCCACTGCCGCCAGGCAATATGGGACAAGCACCAGGCCAGCAGCCACCATTACCGCCACCAAGTCCACGCTAGATTTGGAATTGGCAAAAAGAAACGCTCGCAGTCAAACCTCAGAGCTTAAGCGCTTCAGAGGAATAGCTGTCGAGCGTTTTCTTTTGGTGGCTTAGTGCACATAGTGAAAGAAGACACCGCCTGCTGGGCCGCGATGATATCTGTAATGCACAGGGACTAAGGGCGCAGGGCCAGTTCGGATATACCATGGGCGGTAGTAAAAAGGGTCGTAGTCGAAGTAATCGATCCGTGTGCGCTCTGGGCCATCGCCTAATTGCCACCATGTCTTAGTCTGCTTAATCGAGCTTGGGTTGTGCGGCTCAGTGGCAGGGTAGGGATCGCCTTGACGCAAGCGCTCCCAGCGGCTCTGGTAGGCAATGGTGTCAGCTGCGCTGGAAGCTTGGGCCTGATGGGCTAAGGCCATCACCTGCATTAAGTTAAGGGTGCGACGCGCGGTGCGCGTGGGGCTGGAGTCTTTATCATCAGCGTTTGCGCTGCTGCCATCATCGCTATTGCTGCCATTGGGGCGAATTGCACGCCCTGTATGGGTATTACGGGCCTGTTGCGTATCAGGATCGTAGTACTCAACTTGTGTGCGCTCAGGGGTAAAGAGCTCACTGCGCTTAGGGGTAAAAATGCTCTGGCTTGCCGGAGCTGACTCAACATTAATGAAGGAAGCTGTCGCCTCGTCGTACACGAGATCGGTGTTGTGCAGCGCTTGCTGATAGATAGCTGTGTTTTCACTAGTCCAGCTGCTGTGGTCTGTATCGAGACCAAAGTGTGTAGACTTGCTAGCGTTTTGCTGGGCTGAGAGCTCTTCTTGGGCTGCTCTAAGCTCTTTTAGGGTCTCAGTGGAGGTGTGAGACGCCATAATCTCCTCAGCAGTGAGGTAAGGGCGCTCAGAGCTATCACTGCTGGAGCTTGATGAGCAAGCAGTAAGACCAAGGCTAAGTAGTGAGCACATGCCGACCACTAGTAAGGTGTAGCCTCTTTTTCTCGCTGCTGAGACCGTCTGCTTTGGAGACAAAGTGGCAGCTGAGGTCGCGGTATTTGTTGGCTCTGGTGGTGGCGGGCAATTAGATCTTTTATTGGCCATAAGCTTTTCCTCCCAAACCTAATTAGGCTAAGGCCAGCAGACCAGCACACAGAATAGAGCAAAGACTAGGAGCGAGCAGCTGTGATAATTGCAGGATTGCATGACTGAATTGTGGCTGATCACTGAACCCCTTTATAGCTGATTGTAAGAGCTAAAAGACGGAATAGACTTAGATTGCACAATTTGCGCAAAAAGGGATTGGGACTCTCATTGCAGGAGTAGGGATGGGATCCTAGTGTCCTACCGTGAGAATTTTGGGGGGGGGTAATTACCTTAAAGACGATATTTATCGGATTTGTGACGTGGGTGCAGGATTTTTTGAAAATTCTTTAGATCTTTTTTAAAAAATTTTGTTGACAGGGTAAAAGAATCGTCTATAATGAGCCCCGTTGTCACGACGACAACGCCAAATCCAAGTGATTAGGGGTATAGCCAAGCGGTAAGGCAACGGGTTTTGATCCCGTCATTTCCCTGGTTCGAGTCCAGGTACCCCTGCCACTCACTTCTAAGTTGGGGCATAGCCAAGCGGTAAGGCAGCGGATTCTGATTCCGCCATTTCCAAGGTTCGAATCCTTGTGCCCCAGCCAACTACTTAAGTGGCTATGTAGCTCAGTCGGTTAGAGCGCGGCACTCATAATGCTGAGGTCACTGGTTCGATTCCAGTCATAGCTACCATTCCTTTTAAAGAGCACTGGGACGTAGAGTCACGGTGTTTTTGTCTTTTTGGGCCCTCCAAAAAATTCCTCTTCAAGTTCAAGTCACTAATCACCTCACGTCTGATTTTGCCTGCCAGCTATGCGGTGTGTCTATTAGCGTCTAAAGCAAGCTATGCGCCTTAGCCGCAGTCTCTTCTTTTACTTCTTTCACAGAGAACGGGTTCAACAAGGTAGGGAGGGAAGGGAGCGCGAGATGCTGGTCAGCTCGCCCGTGAGTGTGAGGAGAGCTGCAGCAAATAAAAGGAAGGGCAAATTTGGGACTACTGGTTTTGAGAGCGTTGCAGAGATTGAAGCTCATAGGCGGTGTCGTTGGCCTTTTTCTCCAATTCGTTGATGCGCTCATCAAAGCTAGAGAGCTCCTGTTGCAGGAAGTGATTGTCAGTACCTGATTGGTTGACAATGGCAGACATGGTGGCAACTTCAGCGGAAAGGCGGTTATTGTCAGCCTTAAGGGTTTCCAGCTCGCGGGTGATATCCAGCAAGTTGTTTTGCATGCCATTGAGCTTGTTTTGGATGGTGTGTACATCGGTGCTGCTAGAGAGATAGCGCAACGAGTCTTTTTGGTCTTTGATTGTGAATGTCAGGAACACCACTTGGATGGATAGGGTGATCACAGCCAAAGACAATGCCGCATTGATGATGATCAGGGGCTTATTGCTTTTTAGTTCCATGGTTAATGTCGGGAGTAGGGCACTATCCTATTTTTGCGGAAAAGAGGATTAGCAAAAAGAAATCTGGGCTCGAAACAGCGGTCTACCGAAGTTATTTGTAGGTGGTAGAGACTGTGGAGCGGGTTGGTGGTACAAGCGCAGTATTTGCTGCCTGCTAAAGTTACTCTATTTTGACCTGTAATGCTATGGCTGTCTTACCATTTTTAGATCCGTTTTAGGGCAGACAGTGTGAGTTTATTGGCAGTCGTATGCAATATGGGCACGACGGACGCAACAAAATAGAGTTTGCTCTGATGAGCTCACCTTAACACAACGGTTATTTTGTGGGAATAATTTGAGATTTTTTGCGGTGCGTATTGTGTTTGTGGTGCGCAGGAAGTGAGAAAAAGCCCAATGTTGGGGTTTTGCTTGGGGTAAGCAAGAAAGAGCAAGCTCGCTGGACGAGGTATTTCTGCGCTATAGCTATTGCGAGGCTATCGCGTGAGGGCAATGGAAAAAGAAAAAATTTTTTTAGGGGCTCAATCCGGCTGCCCATCAGGCGTGGCGCTAATTTTTTGTGAAAAAGATGATAAAAATCTTGTTTGCTAAGTTTGACCTAAGTGGCTCATGATTTAATGACACCATCGAAGTTCAGCACACAAGATGCAAAGGCAATGAGTTGATGTGCTTCTATCCCCACATCTTGGTTTTGCATGCTTAGCTGAGTTCTTTGAGCAGATTTCTTCTACCTTGAGAGACCAGACTCATGTTTTTCTGAATGAGGTTTCTTAGAGTCCTAACCTCATTGGAGCCCAAACAATCAAACAAACAAAAGTCTTGGAGAGTCTTGGCGCAGGGTGTAGTTCAAAAATTCAGGCTTAATATAAGCGCAGACCCTTTTCACAATCACAACCTAGGAGGACGGCAATTTCTCCCCTGTTGGAGCCTGGTGTTACAGGCAGGGGCCATCGCCGTAAGAGTTATGAATAAGTTTTCCGTTTTAGCTAGCGCCGTCGTTTTAACCTTAGCTGGTAGCACCGCTGTGTTTGCTGCCCCAGGTGGCCCTGCCGGTTTTGATAATGTCCCTGGCGGCCCTCAAGGCTTCTCCGCCCCTGCAACTCCTAACTCCGTGCGTGACGTGATCAATCAAGCCTATGATGATCAACGTGTGACCTTAAACGGTAAGCTCACCGACTACTTAGGCCATGACCGTTATGTGTTTGCTGACAGCACCGGTCGTATTGAGGTCGAGCTTGATGATGATCGTGACTGGTCTTTCATCCGTAAGGATCAACCAATCACCATCTTTGGTAAGGTAGATCGCGATCGCCACTCCATCAGCATCGATGTTAAGGATGCTCGTCCAGCTAAATAGTTAGTAGCCGCAGCTTAGATTGCGCTCATGTTTTGCATCCTCTGTAGTTATGTGCTGATAGCACAGTGAGGATTACCAGTTTGTCTTGAGCCTAAATTGTGGCTCAGCCCCCAGTTTCGTCACCGCTCTCACCTGTGTAAGTATGAAGATTAGAGAGCGGAGACATAAGGAGATCCGGTTATGAAAAAGTTAGGCGTGCTTGTTTTAGCTACCACTTTATTCACCAGTGCAGCTGTGTTTGCTGCTCCAAGTGGCCCAAGCGGTTTTGATGGTGCCGATGGTTTTGCTTATTCAGGTGCTCCTCGTGGTTTTGATACTGCTGATGTCGGTACTGTGGCAGGTGTCAAAAAGAATGCAAAGGATGACCAATTTGTAACTTTAACCGGCCGCTTAGTGAACTATTTAGGTCATGAGCGCTATGAGTTTGCCGACAATACTGGCACTATCGAAGTTGAGCTCGATGATGACTATAACTGGTCTCAGATTTCCAAGGGCGAATTGATCCAGATCCAAGGCAAAGTGGATCGTGACTTCTTATCGACTACTCTTGAAGTCTATCGTGCCCGTCCTGTCTCTGAAGCCCCAGTTGCTCCGTAGATTTTCTTAGAATAGGCCATGCACGGCGCAGCCAGTGCTACGCAGCCTAAACTGCGTGGCCTGCGCATTTTCCAAAAGCCTTGTTTCTCGTGATGGGGAACAAGGTTTTTTGTTGCCTATTGACGGTTTGCACCAAAAAGGTGAGATATTCAGAGCTGAGCTCTAATTTGATGCGCATGGCGGTGGGCGAAACAATCGCTTTTTCAGGCAAATGGCGTAAATTAGCGGAATTTTCTTTGCTCAAGATCACATCTTGCCTTATGATTGAGCGCTTAGAGCTGTCTTAAGTTTTCCTCTCGCTAGTAGTAGGTGTTTGGCGGGACTAGGGATGGCGCTCAGACTTTGTTTTGCTGTCATTTGATCCCCTGATGGGGCTAGGAGCAAAAATTTTCTTATGATTCCGCGTATTGCCAATTTATCTAAGGTTGAGGCCAAGTATCACCAATTTCTGCAAAACTTAGCTCACCAAGGTTTCACTGGTGAGATTGAAGAGCGCTACAGTGCCCGTTTACTCTGTGCTACCGATAACTCTGTCTATCAAAAGATGCCACAGGCAGTGGTCTTCCCAAAGAGCAAGCAAGACGTGGCCTTGCTCTTCAAGCTGGCTGCACAAAAGGGCATGGAATCATTAGTCTTTGCTCCACGTGGCGGTGGTACTGGCACCAATGGTCAATCCCTGTGCTCGGGCATCATTATCGATATGTCGCGCCACATGAAAGGGGTGCGTGATCTTGATGTGGCAGCACGCTCGGTGTGGGTAGAAGCTGGTGTCATTAAAGACGAGCTTAACGAGCAGATCGCTAAGGACAATCTTTTCTTTTCACCAGAGCTCTCCACCTCTTCTCGTGCCACTATTGGCGGCATGATCAGCAATGATGCTGCCGGTCAAGGTTCGCTGAAGTATGGCCGTACCTCTCAGCACATCCTTGAGGTTGAGGTCGTCTTGCGTGATGGTATGCTGACCACCTTTAAGCCAGTCTCTGGAGCCGAGCTGCAAGCTTGTTTACAGCGTCCAGGTTTAGAGGGTGAGATCTATCGTGCTTGCTATGACTTGCTCAAATCCCATGCCTCTGAGGTCAAAGAGCATTTCCCTAAACTCAACCGTTTCTTAACTGGTTATGACCTCTACCATGCTTATGATGCTCAGAGCGATACCCTGAATTTAGCTCGTCTTATTTGTGGTGCTGAGGGTACCTTAGCCACAGTGGTCGGGGCTAAGCTTGATCTCACCTTAAATCCTAGCTTCCGTGCTCTATGTGTCATCAAGTACGAGAATTTTGATGCTGCTTTGCGTCATGCCAATGAGCTTATTGCCGCCGGTGCCTTCTCGGTGGAAACCGTGGATTCTAAGGTGCTCAATTTAGCGAAAAAGGATCCAGTGTGGCTGCAAGTGCAGGATTACATCCGCGAGGTGCCAGGTAGTGAGATCTTGGGTGTCAATATCGTAGAGTTCAATGGCTACGATGCTCAAGCTGAGAGGGCTTTAATGGATAAGCTCTACCAGCAAGTACTAAAGGCAGCAGAGAAGCACTCTAAAGGCATCTTGGGTGCACAGATCGCTGATACTAAAGCCGCTATTGCTGCTGTCTATGGCATGCGTAAGAAGGCTGTAGGCTTGCTCGGTTCTGCTGCCGGAAGCAAGAAACTGGTACCATTTACTGAAGATACCGTGGTACCTCCACAGAATTTGGCTGACTATATCCAAGAGTTCCGTGCTTTGCTGGATAGCATGCAGGTGGAATATGGCATGTTTGGCCATGTGGATACGGGCTTAATGCACGTGCGTCCAGCCTTAGATCTGACCTTAGATAGCGATAAAGAGAAGCTGGTTAAGATCTCTCACGGTGTAGTAGAACTGGTTAAGAAGTATGGCGGCCAGATGTGGGGTGAGCACGGTCGTGGCTATCGCTCCTGCTTTGGTGAGGTCTTCTTTGGCACGCTCTACCCTGTAGCCCGTCAAGTTAAGGCCATTTTTGATCCACAAAATCGCATCAATCCAGGCAAGATCTGTGTGCCTTGGGGCAATGAAAGCGACAAGCTAGTGGCCTTAGATGACCCAATGCGTGGCGATCTCGATCGTATGATTGGGGCTGAGGTGCGCGCCAGCTTTGCTGAGGCTTTAAATTGCAACGGTAACGGCCAGTGCTTTAGCTACTCTAAAGCTGCCTTAATGTGCCCAAGCTATCGCTATACCAAAGATCACGTCAAATCCCCAAAGGGCTACTCGGGGCTGATGCGTGAATGGCTGCGCTTGATGACTGAGCGTCAGGTGGATATCAATAAGAGCGAGCAAGAGCTCTTAGCCGCTGTGGCTGATCCTCAGTCACAGGGCTCATGGCCTGCACGTGTCTGCAAGTATTTACGTAACTTCGCGCAGCGCACTTATAACACCATCTTTGAAAAAGAAGACTTTAACCACGAGTATTTGGGCCATGTGGCCACTTGCTTAGCCTGTAAGTCTTGTAAGACCCAGTGCCCTGCCCATGTGAACTCGGCTGAGCTCAATTCGCGCTTCCTGCATTTCTACTATAGCCGTTATCTGCGTCCGGCTATGGATCTGTTATGCCTCAATGCCGAGTGGTCAACTCCACTGCTCTCGCGTTTTCCAAAGTTAAGCAATGCCTTAGGTCAGAATGCGCTCAATCAGTGGATGCTGGCAAAGATCTTTAAATTTACCGATCTGCCTCTGTTCAATAAAGTGCCTTTGCAGCAGCAAGCCCGTGCCGCTCAGATCCCGCTGTTGAGCTTTGAGGAGGCTTTGCACCGTGCTCCACATTATGATGTGCTGGTGCTGACCAATGCCTTTACCGCAGCTTATGAGGCTGACGGTTTAATTGAATTAGCACAGCTGGTACAGGCCATGGGCTTTAAGGTCGCATTGCTCAAGCCTTATACCAACGGCAAGCTGTTCATTATCCGTGGTGCCCGTGGCAAGTTTATTAATGCCGCCAAGAAGCAAGCTGCACGTTTGGCCGCATTGCACGCTAAAGGCTTAAGCCTTGTGGGCTATGATCCTGCCTTTACCTTGTGCTACCGCGACGAGTACCCAAGCTTGTTGCCTCAATGCCCAAGCTTTAAGGTCTTGCTGCCAGAGGAGTGGTTACAGCAGGCTTTACAAAGCCCAACCTTTAAGCGTCGTGAAGAGCGCTTACTGCCAGCTCTGCAGGCCTTAGTGCGTGGTAAGTCTATGGTGCCTAGTGCTTTAGATGCAGAGAAGGCTGCTCAGGCAGGGGTGGAGCCGATTGCACCTTGTGATTTTGCTCAAGACTTCTATCTCTTCTGCCACTGCACTGAGCAAGCCTTAGTGCCATTGTCGGTTAAGATGTGGCAAGAGGTGCTGGCCCACTTTGGTTTGCGTTTGCTGCCAATTCCTGTGGCTTGCTGCGGTATGGCCGGTCTCTTTGGTCATATGGTGCAAAACCAAGAAGAAAGCCGTCGGGTGTATGAGCAGAATTGGCAAGAGAAGCTGCATGCCCGTGACTTTAAGCAGTGCTTAGTCACTGGTTTTTCTTGCCGCTCGCAGGTGTATCGTATGGAGAAGCAGCGCGCCAACCACCCTGTGCACGTGCTTAACACCTTGCTGACCCAAGCCACTGCCATGTCGCGCCAGCAGCGTCACTAACGCTAGCTGACGCTAGCGCCAGATGCGACTCTGTCGCAGCTACGCTGACTGCCTAGGCAGGCTGCCAGCCTGCTAGCTAGGGCTGGTAGCCTTGGCAGTAGTGGCGTCGCTTTTGAGGTGTGCTTTTTAGGCCTCAGTCTGCTAACCTTGTTAGGGCAACAGGCTGGGGCCTTGTCGTATCGACTGACCTGTCGTATAGACAGCATGGGCGTATAGACAGCGGTGCGCTGGCACCGGTTGCTGATTTTAGTCTTGGGAGGTGTGGTCATGGCACAAGAACAGGAGCCAAAGACACATAACGCTGTAGTGAAAGTGGAAAAAACCCCATTGTTTTCACTGCGCGATAAGCTGATCTATGCTTTTGGCTTTATTGCCTTTATCTTAGGTGGCCCTGCCGTGATGGCTTATTTAGCCGCATGGTCTCCTGTCAGCTTTTTATCGGATCAGCCTTCAACCTTTTATCTTGGAGGCTTTACCTCGGCCGTGGGCTTATTCTTTGCCCTCTGGGCTAACTATGAGCTGGTGATTAAAGGGCGAGGCGGTGCCGGAAATTTTGGCAATATCAAGCTCATGAAAGAGACCAAGCATTTGGTTACTTCTGGCCCTTACAGTATTTGTCGTAACCCTATGCACCTTGGGGTATTTTTGTACTACATGGGCTTTGCTTGTGCTTTGAACTCACTGGTGAGCCTGATTGTGCCGGTGGCAGTGATCTGTGGCGCTTATATTATGGCGATCTTCTTAGATGAGCCACGTTTAGAGCGTGATTTCCCAGAAGAATACGCTGCCTATAAGGCCAATGTACCGCGCTTTATGCCTAAGATCTTCAAGTCACGGCGCTAGGCTAGCTGGTGCTAAGGACTGCTAGTGCAGCAGTCACAGGCACAAAGATGTAAGATGCCAAATGCGCATGTGCCGACGGCGACGGCTGACGGTAGACGGCAGGTGCCGCTGTCGTTGCTGCTGTCGCGGTTATGGTGATGATTTTTCGTGGAGGAGAAAACTATGTCAGAGGAGCAAGGCTCAAAAGAGCAGCTGCTAGAGCAGATCAAGAAATGGCACGAAGAAGACGCTTTTAACGCAATTATTGAGCGCTTAGAGCCTGAGGTGAGTACTCTTGATTACGATCTTGCCTTAGAGCTGGCTCGTGCTTACATCAATGCAGCTAATGCTCTGGGCAACGCCGATAATGGTGCTGTGGTTGGTGATGCAGGTGAGCTCTACGCTCAGGCCAATGCCTTGCTCGATAAGTATGTGCTGCAAGGTAAAGAGCATGCTACTTACCTTTTCTACAAAGGCTTTGCTCTCTTTAAGCTGGGCTTGATAAACGATGCTGCTATTCGTTTAGAGCGGGCACAGCGTTTCATTAAGCTGGGCTCTGAAGATCACCTCATGCCAATGCTCAATAAGCTCTTAGCCTTATGTGCTTCGCTGGATCCAGACAATCAGGCCTTACAGCTCAAGCCTGAGGATGAGTCGCTGATCGAAGAGCACATCAAAAAGCACTTTGGCTCCTATCGCATTCTGTTTAAGACCGATCGTTACGAGCTGTTAAATGTGCCACCAACCCCCGAGCATAACTTCAACCTGATCGTCACTAAGGGCCTTGCCGGTAAGCAATTACAGGTGCCAGCTGGGGTGGATCCTCTGACAGACAGCCGTTTAGAGCTGGCTATGTGTCTGCCAGCTGCATGGGAGTTTACCAATAGCGAGGGCTATAACATTTGGCCGCTTAATGTCCTGTGCGACCTCATCAACTTTATTTTGACCACTAATGATTTTGTGGGCTTTGGTTATGCCTTCTCCCAAGGCAAGCAGCTGCACGCCTCTACCGATTTTACCGGCGGTATGCTCACCGCTTTAGGCGCTTATCCGCGTGAGAGCTCTGAGCTGGTCTTAAGTGATAACAGCTACGTGCACTTCTTTGAGTTGGTATTCCTCTACCCAATGGAGTTGTCATTTAGACAAAGTCATTCGGCTTATGAGCTGTTAGAGCTCTTCCAACAAAAGCATGTGGCCCCAAGCCCAGTGCGTAAGCGTCAAGACGTTTGCTCTCAAGTGAAAGCCGCCACCAAGATCTAGCGCCAGCGCAGGGGCGGGGGCGGGCGCTGGAACTCTCTAGCTCTACGCTGCTAGCAGCGCAGGGCTAGAAAAGGCTTCGCTTTTAGCAGCTTAGCCTCTAATTGTCCGCAGCGTTTGGGGCTGAGACCGGTCTGCGGACGCTGCTTTGCGCCAGCTCTTGCTCGGCTTTGTCCATGATCATGGCCACATCGAGATCTAGCTCGAGCTCGCGCGCCAGCTCTTCAGCGTTAGCTGTGACTGGGTAGGTCAGCTTCAGTGGCCTCTGCCTCTGCCTCTGCCTCAGCAGGGGCTGGTGCCTCAGTAGAGGCAGCGGTGTCAGATGCTGTGGCGGTTTTAGCCTTGGCTTTGGTGAGCTGTTTAGTGCCCTTGCGCTCGACCTTGACGTCAGGTAATGCCGTCAGGCCTGCTTTTTCAGCAGCGCTGGTACCGGTGTCGGTGCTGAGCTCCAGTTCTAAAGTGTTGAAATCTTGAGGACTGAGCTTAGCTGCACGCTGCGAGAAGGTGTTGAGCATTTGTCCCAGATTGCTACGACCTTGGTAGAGCGAAGTATTGAGCTTGTCGATATTGTTGTTTAAAGAGTCACGGGCTTTAAGCACACCCTCAAAGTCACTGCAGACCTTTTGGCTCTTTTGGTAAATACGGTCAGCCAGCTGGGCTAGTTGCTTGAGCTTTTCACTTTGATCAGCTAAGACCCAGAGATTACTCACCACACGCAGTGCCGGTACGGTAATAGATGGCGAGACCAAGGCAATATTCTTTTTCTGGGCATAGTCGTACAGCTGTGGATCTTCACGTAAAGCCACGGCTAAAGCCTGATCCACCGGCACAAACATAAAGACAAAGGATGGACTGTCAAAGCTGGTGAAGTCTTGGTATTCCTTTTTGTTGAGCTCATCCACGTGGTTTTTAATCGAAGTAATATGGCGGCTTAAGGCATCAGCGTAGGCGGCGGCGTCAGAGTTTAGCTCAGCGTTAACCAAGTCGGTGTATGCCGTCAGCGAGCACTTAGAATCAATCACAATGGCATGGTGATCAGGTAAAGGGATCACCACATCAGCACGTCCTCTCACGTTGTTAGAGTTCTCTCCGGCCACTTCGCGTAAGTATTGGCAGTTTTTGTCGAGACCGGCCAGCTCTAGCACGCGCTCTAATTGATGCTCACCCCACATACCTTGGCTCTTATTGCCTTGTAATAAAGCGCGGGAGAGCTTATCGGCTTGAGCGGTCAAACTCACCTGTGCATCCTGTAAATGCTTGAGCTCATTTTGTAATTGGCCAGCCTGCTCAGAGTTAGTTTTTTGGGTAGAAGAGATCAATTCACGGAAGGTGTTGAGCTCGTTGCGCAGTGGGCTAATGATTTGTCCCATTTGCTCACTATTGAGCTTGCCTAAGGATTCACTGCGCTCCTTTAAGAGCTTTTCACCCAAGGTCTTAAGACGGTTCTCCAGATCTGTTTGAGCTTGGTTGAAGCGCTCATTGTCAGCAACACGTAATTTCTGTTGTGCACTCAGGTCGCTTTCTAAGCTGGCGATCTTAGCGTTTTTCTCGGTGAGCTCTTTTTGCAAGGTCTCAGCTTTTTGGCTCAGGTTGTCTCGGTCGGTGCTTAGAGCTTCAATTTGGGCCTTAGCATGATCTTTTTGGGTTTGTAGCTCTTTGCTTTGGGCGTCCTTGAGCTCACTTAGCAGTTGATCGTTGCTGGCTTTAAGCTCGGCAATAGTGCTCTCATAGCGTTTGATATTGGCGTTCAGGTTGTCGGCACCAGTCTTGTCGCTCTTGGCGACAGCCTCTTCCTTGTCCTTTTGTGCCTTATCTAAGGCCTCATCCTTTTCTTTTTTAGCCTGCTCTAAAGCACTCTCTTTATCTTTCTGGGCCTGTTCTAAGGCTTGTTTTTGGGTCTCATTGAGCTCTTTGAGGTGGGAATTGGTGCTTTGTGCCTCGCTCAATTGCAGTCCTTGCTCTTGGTTTTGCTGCTTAAGCTGAGTGTTTTCGGCACTAAGGTTTTGTAGCTGTGCTTTAAGCTCTGTCAGACTATCTGCGTACTGCTGCAGTTGGGTGCTCTGTGCGACAAATTCATTGTGCTGTTCTTTACTGATGATGACGCTTTGTCCTAAGAGCACAGTTTTAAATTGTTCTTTGATCTGCTCATCTAAGCCCTCACCAAATAGCTGGTTATCAGAGCTGGCAACGCCATGGGATTTGGATTGACGGTAAAAGAATATAGCCGCAAAGACGGCGAGTACTGCTAGAGCAACAAGAGCTCCAATAATGAGATCGGGGGTCATATTTTCCTCTGAGGCGAGTTGGAGCTGGAAGAGCTCAGCAACCCATGCTTGGGCAAAAATAAAGCCTCGCCCCTGATTGAGGGGTGAGGCTCGTGGGCTAGCCAGCGCCGCTCTAAGGCACTGAGCTAGCATGTGGAATGAGAAGGTATGACGGTAACTGGGGTGTTGCCGTCAGGGCCCAGTGGCCCCATTGGCTACTAAGGCCGCTAAAGTCACAGTCGTGACTTATTTCTTGTCCTTCTTATCCTTCTTGTCCTTTTTCTTGTCTTTCTTGCTTTCCTTTTCCTCAGCTTCACTTTCAGCAACAGCTGATGCAGCTTCGGCGGCGGCAGTAGCAGCAGCAGCAGTAGCAGCAGCTGCTTCCTCAGCGGTAGCTAAGGTGGCGGAGATCAGAGCATTGTGCTTTTGCTCCACGGCTTGTAAGTAGCTGTGGATCTCAATTTGCGAACGGATCTGTGGAGCGCCGTCAATATGGGCCACATAGGCGTTCTTTTGGTCAGCATCAATGATACGGGCCTTTTGGTTGTCGCTCTCTTGGATCTTAAAGATAGTACGAATACGATCACGCAGCTCTGGATCTAAAACAGGAGCACCCACTTCGATACGGTAGTCTAAGTTACGGGTCATCCAGTCAGCCGAAGAGATATAGAGCTCCTCTTGATTGTTGTTGCAGAAGATCATCACACGAGGGTGCTCTAAGAAGCGATCAACAATCGAGGTGATGTGGATGTTGTCCGAAAGACCAGGAATGCCAGGACGTAACGAGCACATGCCACGAATAATAGCACGAACCTTAACACCAGACTGCGAAGCCTTGTATAAGCGCTCAATTAAGCCCCGATCCACCAGATTGTTGACCTTGAGGTTGATGTAAGATGGCAAGCCGGTTTGGGCATTGGCGATCTCACGATCAATCATGGCGTAAATGCGTTGACGGGCATTGATTGGCGATACTAAGAGCTTGTCAAAGCGTGGGCGAGTGTATGGGTACTCAATGAAGTCGAAGACACTGTGCACTTCGTGAGTGAGCTCTTGGTTCTTAGTGAAGAGAGCGAAGTCGGTGTAGATCTTGGCAGTCTTCTCGTTGAAGTTACCAGTACCAATGTGAGCGTAGCGCACGTTTTGACCGTTCTCACGACGTGAGACGATGCACAGCTTGGAGTGGATCTTCAAGGTTGGCAGACCAAAGAGCACCTTGACGCCAGCGTCGGTTAAGTGAGAAGCCCACTTAATGTTGTTAGCCTCATCGAAACGAGCCTTTAACTCCACCACTACGGTCACGCGCTTGCCGTTGTTGGCAGCATCGATCAGCGAGTCGATCACGCGGCTGTTGCGGGCCACACGGTAGATGTTGATCTTTATGGTCGTGACCTTTGGATCGTAGGAAGCCTGACGTAAGAACTCAGTGAAGTACTCGAAAGAGTAGTATGGGTAGTACAGCAGGATGTCGCCATTGGAAATGGCATCGAACACGTTGCTGTAAGTGTCAAATGGAGTCGAATTGATCAGTGGCAGCGATGGGTTCTCGAACTTGTCCGAAGAGCCAACGCTTGGGAAGGACAGGAAGTCCTTGAAGTTGTGGTAGCGACCACCTGGCATGCTCGAATCAATATCAGATAAGTGCAGCTCACGGGTCATGAACTCCACCATCTCCTGTGGCATAGCGCGGTCGTAAGCAAAACGCACTGGCATGGCGTTTAAGCGCTGCTTCAGGGAGTTGGACATGTTTTCCAGCACCGACATATCGACGTTACCTAAGAGATCGTACTCGGCATCACGATTCATCTTGATGGAGTAGGCCTCAATGGTGTCGTAGTCGAATAAGCCCTTGAAGATCTCATCTAAGCAGATGCGGATCACATCGTCCAAGAACATCAGGGTAGTCTCACCCTCTTCGGTAGGCATGCTGATGAAGCGTGGCACCACGTCAGAAGGGATCTCGATCAGAGCGTAAGAGGTTTCCTTGTTCTTGCCTGCCATCTTGACCAGCAGATAGGTGTACTGGTCACGGAGGAATTGCACCAGATCGATGGTCTCATTGAAGATGATTGGGTTGATGTGTTTTAAGACGTGCATCTTAAAGTAGTTACGCACCCAAGTCTTTTGCTTTTCGGAGACTTCAGTTTCGTCGCGCAGGTAGATCTTGTTTTCAGCCAGCTCTTTGACTAAGTCGCGGTAGATATTGTTCATCACGACTTGGTACTTAGAGACGGTGTTCTGCACTTCCTTTAAGAGCTTAACCGTCTCAGCGGCGTTACCACTTTCCTTGTTGATGATGATCTGGCGCTTTAAGTCGGCCACGCGCACTTTAAAGAACTCATCTTGGTTATTGGAGTAAATACCCAAGAAGCGGATCTTTTCGATCAGAGGCACGGAAGGATCGGCAGCTTCCTGTAAGACACGGCCATTGAAAGATAACCAGCTGATCTCTTTTGGCACCAAATCGATTTGTGCTTCGTTTGCCATGCAACACCCTTAATAGAAATTAGAAAAAGTTGAGTAGCAACCCTGTGCCATGCTTCACTGCCAGCAAAAGCTCAACATGAGCTCAGCATGAGCTCATTCCCCAGTCCAAAAATGAACAGAGGTCAGATGTAAGCCTATAATCAGAAAAGTAGCAATAAATCGAGGAGAGAGGCGCGAGGGTAAGGTGCTCAGTTGGCGGGGGTTATCCCGCAAAAATTCGGTAAATATCGCGATATTGTAGCGTCTTAATGTTAAGAGAACGTTAAGGGACGCCGCCAAATACGGAAAACTTAATTTTAACACCGCAAACAGTGGCCTATATTATGTTTTTGTGCTGAAAATTCGCTTATTTTAGCCTAAATAGGCTTTCTGTCTGTGCGGACGGAAAGGTACTGCGGCCCATCAATGACAAGAGTATGATGATCTGCATGACAGGAGGATTTGTATGGCACTTAGTCAGTCTTCACAATTTATTATCTTTAAGTGCGATGACTTAGAGACCCTTAAGGAC
The DNA here is from genome assembly GCA_019114785.1 of Candidatus Anaerobiospirillum pullistercoris. Lineage (GTDB taxonomy): Bacteria > Pseudomonadota > Gammaproteobacteria > Enterobacterales > Succinivibrionaceae > Anaerobiospirillum > Anaerobiospirillum pullistercoris. The sequence goes on along the minus strand of DXEV01000045.1, from coordinate 7,872 downwards.
TTTGCGGAGTTCAGGGCTAAGCACCCTGATATTGTCGAAACGATCTCTGTTCCAGCTTCCCAAATAATGGCCCACATTGGAGATTGCCCAGAACAAGGTGCAGCCAGAAAGGCAGCAAAGGCAACTCAACGCCATCGCAAATCGCGCTGAGCTTAAAGGCGGTAAAGCTGGCTGAATGTCCAGCCTTACTGTGGCCTGAATGAGCCTTAATTTGCTGAGTCCTGACTTTGTTCAGGTGCAGGAGCTGGCGCAGGCTGCTGAGTTTGTCCATGCTTTTCAGCGATGCGAGCACGAGCGCGCTGGGCTGCTTCTTCAGCTCGGCTCTCTAGCGCGCGCAGACGCTCTTGGTTTTGGAGCTGATTACGAAGCTGAGCATTCGGCACTAAGGTTGAGCCAGCTTGCCCAGAGCTCGAGCTTGTATTGGCCCCTGATTTAGATGCCGTAGCACCAGCTGTGGCAGAGGCTTGTGCAGACGTATCTGCGGTGTTTGTAGTCTTATTGGCATAGACCTCTAGCGGCACATTGAGCTCACCGTCGGTGCTATTAATGGCATCCATAGCCGAGCCCTCAGGAGCTGTGGCGGTTTGAGGAGGCGTATTTTCTGTAGTGGCTGGTGAGTTGTTGCCATTGAGAAGTACTGTGTCAGCGTCTGCTGTATCGGCCTCAGTGTCGGCGTCAGCGGCATTGGCGGCATCAGCTGCAAAGGCAGCATCTGCCTCTGCCTGTTTAGCAGCCAGATTGCTAATGTTTTGCTGAGCTTGGGCGCGGTTTTGGAGACTGTGCTGATCATTGATAGCGGCACGACGGGCAGCGCGAGTGGCATTGATGTCGTCACTGAGCGAGCTTTGTAAGCTATCGCTAGCGCTGTCAGCACTATTGCTGTCCTCACCATCAGTAGAGTCGCTGAGCGTATTGCGCGTGATCTCTTGATAGTATGTTGAGCCTGGATTCATAAGGCCTAACAGCATTTGTCGTGCATTGCGGTTGCCTAAACGTGCTGACTGCTCGAGCAAACGCACACCTACACCAATGGTGCGAGTGTCTTGAATAAAGATTCGTCCCGCTACCTCTAAGCCACGCACCTCGCCTTGGGTATTGATGATGCGCTGCAGCCAGAAAGCACCTTGGGTAGGGTTATTCATGGCGTAGAAGTAACGCGCAATGCGTGCCACGCGAGCAGGGCGAATGATCATGCTATCAAAAGCAGAGCGGTCGCCCTCTTGGGCCGCTTTTTGGGCACAACGCTCAAAGGCCAGCGTAGGCTCTAAATGCTGATAGGTAAAAGACTCTGGTGTGTAGTCTGTTCTACCAGTGTAGGTGCTCTGGTAAGTAGCAATTAGCTCTGGCAGGTGACTGATATCACCGAGGACACAGCGATCACATTCGGCGATAAATTTTTCTACCGGAGTCATCTCTTGCTCGGTCTTTTTAGTCTCTGTGACCTCAATCTTTTGCTCGGTTTCATCTTCGTTGGCAATAGAGCAGCCGTTGAGACTTAAGCACAGAGCCAGACTGAGAGCACTAAGGGAAGCAAAACGCAGGAAAGGAGTAGAGGTTGCACTAAAAGAGAGACGTTTGACTGCTTGGGATAGTGTGCTGAAACGCTTGATTTGCATTAGTGAGCCTCCCTACAGTCTGGTAGAAATTATGGTAGAAAAATATGGTAGAAAAAATTGCAGTTTGAGCCTCTGGTGGCTCAAACCTTGAGAAGGTTGGCGCATCAGAACACGAGCCAACTGAGTTATGGCTTACACCAGAGCTTACTGTCTTACTGGCGTAAGCCAGCGCGCTGAGAGCTCTCAGCGCGTGGTTGGTGCATTAGTGATTAATGCACCGGTAAGAACATAGCAAGTGACTTGCTCTGCAAGTGGCTTGCTATAAGCGGCTTATACGCAATGCGAGAGCCGTGCTCTTATGGGTTCTGGTTTGGCACCATGTAGTTTTGGCCTGCAAAATTGACCTTTTGCACGTCCATGTCACCGGAGTAGAAAGCGTCTGGCTTCTTAAAGTCACCAGCCATGTCGTAGAGAGTACGACCTTGGAATTGCACCACTAAGGTTTTGACTTGAGGATCTTCCCAACCCTGACGCAGGAAGTGGACGTAGTACCAGCGAGTGTTATCGAATGGATCAGTCAGCATTGGGGTGCCTAAGATGTACTGCACTTGAGCTGCGCTCATGCCTTGGCGTAACTGATCTACGGCCTCTTGCTCCACAAAGTTGCCCTGAGCTAAATCAGAGCGGTAGGCACAACCATTGGTAAGGACAGTAGTAGCTGCGACGAAAGCGCCTAAAAGGAAGATCTTGCGAAAAGTCATAATTTTCAAGTCCGATGCGCTCCTACGCTCATGCTATGGCTATGCAGACCAAGGCGATGATCGCAGTGAGGATGAGCTCCTGCTCAAGAGAGCGCTTTGTCCAGAGATAACAGAGATCTGTTACAAATTGTTTGGGCCTCAGAATGACGCAAACTAGCGCCATTACTAGCGAAGCTAGCAATGCTAGAGGCTGATGACACCTTAAGAGAACGTAACGTACTCATACAAGCTGCATGCGCTAAGCATACTGTGCGTGTCTGAGCGCCTGCTTAGAGCCTTATTTTTTGCTGCTAAACGATCACGTCCGCTACACCTCAAAAAGTGTGGCTTTGTACCAAGTGGTCTAAGTACCAGAGCTTGGAAGTCAAGCCGCTATCATTTTAGCAAATTGCAGGATTTTCCGTTAAGGCCTTGAAATTTTGGGGCGTAGTCCCCATATTTAGCCATGAAGATTTGTATCTTAGGCGTTCGATCGGGGGTAAGTTACCCTTTCCTCAGGACTTTGCTTTTGCTCTATGCCGTAAATGGAGTCGGTGGAGCGTTGAGGAAAGTGCAGCTGCTTCCGTGAGCGCAATCTGCTGACGCTCAGAGCTCACAGAGCAAGCCATATCACGCATGTATATGCGCTGGTGGCCAGACGTCAGTGGGTGTTTGTGTTCCCTAGTTTTTTATTTAGTGGCGGGATTTGCGATGCCAGATTTTGAGAACAAGCCTGATTTTAACGATGCACTCAACACCTTAGGTGCTAATCAGGGTAATGCTTCTGACCAAACAATTAGCGTGAATGATCCTGATTTTGCTAACAAAGTGGCCGCCCAGCAGCAAAAGATGGCACAGCCTCAGAGCGTGTCTCAAGCTCAAGCCCAAGCTTATGCTGAGACCCAGCATTTAGGTGAGCCAACTCAACCTCGTGCTGCTTCTTTTAATGCCAATGGCGATCCTGAGGCCCAAGAGCAGAATGTCGTGTTAGGTGATACTGAGCAAGAGATCCCTTCTGATTACCTCGAGGATGACGATGATTACGAGCAGATCTACGAAGAAAACAAGGAACTGCGTGATCAAGTCGTGGATCTGCAAGGCAAACTCGATATCTTAAAGAACACCTTAGCCTCTGAGCATGACCAGAGACTGCGTGCTGTAGCCGAGGCTGATAATGTGCGCAAGCGCGCTTCCCAAGAGGTGGAGCGTGAGCGTAAGTTTGCCTTAGAGAAGTTTGTGCGTGCTCTGCTGCCTATCTACGACGCTTTAGAGAAGGCTTTAGAGTTCTCCGATCGTGAAAATGAGGCCACCAAGGCCACTATTGATGGCGTAGAGAACACCTTAAACCTCTTCTTAAAAGAGTTAAGTGGTTTTGGCGTGGAGCTGGTTGATCCTACTGGTCAGCCATTTGATCCAAACTTCCATCAGGCCGTCTCGATGGTACCTTCTACCGAGGTGCCAAATAACCATGTGCTGCAGACCATGCAAAAGGGCTTCTTGCTCAATGGCCGTGTGGTACGTCCAGCTATGGTGATTGTGGCCAAGCAGTAATTTTTCACTTGGATTGAGTTTCAGCCATCGCAGTCGCATTAGCTATTGCGGCCGCATCGGCCATTGCGGCTGTGCTGAAGCGCTGTTTTCCTAAACTTAGCCCGTACATTTGCAGACACACAGAGTCTGTGAGTGCACGGGCTTTGTGTTTGTGTGGAGCAAAGAGGAACTTTTGGGCGGCAATAGGTCACGCGTCATCCAATAAGACTGAATTTGGCTTATTTACTGCATCCATTAATTATCTGGCTTTACTAGAGTGTACCACCAGCTTCACAATAGGCCACTGTTCTAGCAGCACTGCTGCACTAGCAAATCTTGCCCGTTAAGCATTGTTGCTGGCTACATGACATGCTTATTTATGCGCTTGTTAGTTACTTAAGAATGGGGCCGCAATGGCAGATAAGTTGGAAAGACCTCCATTCCGTCCTTTGATCCCTACGGTGCGAATGTTTAAAATTTGCCATGAAGTGCATTGCTTTAGCCACAAGCACACGTTATTGGACGAAGGGGTCAATCAATAGTAACTAGCTTTTTGAGGAGCACCAAGTAAGTTGGCTGGTGCAAATTTACCTCAGAAAAAGCCGGTAAATGCTGTATTTAGCCTGTTTAGGCCCATATGGCTTTAAAGATCTCAAAGGCCATAACAATTTTCGTGGGGATTGCTCCAAATCACCTGTTTTAACCGAAACCATTTGTATGGGCGAGTCTATCATGACCAGCCTGTGCTTGGCAGTAGCAATCCAACCTGTTGGGAGCATTAATTCAAGTTCACAGTGGAGAATGTATGGGTACCGGCGACTACTATGAGTCCGAATATGAATCAGCCATGCTGGAACTGCTGGCATCCTTAGGCTGGGTGCATACCTGTGGTAACGAGATGCCTCGTAAGTATCAAGACATCTTGATTCGTGACGATATGCTTTCTTTTCTGCAGCAGCAGTACCCAGATCTCACTGCTAGTGAGCTGGATGGGGTTATTCTCAATTTGAGTAATACCGGCGAAGCTACAGAGTATTTATCGCTCCGAGCAACAGCCTCCCTATGTGTGAATGGCTTTACCTTCAGGCGTGAAGACCTCTCTTTGCCTAATCAGCATGTGGATTACATCGATTTTGAGCATCCTCAGGCCAACATTTTTCGGGCAGTAAACCAACTTACTATTCGGGAAGGTAAAGCTGAGCGGCGTCCTGACATCCTACTTTTTGTTAACGGGATCCCCTTTTGTATTCTCGAGCTCAAAAATCCGGTAAAACAACAGGCATCAATTTATTCGGCGTGGGAGCAAATTCATGTGCGCTATAGACGCGACATTCCTTCGCTTATGAAGTATTGCTTGCTTTCTTGCATTAGTGATGGTGGCTCTACCCGCCTAGGGACAACCTTTTCCCCGTTTGAGCACTACTATGCTTGGAAGAAAGTTGATAACGAAGACGATATTGCCGCAGGTCTTGGGGAGCTACAAACGCTCGTGAGTGGCGCATTGGCTCCAGAGCGTTTTCTCGATATTATTCGTGATTTTGTGTACTTCCCTGATATACAAGAAGGGCAACAAAGTGAGACCGAGATTGTTTGTCGTTACCCTCAGTTTTTTGCAGTAAAGAAGCTCTTGGATAGCATTCTGAGTCATTTACGTGCAAATGGCGGGGATGGCAAAGGAGGCACTTATTTTGGTGCTACTGGCTGCGGTAAAACGTACACTATGTTGTTTTTAGCGCGACAGCTACTCCGTCGGACTAAGCTGGCTCCAACGATTCTTGTTATCGTAGATAGAGAAGACTTAGAGTCACAAGCCAGCAAGTTATTTGAAGCCTCAACGGAATTTCTCGGTGATACCTCTATTCGCTCTTTTGATAGTCGTAACGACTTAAAATCAGAGCTTACTGTTCGTCAGTCAGGTGGTGTCTTTGTTACCACTGTGCAAAAGTTTTGCGAAGCGACAGGATTGCTCTCAGAGCGTAGCAACATTATCTGCTTTAGTGACGAAGCCCACCGTACACAGCTTAACCTTGGTGAGAAACTTGAGATTAAAGATGGTAGTGATGGTGGACAAGTAGGGGCATTTGCAAAGTTTGGCTTTGCTCAGTACTTACATGACGCTCTGCCAAATGCTACTTTCGTAGGATTTACTGGGACGCCTATTGAGGATACGATACAAGTATTTGGCCCAGTGGTTGATAAGTACACCATGAAGCAAGCTGTTGCTGATGGTATCACTGTGCCACTTAAGTATGAGCCACGACTTGCTCGTATTCTGCTCGATACTGAGAAAGCGAAGGAAATTGAAGCTTACTACGCTCAATGCGAGTCAGAAGGTGCTGCCGCTGATGAAGTCAATCGTAGTCGCCGCGCAATGAGCAAACTTGAAGTGATTTTAAGTAACGATGAGCGTTTAGAGCATGTTGCAGCTGATATCGCTATGCACTACGAAAGCTATGTATCGGAGCATCTGGGTACTGAATCTAAGGCAATGGTTGTAACTTCTACTCGCCAGATTGCCTACTGCCTTCATAATAAGCTCAAAGTTATCCGCCCTGACTGGTTTGTGCCAAAACGCGTAACGGACGAGTCTGTGTTTGACACACCAGAAAAGAAGGCCGAGCTCGAAAGCTACCAAAGTTTACCATTGGTTAACATTGTGGCGACACGTGGAAGTAACGACCTAAAGGAGATGTTTGAGCTTTTGGGTGACAAAACGCATCGTCAAATGCTCGATCGTGAGTTTAAGAAGCCTCACTCTAATTTCCGCATTGCGATTGTCGTGGATATGTGGATTACTGGCTTTGACGTGCCTTGTTTATCTGTGCTTTACAATGATAAACCTTTGCAACGACATACACTGATTCAGACTATATCGCGTGTAAATAGAACTTACCCAGGCAAAGAGTACGGGGTGATTGTCGATTACATAGGTATTCGTCAGAATATGCAACAGGCGTTGCGACAGTATGGGGGCGATGAAGAAATGCCAGCCGATACTGAGCTTACATACACGATTTTCGTCAAGGAGCTGCGCATTCTTCAGGAGATGCTTGTCCAGTTTGACGTCTCAGATTTCTTTAATGACGATCCGTTACTGCGATTACGCACCTTGCAGCGGGCTGCTGAATTTGTACTGGCTCATCCAGCTCAAAACAAAACTAGCTTTAATACGCTTTTTAAAGGGCATGTTAAACACCTTAAGTCCGCATATGGTATCTTACAGCCAGCTGGCCGTCTTAACAAAGAAGAGGTAAGGTGGGCTCAATTTTTCATGGCCGTGAAGGAAATTAATGGTAAAACTACCAATACAGAGCACTATTATGAGACGATGAATATCGCGGTCGAAAAAATGGTGTCACAAGCGCTGCAATGTAGTGGTATTGAGACAGTACTCAATGCCAAAGGTGAGGAGGAGCTTTTCTCTGAAGAGTTTACGGAAGAGATTGAGAGGCTTGAGCTGCCTCACACGAAGTTCCATCTATTGGTGAAATTGCTTAAAAAAGCTATTCGTGAATACAGCAGCTCCAATCAGCTAAAGGCTAAAAGCTTCGATGAGCGCTTGCAGCAGGTGGTCAACAAGTATAATAATCGTGATAATTTGAGATTTACCAACAAGGCAATAGCTTCACAGAGTGTTAATGCTGCTCAAGAAATGGTGGCGATGTCGCTTAGTGAGCTTACAGACGAAGTCTTGGAGATTTTTCGTAGCTTGCGCAAAGATCGTGAAGAGTTTAAGCGTCTTGGTATTACTGCCGAAGAAAAAGCTTTTTACGATATTCTTATTGATCAACGTGATACTTTACAATTAGAATGCGCTGACGAAAAGTGCCTTGATCTGGCTCGTGAGATCAAAAAGAAAATCGATTACTTTGATACCAATTATAGTGATTGGCTTCAGAACAATAATTTAATGTCCAATCTGCATTCGGATCTGACATTGTCGTTAATCATTGCTGGTTATCCACTAAGCTGCAATGAAGAGATCTTTGATAAGGTCAAGTCACAGATCAATAGCTGTGATATTTATTACAGTTAGAATATTAGAG
>DXEV01000044.1 GCA_019114785.1 Candidatus Anaerobiospirillum pullistercoris | reverse complement strand
TCGTCAGCAAAAGAAGCAAGCTTCTTTCCTGTTACCGTTCAACTTGCATGTATTAGGCCTGCCGCCAGCGTTCAATCTGAGCCATGATCAAACTCTTCACTTAGAAGTAATTCGTTTGAATTTGGTTGCTTGCGCAACCTGCTACCCATGCTGCTAACGCAGCTTGTGTAGCTTATTGGCTAATAACTCGAAGTTCTTGTCAAGAACCTACACAGATTGTCTGTTTTTACTAATTTTTAAAGAGCCACAAAGCGCTAGGCTTTGCCGTTTTGCTGAACTTGCGCACCTCAGTGCGTCTCAGCGGGAACGTATTTTAAGGATTTTCGATCCCCTGTCAACAAATTTTTTTAAAAAAGTGCTTTTAGCAGAAACTTTGCGCCAAAAGCTGATTTAAATCAGCTTTAACACTCACCGAATGTTTTGCATTGTTTTGGTGCAAAGCAAAAAACAAGGAAATAAGGCCGAGAAAAGGCGAAAAAGGCAGGAAAAAAGCGGATTTGTGCAGCTCTAGCTGCTCTAGCAGTTGCGAGCTCTAGCAGCTGTGGACCCTCTGGGTCGCTCTGAGCAGTGCAGCGCTGGACAGCGAGCGCTGTCTCGCTCTGCGAAAAACAAAAGGAGCAGGTCACTCCGGTTTAGCTCTTTTCCGGAATCACCTGCTCCCTTGCTCAAAACTTGGAGTGAGTGATGGTCTTATTACTTCTTTTTGCCATCACCCTAAAATCACAGTATTACTTAGCGGCCTCAGCACGAGCAGCAGCATCAGCAATGGATAACTTGGTTGCTGCGATCTTTAACTCGTCAACAGTCATGTTGGACAGAGCCTTGATCTCCTCTGCATTGTAAGGCAGAGACTGCTCGAAGTACTTGTCGTAATCGCCGTAATCTTCTGGAGAAGACACAAACAGGTAAGGGAAGGTCACATCAATGAATTGACCCTCAAAGTCCTTGTAGTTGCCCTTAACTGCATTGTAGACCAGCATGAAGGCATACAGTGGATCGCAGTAGTGACCACCGGATTGACCAGCCATAGAGCCATTCTTTAAGCGCTCGCCTAAGTCAGGTAAGAAGTCGGTGGAAACCACAGCGATATCCTTAACCTTACCAGCACGCTCAACAGCAGCAACAGCACCTAACAGAGGATCACCGCCGCCACCAGCTGGAATTAATGCGTCTAAGGTTGGATCAGCAGCCATTAAAGCTTCAGCAGCCTTAGAACCACCCTCGGAAGAGGTACCAGCATATTGAGGCTCAGATAACTTAGCCTGATCATCTGGGTGAGCAGCATTCCACTTCTCTATGCCAGCCTTATAGCCTTCCCAACGGCCCAGCCAAGTAGCATCACCTTGCTCCCAGCCAATTAAACCGATGTTACGGCAGCCCTTGTTTAACAGAATGTTGACCAGAGCTTCACCATTGGCAGGCTCGTCCTCGTGCACAGCACCAATGAAGTATGGTGAGTTCTTGGCCATCTCATAAATTGCAGGGTTAGCAGTCTGCGAGATAATGCGGTAGAACTGAGCTAAGTAAACCTCATTATCATTGCAGGTCTTAATAGCAGACACCATTTCGGTATCAGCGGAGTTGCAGACGATAATGCCTTGGCAACCAGCTGCGACTAATTGCTCAATCGAAGCGGTAACTCTCTCGGAGACGTGGCCTTGGTCAACATACTGTAACTCAACGTCTAAGGCCTCGGCAGCAGCGTCTAACATACGCTTGCTATCGGAACCTAACACATCAGTAGACGACCAAATCGAAACACCGATCTTGATGTCATCAGCGGCCAGAGCGTTAGTGCTGAAGGAAGCAACAGTTGCAGCTAAGACTGTGGCACCAACAGCTTGGAAGAGCTTCGTAAATTTCATTAACAACAATCCCCAAATTTACTTTAAGTACAGCACCGGTAGGTCACTGACAAACCTAAAAGCCTATTTTGTCTTTTTTGAGGGATAAGCTTGAGCAAAAAGTCACCCCTGACAAACAAGCAAACAGTGCCGTACCGCAATGCGTGTATTGATCGTAGACAAAAACCGACGCGCAAACGTTATAACAGATCACATTTTTAGGAAAAAACCGGAGAAATTCCCACGCTAATAAGCTTTTTTGTGACGTAGCTCAGGATTTTTCACAAATTTCCGTAAACGTATTCATTTTTGCGCTCAAAAAACAAAAGGCCCCACTTGCTTTCTTTTGTTGCGGATTACTCGCGACCAAAAGCGCTTAATAGCGCCCAAGCAAATGGAGCCCTTTGTAACTAAGGAAACATTAGGTTTGGTGCAGGTGCAGGATACTCACCCTGCACCTGCGTGCACCAGAGTGCACCAGCTTCCCTTTTGCCTAACTAATGCAATTACTTGCGATAGCGCTCAGCAGCAAACTTCTCGAGGTCTGCCTCAGTGGTGTCATCACCAAAAGCCACAAACTCAGTACCAGTGAGCTTAGCAAACATGGCAATGTCCTTACGGGTTAAGGCAGTGGAGACCACACTGTGGTGAGCGCCACCAGCGTAGCACCAGAAAGCAGTGCCGATCTCGAAGTTTGGCTTATGACGATACATGATACGAGCCACTGGCAGCTTAGGCATTGGCTTTGGCTGCTTCACTAACTCGATATCAGCGCAGATGATACGGAAGTGAGTGCCCATATCAACTAAGGTCACTTGCACGCCATCACCCTCGACACCGTCGAAGATTAAACGAGCAGGATCAGACTTACCACCGATACCTAAAGGCAGCACATCGATCTCTGGCTTGGTGGCAGCAAAGTTCACTGGCACCTCTAACATGTGGGAAGCCAGCTCTAACTCTTGGCCTTCGGTCAGATCGTAGGTGTAATCCTCGATGAAGCCAGTAGCACCCTTACGGCCTTCTGCCATCTTCATCAGCACAGCAGATAAAGCGGAGATCTTGTAGTCACCCTCAGGGCCGAAACCAATACCCTTGCCCATCAGGTTCTGGCAAGCGATACCTGGCAGCTGGTTGAAGCCGTGCAGGTCTTGGAAGGTATCAGCAAAGGCACCTAAACCGCGTTGCTTTAAGAACTTCTCAATACCAACTTCGTACTTAGCCTGCTCGCGCACCACGTCAACACGATCGGTCTTCATGGTGTACTTGTCGGTGTACTCCTTCATCTTGGCATCAACTTCAGCATCGGTGACGGCATTGATGGTCTGCACTAAGTCACCCACTGCAAAGTAGTTGCTCTCCCAGCCAAAGCAGATCTGGGACTCAACACGATCGCCGTCAGTCACAGCCACTTCACGCATGTTGTTACCAAAAGAGGCAACCTTGAGGTGACGAGAGAAGTTGATAGCACGAGCAACATCGATGAAGCGAGAGATCTCATTTAAGACACGCTCGTGACGATAGTAACCAGCAACCACCTGATGAGCGATCTTCATACGAGACACGATAAAGCCATACTCACGATCACCATGGGCAGCCTGATTTAGGTTCATGAAGTCCATGTCGATAGTGTCATAAGGCAGCTTCTCGTTGGCTTGAGTGTGCAGGTGAAGAAGAGGCTTTCTTAACTCTTGTAAGCCCTTGATCCACATCTTAGCTGGCGAGAAAGTGTGCATCCAAGTCATCACACCGATGCACTCGTCGTCGCAGCTGACCTTGCGCATATCCTCAATGCAGGTCTCAGAATTGACCACGGTAGGTAAGAGCTCGACCTTAACCTTGTCACCAAACTTCTCATTGAAGAAGTCGGTCATAACCTGAGCATCTGCAGCAACCTGCTTTAAGCACTCGTCACCGTACAGATCCTGAGAACCTACTACGAAATATAACTTATCCATCGAAAAACAGGCGCGCACCCAACCTACAAGCATATAGCTAACAAGTAGCTCTAATCTTGGGTTAAGGACGCTTCCTCCCTCAAACTAACAAACACAAAATCTGGATTGGCCCCTACGCTCTGCTATTTAGCTTTCAACATCAGCTTAGGAGTTACGCGCAGTAGCTCAAGAACCTACGCATAATCTACAGAAAAACACTGCGCCATTACTAAGAATTAGATGCAAACAGTAAAAACTCTCAATAATGATTTAGAGCAAGGGACAAAGGAAACAGCGAAATGAGCACCAGCTCATAGCGGCACATAACGCTGCCCTTGGAACAAAAATCTACTATCTCCAGGCGGCTCATTAAGAGGGCCGCGCGGTGCAGCTCATCTATGGAGCCACACTGACAAATCTAGGGCTCTAAAAAGCTCTTCAGCAGAGCCTGTGAGCCAAGGCAATCGAGGCTGCAATGCCTCGCGAATAACACGATAACTGGGGACAAGGCAGTAGATGCTTAGCACCTTCTGCTTGGGTCAACAGGCCATGGCCTGTATTAGGCCATGGCTGTGAGGCGGCAGCCAGCAGACATACAATCTGGCCACCACCTTTGGGCCTGATGTGGAAATTGGCCCTTATTTGATCACAGTTAAAGACTGACGATCGGCGAAGATAGCCACGAAGGCTAAGAACACCACACCTTGAATGAGCTGCATCATCTGAGTGCTAAAGCCCATCATGGTTAAGCCGGAAGTCAGCACCACATACAGTAAGGAGCCTACGATCACGTTATAGAAACGTGCCATAGCACCACCGGAAATTGGCATACCGCCTAACACCAGAGCAATTAAGATCTGGGTCTCTAACTGATTACCACCATTGGAGGTCACGGAACCGATCTTGATGGCCGAGATAAAGGCAGCGAAACCAGTAATGGCACCAGCCAACACATACACTAAGAACTTCACGCGATCAGCACGGATACCGGCAAACTTAGCAGCCTTCTCACCAGCACCAATGGCGCGCAGGTAAATACCAAACTTAGTGTAGTTAAAGCAGATAAAGCCAATCAGCACTACGATTGCAGTAGCAGTGACCTTGAAGGCGGTGGAATCCCACAGCACCAGCATTGGATCACCGGCAACTGGAGCCTCAGTAGTTAAATACTTAATGAGGCCACGGAAGAGGAACATGGTGCAGATTGTCACAATGAATGACTTGATCTTACGGCACACATAGAAGTAACCGTTAACCGCGCCAATACACGCTCCCGTAAGGATACCGGCAAGAATAGAAAGCTCAATGCTGTAGTGTGAGACATAACACACCACAATAGCTGATAAGCCCAAGATCGAACCTTGGGAGAAGTCCAATCCGCCTACGGTCATGATAAAGAACACGCCCATAGCCGAAATCATGATGACGTACACCGTACTCATAGCCAAAGGCAGACGAGTCACCAGACGTCCATCAGTGAGAATGCTGAACAAGATGAAAACGAAGATCAGTCCAGCAATTGGAAGCAAGGCGCGAACGAGGCGCATTGTACGTTGCTTCTTAAGGGCCAAATCCTTGGCGCTGAGAGTAGTCTCTGACATCGTAAAGCCTCCTTACACCATCATTGCAATGAGTTTTTGCTCATCCAGATCTGGACTTCTGAGCACCTCACCGCTGACAGCGCCATCCTTCATGATGATGATGCGATCGCACATACCGATCAGCTCCATCAACTCTTCAGAAATCATGATGATCGACTTGCCGTTCTTTCTCATTTGGTTCATGAGCTGGTAGATATCCTGCTTCACGCCGATATCAATACCACGGGTTGGCGAATCTAACACCACAATGTTAGAGCCCTTACCGATCCAGCGAGCCAATACTACCTTTTGCTTATTACCACCAGAGAGCTCAGAGACGAACTGATCAACACTCTGCATCTTGACCGACATCTCCTTGGCGTGCTCGTTAGCGAACTCACGAGCTTTCTTCCAGTTGATGAAAGGAGTTTTGCCGTAATCCAAGAAACTCAGTGACGGCATAATGATGTTGTCACCGATAGACTGATTGATCACGATGGACTCGTTATCACGATCCTTAGAAGTGTAGGCAATCGAGTTCTTAATGGCAGTTGGGATGTCATTGATTTGTGTGCCATCCTTTAAGGTCACACTGCCCTCACGATCAAAGCTGGCACCAAACACAGCCTTACCGATCTCGTGCATTCCAGACTCAGACAGACCACCAAAGCCTAAGATCTCGCCTTGGTGCAGGTCGAAGGTCACATCCTTGATAATGCCTGGCACAGTGACATTGCGCACCGAGAGCACGACATCATCAGAGATCTTCTCACCGTAATCAGAACGATAGTAATCGCCGCTCACTTCACGGCCCACCATCAGCTTCTTCAGCATGTCCTGATTTAAGTCTTTGGCCTTTAAGGTGTCGATATAGACGCCATCACGCAAGATGGTGACCGTATCAGACTTAGCCAAGATCTCAGACAAGTCATGGGAAATGAAGATCACCGTGCAGCCTTCACTCTTTAAGCGCTCCATTTGCTTATAGAGCTCTTCACGTCCCTCTTGCGACAGAGCAGTGGTGGTCTCATCAATCACCACAATCTTTGGAAGGAAGTAAGTAGCCTTCACGATCTCAACTAACTTACGATCCTCAAAGTTGTAGTCGTCGACCATCGCACCGCCTTTGATATGGTCAAAGCCATACTCTTTAAGCAGACGATTAGCCTCAGCATTCATGGCAACCTTGTTACGGAAGCCCTTGGTAATAAAGCGGTCTTCGTGACCTAAGAAAATGTTCTCGGCGACGGTCAAACCAGAAAGGGTACCCAACTCTTGGACGATGATGGAGATACCTAAGTTATTGGCCTCCACCTGATTGTTTGGATGGATCTCTTGGCCGTCGAGGATGAACTTACCGGTCTCCATTGGGTAGATACCGGTCAGCATATTAGTTAAGGTGGACTTACCAGAGCCGTTCTCACCGATCAGGGCGTGAACTTCACCTTTATTCACATCAAAGGAAACATCTTTAAGGGCTCGGGTGATACCGAAGTTCTTAACGATATTCCGCACTTGCAGTCTTACTTCGCTCATAACTCACCCCTACTTCACAATTTCGCCCTTGTTCACCTTGGTGGTGAGGGTGATGATGATCAGCAATGCCAGACCAGAAATCATGTCTTGAATAGCAGTTGGAGCGCCTAAGGAGATGAAGCCGAAGAAGATGATGTTCACAATGAACTCACCTAAGATAATGGCTTGCAGAGGAATACCGTAACGCATAAAGGCTAAGCCGAAGAAGCAACCCATGGTTGGGATGAAGTTACGGCTCATGGACTGCATACCGGTCACAGCCACAATCGAGGAACCATAGCTGATGGTCAAGATGGCCATGGCACCGAAGAAAGCACCGCTTAAGATAAAAGCGTAGACCTTATAACGATCCACGTTAATACCCATGTTCTTGGCCACGAACTCATCAGAGCCAATAGCGTAGGTATAAGTACCAAACTTGGTGTAGTTCAGCATTAAGTAAGCGATCACGAAGCAGAACACGGCTAAGATAATATTGCCTGGCATCTGGCCTAAGCCACGCATATCAGAAGGCAGAGTTTGACCAACACCACCTGCCATGTAGTTAGCTAAGGACTCGTAAATCAGAGCTAAACCAGCGGTAACAATCATGGAAGGGATGCGTAAACGTACATAGAAGAAGCCGTTGCACAGACCAACCAGTGCACCAGTGATCACGCAACCAATCACTAAACCAAAGTAGCCCAGCTCAAAAGTAGTAGCCAGCTGACAACCGACCACAGCCGAAAGAATAATATTGGCACCGATCGAGAAATCGAACAGGCCCATATCCATCACGAAGTAGAAGCCGATAGCACCTACAGTCGCGATCAAGCTTGCTTGGAAATAAGCAAGTAAGTTTTCTGGGGATCCAAAGTTATCTGGCGTCAGGATCTTAAAAATAAGCCAAGACAACACTACCAGCGAGATTAAAACTATGTAGCCTTTAGTCGCGCCGGATAGATTCTTAAATCCACTCATCGCCAACTCCTGCCTGACAAGAAAGTCGCAAATGTACGTTGAGTCATCTACAGCCAAACGCCACAACGACGCTACAACGCTATAACAACGCACTCCTCCGAAAGCACCGCCAACCGCTTAACTTTGAGGGAAAATTCCTAGGGTAAAAAATGAGCGACTCACCTTAGGCTTTTTGCCTCAAAATGCTCACAACAACTCTTAGCCGATGGGCATGATGCCTCCATTTACTAAGCATAAAAATAGAGCCCCACAAAGTCACGCAAACGTTTACGATTCTTTAACACAATGCACGTTTTTAATTATTTTTCGGCCATAAATTTGAGTAAGGTCACAAAAAGAGAAAATGAGGCTTTATAAAGGTGTAAGGCTGTGTTGCACCCTGTTGCGATCGAAGGCAAAAGGCGTAAATATCACAAAGGTTCCGCAAAATTGAAAACGTTTACAATATTGCGATTACTATTATTTATGGGCACTTAGGTCTCAATTCCGTTTCAGGCCAGATTAAGGCAAAAACCAGCATGTCCCTACTTTTCCTTTGGATTTAGCCTACTCTCGATACCGCCCACCTATTGCTTGGTCCATACCCACATTGGTCGCCGCCAGTTAGCATCACTACCTCAGCTTTTAGGCAGCCTCTACCCTGCTTCCCGTGCTATATCCCCTGTTCCCTATCCTGATCCCTATCAGCTCCCCGTTGTTGGCTGTTACAGCGCCCGCCCCTTACACTTCATTTTCCTGTGGGTCATTTCCCTTTGAGGTGAGCAGATATCCATACGGCTCTTGGCAGGATCTACAGAACTGGCAGTTAAATAATCTCTGTCCGCTCTGCTATCGCTGCCTCCTCCCGACCTCTCTGTCGCCCCTAAAAATGCCACAGGCCCAAGCCTCACCTATCTTGGCAGTCCTATGGACTGCTAGACAGGAGGGGAACTTGAGCCTGTTTTGTTTTAGCGTAGCCTGTTTGAGCTTTAGACTGGGGCTACCCAGCTTATATGGCTCTACAGAGCACAAGCCCCTTAACTATAACCACGCTCTCCATGGAAGGTGAGGTCTAAGCCCGCACGCTCATCATCACGCGACACACGTAAAGAGTGGCAGAGCTTTCCTGCAATGAAGAAAGCCACATAAGACACCACTCCTGACCAGATCATAGCCACGACCACGCTACCTAACTGACCAGCAAACTGACTTAGCCAGCCCTCATGAAAGCCCTTATAGCCCATACCACCGAGCTCTGGGGCACAGAAAACACCTGTGAGCAAAGCTCCCACAATAGCGCCAAGGCCATGAATACCAAAGACGTCTAAGCTATCGTCAATCTTGGTGAGACGCTTGAAGCCACGCACACCCCACAAGCACACAGCTCCGGAAATAGCACCTAAAGCTACAGCCCCCAATGGGCCAACAAAAGCGCAAGCTGGAGTGATCGCCACTAAACCTGCCAACACACCAGAAGCTGAGCCTAAAGACGAAGACTTTCCATTGAGCACGCGCTCTAACAAAGCCCACACTAAAGCAGCGGCGGCTGGGGCCAGCACGGTATTAACAAAGGCCAATGCACTTACACCATCTGGGCTCAGCTCTGATCCTGCATTAAAGCCAAACCAGCCCATCCACAGCAAACCACATCCCAAGTAAGTTAGAGGCAAGCTATGTGGAGCGAGCGCAACCTTATTGAGATCGATGCGCGGGCCCAGCATCTTAGCAGCAACGATAGCTGCCATAGCAGCATTAATGTGTACCACCGTACCACCAGCAAAATCGTAAGCAGCAAAGTAATGCTCGATCAAGCCTTGACCCCACACCATATGAGCCAATGGCACATACGAGCCCAGCACCCATAAAGCTAATGCCAGCATGAGAGCACCAAAGCGCATGCGCTCTGCTACTGCTCCCACAATTAAGCAAGCCGAAATAGCACAAAAGGCACCTTGGAAAATTACAAAATTAAGCTCATTGAGATTGCCCGAAAGCGCCTCAACAGACACTCCTGCCAACAACACACGATCGCTATTGCCTAGCAGCAGATCCCAAAAAGAGTCTACAGTACCCGCCCCGCTAAAAGCCCAAGAATAGCCAACAATGAACCACAATAGCATGCACAGGCTAAAGGTCACTAAGCATTGCTGCAAAATGGATAACACGTTTTTGGCCCGAACCAATCCACCGTAAAACAGAGCAACTCCTGGCACAGACATGATGATCACTAAGATGGCACAGACTAAGACAAAAGCGTTATTGATCAGCACCGTCACTTGCGCTTTTGCCGTGTCCACCGCAGAGGCAAGCTCACTCTCAGCAAGAGCTGTGGTCACAGCTGAGCCTGCTGCTATAGCGGCAGTACCTTCAGAAGCATCTGTGGCACTATAGGTAACGGAATCACCAGTGCTAGCAACCGCCTGCGCTTCCGCCTCCTGCTCTTCTTCCTCTTCTTCGATAGCAGGCATAGCAGGCATAACAGACCGCTCCTGCTGTCTTAAGATATTGGCCTGTAAGGTTGGCTCTGCTACCTGCAAAGTAACCGGCGAGGCAATTTGCGACAGCAGCACGGTGCTCGCATTACGACTCGGCCCCACAAGAGCAGCTGATAACAACTCATCTAGCTCTCGGTTGGCGGCAAAGGTGGTGGCAGAAAGAATGGGATCAGCGGCAATAGCATCATCAGGTCTACTGCCGCTATAGTAGGGAAAAGCGGCAGCCGACGAAGAGCTGCTCATAATCAGACATGACACCCACAGCACGACTGTGGCTAAAAAACGAATCTGCATAGCTTCCTCCTCACAAAAAGCATTAAGCAAATCACATTTTTAGTTTTAGTCACAACCTGCTATAGAGCAAATATTGCTGAGGCAATGCCCCAAAAAGAAAGCACTCCGACGCCCTATGCCTTAAAACAAGACACTTTTTGCAATTTTTTGCAGCAAAACCCGTCCACTTCACTAAGCCCTGCGCCAAAACAGTACAATCTCACTTGCAAGATTCCCCTAGCCGCTTTCCCCATGCCCCTTAGGCCTTGCCCCTTACTTTACAGGGCAGCACAGGCAGCCTGTAGTCGATAGCACCACAGCTGTCCATGGCCCATGGGGCTCGGAGCCCTCATGACCATCAATGGGCCTCATGTGCCCTCATGGGCCCCTAGGCAAGAGCTCTTGAGCTCTCAAAGCTTAGCGCGACACCACATCCAGATAGGTCACATCGATGCGCAATAGATCCAAATAATGCGGGATCCAGCCGATCTCATTGGCAATGCGCGCATTGACCGTAAAGATACTGCGTGGGAAGAAGTATTGCGAAATATGTGTTGGTGCAATACCGTGCATGATCTGCGAGATCACGTTGGACTCAAAGCGGCCAAAGCTTTGCTCATATCCATATGCCCAGCTCATTAGAGCTCCTGACTTAACCTCAGCACTGCCACTGCGACTAAACACAGGAATGTCTTTATCAATCAATGGCCGCAATTGCTTGTATAGCCTGTGGATCGTCGAGCCGTTATTGCGCATCAGATACACAGCATCAATATCTTCTTTGGCCAAAAATTGCACACAGCGCTCAAAATCTCGCGCTGCCGTCTTCACATTTGGCGTAATAAAGCGCGACTGGCAGACTAAGGTACTACCACCAAGCTGCCACATGACACCTTCGATCTCGTTGACACTATGCAGCGATGGATAGATCTCACTGTTATCCACAATCACGCCCAAGCGCTTAAACTTGAAGATCCGATGGTAGTGCTCAATATCATCAAAATGGCGAATAGGACTGAGCTGCACATGTATATTAGGGTATGGCGAGAACTCATACAGGGTGAATGCAGGCTTATTGGCCATTGGGTTGAGCATACAAGTACCACCAAAGTAGGCATTGGTATTAGTGCTGCCATAAGAGGCATTAATACCTGCTACTACCTCGTTATTTTGCAGCTGCTCATATTCTTCTTGTGCCACATTTTCAACATTTTCATACTGTTCTGGCACCTGCTCAGAACAAGCAGCAGCTCTTAGCTCAGACTCCTCTTCAATCTCTTCTACGCGACCTGACTTGTCAGTAACGCAAGGAACTGAAGAGCTGTACTTGGCTTTATTAGCTACCAGCTTAGCTGAGCCCTCAAGCTCTTGCGGCAATGACCTATCACCTAAGTCTTTGACCTGAGGATCAGGTATTGCTCCTTTAGGGCTACTATCTTCCCAATGAGGAGATGTCACTTGGATCACACGTGATGAATATGGTGCCTGCTCAAGAGCCTTACGCTGCTGGCTCAATGAGCCTGCACCTGAGAACTTCGAGTCAGCAACACTATCGGCCACCTGCGCAGCTGTTGCGCTTTGCGCAGCTGTCTTAGCTGTCGCTGTTTGCGCAGCTGTTGCGGTTTGCACGCTCTGCGCAAGGTCTGCCTCGCTTACTTGCACACTATCATGAGCGCTTGCGCTCGCATCGTCCGGAGTACTAGAGGTGTCTTTTAGCACAGCACTGGTTGTCGACAGCGGAGCTAAACCCTGCAGCCTGATCTGGTGCTCATAGAAAGGATCACAGGCCGAAACAATGTGGTTATACAGAATGTCCTGATCATGGCCGACCACCACCACTGGCACATTAAACTTTTGCGCATGCAGCCAGCTGATGTCATACAAACCGAAGACCAAAATCATATCGATCTCTTCGTTCTTGGCCCGATCTGCTAATACTGACAACTGCTGTTGATGGCGATCCAAATCCCAGCGGCTGAAATAGTAACCATCATCCTGCAAGCTGAAGCAGCTATTCTTGCTCAGCTCAACGTAGTAAGCGTAGTTGTTTGGGTACATGAAGTTGAGCTTAGGTGGGATATAGTAACCATTACCCGCGCCATAACGCGTCAGATCCTGCCACAGAGGAAAATCATCCAAATCAGTCTTACCATCACCATTCATGTCGGTATTGGAGAGCAGTGGGAAGAGAGTAAACGGATACATATTGGAGCTAGCTAAAGCATGCTCTGGGTAACGTACTCGCATGTCATCTTGCACATAGCGTGAATGCGGCACATCAACATTAGCATCGATCTGTGGTACATGCAGATCACGCTGTTGGATCGTATAAGGGATCTCGGCCGTAGCTTGACGCTGACGCACAATCATCTCCAAGGCGCTCTTTTGCTGCTGCTTATAGCGCTGATGTGCTTGTACTCGTGCATAATCCACGCGACTAGTGTCAATCAACCCCTTATGGATCAAGCCTACTAAGGTCTGATAGAACATCTCATCGTAATCATAGCTTACACCAAGCTGCAACACTGCCACTTTCCATTGCTTACCCATCGGGCAATGCGCAAAAGTCTTAGAGTGTCTATATTGTTTGGCCTGATTATGCTCGTGATCTTGTTTTTCCTTATAAGCAAGCACATCCTGCAGATTCATTGGATCAAAACGATAGCCATCACCAGTCTGCTTAGCTGTAGCCTGCTCTTGGCTGGTCTGCGCATTGGAGGCTTCTTTATTAGACTGAGGCACAAGCATAGCATTGTGGTGCTCAGGTAAGCTCTGAGTCTGGTCAATCAACTTCTCTGTGCCGTCAGCTGTTAACTCATAGAGCTGAGGCTTAGTCTCAACACTATTGTTGCCTGCTACACTCAACTCCGTAGCTTGCTCGATATAAGCGCCAAGTCCATGCTCATCAGGAGTTTGAGGCACTGGTCTCAGTCTAGGCTGCAAATCATCTACCGCATGCGCAGCTTCTTCAGACTCAGTAGAGTCATTGCTGTGATAAGGCGACAGCAAGCTAGTGGCGGTTTGAGGCAAGTGCAATTCAGTCTGGCTGTGATGAGCTACGACAATATTAGTCTGCTCATCAAGCTGACGCGCATTATGAGGAGCTTGAGCAGGATGAGGCAGCCCCTGCTCTGAAGTTATGGCATCAACTTGAGCATTAGCAGATAACACACTCGCGCTTCCAGGAGGAGCTGAGATCACGTTAATGGGATGCTGCTGAAAAGCTGAGTTACGATTTTCTTCGACTGGTAACTGGCTTTGATGCGTTTCCTGAACATCTCCCCCACCCATTGAAGCTAATCCATGCTCTATGTCTCGAGCTGCCTGCATCATATGGGTTTCGTTAATAGGCAGCTCACCCCGTCCCGCATGTCTCTCGCTACCTGTCGACAAATGGTTACGAAAGAAGAAATCACGGATCTCTCGAGAGTCAATGATGGAAGCAACGGTATAGCCATCGACTTCTTCAAAGCCTAATACCTTATCATCGAAACTAGAGCGGATCGATGAAGCTAAAGTCGAGCTGGTATCACCGATATAGGCGACATAGCCACTGGCAATGTTGTAATCCTTAGCTAAGTAGGCATAAGACGAATTGTAGCCTCTACCTCCAGAGTGCAATGAGCCCTTGCTAGCCCACATCTTCTTGATAGACGGATTGTTCTTCACATGCTTATAAGGCTCAATATCACTATCACGAGCAGGCTCTGCCTCTTGTGCGCTGACTCGATCTAGAGGACTCTTAAAGTAGTCATGCATGAAGTTGTTTTTGGGGCGCTTGATAGCATCTGGATTGATCTGCACATATAGACCATAGACATTTTTGATCTCCCGCTCCGCCTCTTTAGCACGGGAAGAATCTGACTTTTGTGCCACATGATCCTGAGCCTCATGAGTTTGAGCAGTACCCTTATTTTGCAATGCAGCTATTGCACGCGCCTCGGCACTATACGGGCCTAAATGCTCTTGGATAGGTTCGACCTCAACAGTTTCAATATCCTCTGCTCGGGCCAAGTTATCTGCGCGGGCCAAAGCCTCCAAATTGCGCTTGTTTTGCAGTTGTTTCTGCTCCTCTACCTCTTCAGGGGACAGCAGATCTACACTGTGCTGGGCACTGTGTAAAGAAGCCTTATCCACCGTCTGATTGGCCATAAAAAGCACAGGATCTGAAGCTTTATCAGCTCTTTCTTGTGCCTCCATGGCTTGAGCTTTGGCTAACTCTTTTTGATATTCTTCCTCGATATCCACCCGCCGCGATGGTAAAGGATCTGAACTACCACCAGCCACAGCTGACACAGGAGCATTAGGCTCACGCACTGGAGCTTGCTCGGCTGCAAAAGAGACAGCAGGACACAGGCATAACACAGAGAGTATCAAACTCAGACCAAAGCTAGTACTGATAAACGCGCGCATAGTCTAAACTTCCAATGTCACACCCAATACCAAGACGTACCTCTGCTGGGCTGCCAGCCTTTAAGACCTCTAGTCTTTAAGACCTTCAGCACACCAGCCATCAGCATCACTACTGATGCAGTTTTTCTGCTAGCTGAAGCTTGGATCACCTAAGCTCTTGCCTTGGCATACGCCCTCTCAATTTGCTCTAAAGCTCCTAAAATCTCACGGTCTTTACACCGTCTGTCCAGTGCCTCACATTCGCTCAAAAATAACCTTTTACACCAACTTGCTGTGCCTCAAAAAAAGCACAACTTAATCCCCATTATATCGCCTTTACCGCAAGGCCACCC
Source organism: Candidatus Anaerobiospirillum pullistercoris (assembly GCA_019114785.1). Classification (GTDB taxonomy): domain Bacteria; phylum Pseudomonadota; class Gammaproteobacteria; order Enterobacterales; family Succinivibrionaceae; genus Anaerobiospirillum; species Anaerobiospirillum pullistercoris. The sequence continues at coordinate 8,461 of DXEV01000044.1, read as the reverse complement.
CAGCAAAGGCCAGACCAAGCCATCCTTTCGCTCAAAATTGCTATTGATCTAACAAAAATGAAGCCACAGAATACGTCTTTTCGTGACAGGCATACTCTTTGCCCTTAAAATTAAGGTGACGTTTTGTCTTTGCTCAAACGTCATTGTCAAGCCAACCCATAATCTTTGGGGGCGAAATGTGAAAGCCATCTCGTTTTTTAGGCCATGACAAGCTAGAAGCAAAAGCTTAACCAAAGCCAACACTATGGCTTATGCCGCCGACTAGCCTCTAGTGCCTTAATAACAATAATCGCATGCACTTGGTGCTCTGCAGGGGTTCTCCAATGCTCATCAAATTTTCGAGCTTACGTCGCAAAATGCTGTTCTACGCTACAGCCTTATTTTGTCTACCCCTGTTTGTCTGTATTTCCTTTAGCTATATCTATTTGCACAGAGAAAATATCAACAACCAGTATCTGCTCCAGCAGAACATGATGATCATGTGCAAAAAAGAGCTCGAGGACAATATCTTCTACTCCAAGATCTCTGAGCTATCCAACCTCTCGATCATCCGCAACGAGCTGTACCGCCTGTACCGCATTGTGGATATGTCGCTCTATGCTCCACAGGTCAAAGAAAGCTACCATGCGGTGATCCCTGATTCCTACACTTACCATCCTAAGGATCAGTCTCAGCTACCAAGCCCAAATCTTTACACTCACAATTACGCTTCAGACAACACCTCTCAGAGTGACCATGCCACTCAAAGTGACCCTGCAACTCAGACAGAGGCACAGCAAGGCATCACCACACCTGCTGCGCCAGTGACGGAGAGAGATATTGCTCTTGACAGCGATATCGAGGTCTACACTCCACATCTTTCTGATCCGAGAGTTTTTGCCGATCCTGAGCTTAAGACCCCTGAAGAGTTTCGCGCTCAACTAGAGCAAAACAAGTCGCATGACTCTGACCAAGCTTTGGCACAAAAGGAGGCGGAAGAATCCTTTTTCATTGCTACTTCTGAGCAAACAGTCACCGATCGCTTAGTGCTCTACAATCATCTGCGCCAAATGCAGTCTTTGGGTTTTATTGCCTTTTCAGTCAATATCAAAGACGAGCGTTTAAATCTCTTTATCAATGAGCAAAATCGCGATCTGCTAGACGAGCTCTACAACAATCAAAAATCATTGTATGACCACCTATACAAAGATCACACCCCAGAGGATGGTTACTTCCTAATTCTCAGACAAAAGGAAAAAGTACCAAGTATCGAGCAGCAAGGCCATGCCTCCCAAAGTACAGAGAATACTGACTCAAGTGCTAGCAATGATGCTCTGGCTAGCACCAATACCACTGACACCAGTGCTATGACTGATAATGGTGCCAGCTCTGGCGCTATGGCTACTACTAGTACTAGCACCACTGCAACCAATACCCCACAGACAGCACACAAAAATCCAGATAACTTTGACTTCCAACAAGGCATCAATCGCGTCCCTGTAGAGAGCAAAATTAACAACATCTCAGCTGCTGAGCGCACCCTAAATGAGATCCGGAATAAAGAGCAGCTCTTGCAAGTTGGTGCGGATCCAAGCATCAACAACGAGCTCTTGCGACGCAGTATCGATCTGCATCCAAATATGATCCACGGTATACAAAGAAACGAACCAATGATCAGCCTACAAAACTCCTATTTAAGTATTGTGGCTCCATTGAGTTTTACCCCAGATCAGCTTTTGGTCATCATCACTGACATCTCTAAGCTGCAACAGCAAGACGAGGTATTAAAGCGTCTGATCGCAAATTCTCTCAATGATATGGTGCTCTCTGTTGGCCTGACCACACCACTGAGCATTACCCTGCTCGATGAGAAAATGCAGCCTTTAGCAGGAGATCTGTCTTCAGCCGAAATTAGCCGTCTAATCACCCCACATCTACTCTATGTTGCCAGTGAAAATGATATGTTCCAAGGCTACAACAAGCGCTGGGGACATTACCTGACTATAGGCCACTTCAAGCCTTATAACTGGTACATACTGATCAACAGTGACAATGTGCGCGCCAATAGCATGCTCTGGCAGTACATGCTGATCCTCTTTATGTCAGGTTTTGTGCTGGCCGTGCTCGCTGTACATATCATTGGGGCAATGTGTGAAAAAGATGCCAAAGAGATCCGCTTGATCAGCAATAAGATCAAGCACATGGCTACATTATTCCAAGATCCTTCACTTCTGACCCGTGTCTGCGACGGTTTGCCGCGTCGTGATGATGAGATCGGTATGCTGTCATCCAATGTACGACTCATGGCCAAAACGCTCTATCAGTCACTTCAAGAAATGCTGCACAACACCGAAATGCAGGTGATTGACCAAGGTGAGCGCAACATCATTAGCCGTTTACGCCAGATGCCTCTCAATCGTGAGATCTTCTTAAAGGAGTACTACAAAAACCGCTTCAATGTACACACCGAGATGGCCCCACACTCCAATGGAGATTTCTACGATGTCATTGAGCTCAACGAAAACAAATTGGCAATCTTTGTTGGCTCCGTCAATGAGCAAGGAATAGATGCAGCTAACATCTCTAACCTCAACATTTGCTTGATCCGCCAGATGATCCGTCTGACCCAATCACTGCGCATTTCGCTGCCTGTGCTGATTGGCGAGATCAACCAAAATATTACTGAGAACAACGCCAAGAATGTCCTGACCTCGCTTTGTGTGGTCATCATCGATCAGCGCACGGGAAAAGTGGAATACTTAAACGCAGGCCATACCCTGCCAATCCTCTACCACCACAAAGAAGGCTTTGAGTACATTGACCTACGCACTGGTCCAGTCTTAGGACTACGTGCCAATCAGGTCTTTACTAGTGTCACCTTACAACTAGAGGATAGGGATTCCTTACTTCTGTATACCGATGGTCTGCTCGATTGCACTAATCGTCGTTTAGAGAAATTAGGGCAAGAAGGCTTAGAGAATATGCTGCACGATGAGGGCTTTAACAATGCCACTGACACTATTAACAACCTCGTGAGCAAGCTCAAATGCTTCACCCGCGACCAAGAGCAAGAAAAGGACTACACCATTGCCTGCTACCAATTCTACGCAAACAGCGTAGATCCATCGCCGCGCATTGAAGTCACTGGACAGCTGGATTATAGACATCCTCGTCATCATCTACGCCTCTTGCCGGTTGATGCTCACCATGGGGTTGATATGGAAGAGCCCCAACATGCCTCGCTGCTCCCTGACAGTCTTGATCTCTATTCGACACCTAAAGACTCAGCTGACAAAGCAACAGCCTCAGACGAACCAGTAGCATCTGCTGCTTCGACTGATTCTGCTGAGTCAGCTGTCTCAGCAGACGCTGAGAGTTCCACCTCTCCAGCGCCCGCCCCTGCCCACTCCCAGAGTGAGGCAGAGGAGCCAAAATCCTAAGGCAAAAGCAAGGCTGCAGCGTTAGCAAGGCAGCCCCTGTCGCAAAGCTAACCTTTGGGCAGGGGCATGCTGCGCTAACTTGAGGTTAGCGCCCCTAATGGCGCTAACGCAATTAATGGAAGAACTCTCCGATCTGCTCTTTCTCTAGAGGCGGTAAGCCAAGACGTTTACGCTCTTGGTTGAGCAGGTTCTCCTCTTCACTTTCCAGATCAATGCGCAAGAGATAGCCCTTTTCATCGAGAGCACGATTGAGCTCTTCGACGGTGATCTTTTGTAGCTTGCGCTCCTTTTTCAGGGCAAAGACCATAACAAACTCTGGGGCTCCAAAGGCATCCATTAATGCCGCTGGAATGTGCGAAAACACGTCTTTTTCTGGCACATACAAAAAGGTGCGCAGCTTGCGTCTACTTTTGTAGACATATACGAGGCGATCCATTACCCACTCTCTATTCCAACAACCAAAATACCAATCGGCCTTGGCTCCACTTAACTAGCGCCAAAAGCTAACTCAAGTGGCCTCTGCAGGCCACTCTACTCTAGGCATAGCATCTGAACGCCACTGAAAGCCATGACCAATACAACCTCAGGCCATGTTAGCACAGGGCACAGGCATAGCGCTTGCCAATGCACTGCCTAGCTATAGCATCAACTCTGTTACCCTCACACCCCGCTTGCTATTGCGACTCAAAACAATTTATTCCCATTTTTTCCGAAATTGTGCGCTACTTACACGACCGCACCGGATGCGATTCAGGTCAAATATCTAAATGTGCTAAAATTTAGCCTAGGCTATGCTTAGCTGAGCCTGAGTTTCTAGCACTTCTAATGAGCTCCAAGCTGAGATCTGTATCTAAATTTGCAGAGCCGACACTGCCTTTTGGCAGTATTCTGTTCCACTGCCTAACAATAGGAGGCATCTCCGTTTTGTGCAGGCATCTGTGCTTGTCACTACCATACGGAGGCCTAATTTTTATGAGCAACGTGCCACAAGATCCTCAAGGGTCAAAGGATCTCAAAAATGGATCCCCCCATTTAGGCGATCTCTCTTTTACTGGCTTCTCGTTAGCCACAATCCAGATCCAAGATGGTACGCCTGATGAGTTAGAACAGATCTTAGTACAAAAGATTGATAGCACTCACGGAGCTTTTACCAACTCTCCGGTAGTGTTAAACGTCGAGAACGTCGCTAACCTCAATACTTTTGACTTCTTTAAGCTGCAAGAGCTCTGTCGCCAACATGAGCTATTTTTGGTAGGCGTAACAGGCGTGGTGAATGAAGATCGTGCCAATGCGTTGACCAACAGGCACATACCTGTGGTTAACTCCACACGATTTCACCGCATTCGCCAAGAAAACCTTAAGCCAAAAATTGTTACCCAGTTCATAGAGCTTAAGGTACCGGTTCAGGTGCCTGTGCCTTACGAGGTAAAAGTTCCTTATGAGGTTAAAATAGCCTCGCCAATTAAGATCATTCGCCGTAATATTCGCTCTGGCGAAACTGTAAATGGCAAGGATTGTTCGCTGGCAATTTATGGATCTTTGGGCTCACACGCACGCATCATTGCTTCGCAGCACGTATTTGTTTTCGGTAATGTGCATGGAGCAGATCTCTTTGCGGGAGCGCCAAAGGACAACAGCGATCCTGGTTTTAGCGAGGCTGTGATTCATGTTGCAGGAAAGTTCAACCCAGGAGTGCTAGCAATTGCAGGCAACTATCGCACAGCCGAGGATCTAGACAATGATCCAGATCTAACCCGATTACGCCAACAAGAAAGCGGCGTGGTGATCACTTTAGAGAACAGCAACTTAAAGTTTCGCTCTATAGCGGCCTACGGTAACACCTTGGGGCAATTTTTCCACGAAGCGCGCTAAAGGCAGCGACAGAGAGGAACCCAAGATAGCGCCAGCACCGATGCTAGCGATTAGAAACTCACATGCTACCAACCGCTACCCATACACCAGCCCGCAACATGTAGGCAATTTTTCATTTTTTGCGCTCACAACATCTACAGAGCGCAACACCGTGAATGTGAGAGCGTTGGGATCGACTCAACTCCGAGATTTAGATAATGTTTAAGAGAAAGAACCGTCAGCACAAAAACTCCGAGCCAAAAGCCAACAACGTCATCACTACGGCTGTAGAGACCAAAGAGAGTGCTCCAGCTGACGCTGCAGCAGCAGCTGACGCTGTCCCTGCTGATGCTGCTCCAGCCGACACTGTAGCAGCTGCTACTGACACTACCTCTGATACCAATACAGCTTCAGAGGTAAGCCCAGAGGACAGTGCTGCCCAAGACAGCGACGCTAAAGAAAGCGACGCTCAAGACAGCTCTACCAAAGCCAAGGGCAAGCACAAGAACAACAAGTCTAAAGCTAAGACCACGGCACCAGCTGCTTCTGAGCCAGAGAGCAACGAAGACAATGATGCTGAGGCCAAGGATGCTGAGACTAAAGTTGAAGCAGACTCCAAGACTCAAGAGGGCTCTGACACTACAGAGTCAACTGCAGCTAAGACAGAGGATTCTGCTGAGCCAGAGGCTGAAGCCAAACCAGAGGCTGAGGCCAAGGCCCCTGTTGCTGACCAGCAAGAGGCCAGTGCTGAGCCAAGCGAGTCAACCTCGGATGCGTCTCCAGTCCCAACTCAAACCGAACAAAATTTGGACTCTGGTAGCCCAAGCGCAGCTGGTGACAGTGATGAGACCGCTCTCAATACCAGCCGTGTTTCCAAACAACGCTTAAAGACAGTCGTAACAGCCGATCAGGAGGGTGAGATGGCAGAACTTGAAGCGCAACAAAAAAGCGCTCAGGCTAAGGAAGCTCAAAACAAAGAACAAACTGGCACAACCCCTAGCAGCGATTCGCCTCGTGCTAAGGACGATAAACCAGTCAATGACGTCTTTAAATCTAAGATCATCGTGATCACATCTGGTAAAGGTGGCGTGGGTAAGACTACCTCTGCTGCTGCCATCTCCACCGGATTAGCCTTACAAGGCCATAAGACTGTGGTGATCGACTTCGATGTGGGCTTACGTAACTTAGACCTGATCATGGGCTGTGAGCGTCGTGTGGTCTATGACTTTATCAACGTGATCCACGGCGAAGCCCGCTTAAATCAGGCCTTAATCAAGGATAAGAACTGCGACAATCTCTTTATCCTGCCAGCCTCACAGACCAAGGATAAGGAATCTTTAAGCTACCACGGTGTGGGTTTAGTATTAAAAGAGCTCTCTGATATGGGCTTTGAGTATGTGATCTGCGATAGCCCTGCCGGTATCGAAAGCGGCGCTTTAATCGCTCTGTACTACGCTGATGTGGCCATTGTGACCACCAACCCAGAGATCTCCTCGGTGCGTGATAGTGACCGTATTATCGGTATCTTAAACGCTCGTAGCCGTCGTGCTGTCAACAACTGGGATCCAATCGATACCCGCTTACTGCTGACCCGCTATGAGCCATCCCGTGTAGAGAAGGAAGAGATGCTCTCGCGTGAGAACATTCAGGAGCTGCTCAACATTCCTCTGCTCGGTGTGATCCCTGAGTCTAAGGACGTGCTCAACGCCTCCAACACAGGTGTCTCCATTATTCACGATAAGAAGTCCGACGCAGGTCAGGCTTACGCAGATTCCGTTGATCGTCTTTTAGGCAAGGAAATCCCACTGCGCTTTGTGGATATTAAAAAGACTTTCTGGGAGAAAATATTCGGCTGAAAGCATCGCGTCAGCGGCAAGCTGGTCTTTAAGTTTCGCGCACACTAACGCTGCCACAAGAGGATAAGGCCAATAGCATGTGGCCTTTCCGCCAGCACAAGCTGCCAGCTTGCGCTGTCAGCTGCAAGGCAGCACAAAGCAAGCGTCAGTTGTGCCCCATCAGTAAGTAGATCAGCTTGTTGCTCACAGCAAAGCACCATTTTGACCGCCTCGTGCTACTTTAGTGCAAAGGCTCTCGTACTGCTAAAGCACACTATTATTAGCACAAGTAAGCTTAGTCTTAGATATAGGCTTGCAGCAGTAAAAAACCAAAAAGGTGCTTCTCTGTGGTGATGCAGCACCATTTCTTCCCACTAGCTTAGGTTTTAGGAGTGGTGGCAACATTTTTTCTAGTTCTTTCTCGTTCTAGCCTAAGCACATGCCTCATTGCAGGACTTAGATATGTCATTACTTAGTGCCATCAAATCAGCACTTGCTGGTGAAAAGCCACAAGAAGAGTTCAGTAGTAGTAAAACTGCTGCCAATCGTTTACGCATTCTCTTAATCAATGACCGTGCGGGCGTCAATAGTGAGGATGTTCTGCCGCAGTTACGCGTTGAGATCATTGAGGTGTTAAAGAAGTACATCTCGATCGACTCCATTGACGATCTGCAAATCAAGTACGAGAACTCTGACGACACTCATATGATTGAGATGTCAGTGTCATTGGACGCTGACAGCTACCATCGTCTGAATCCAAACAGTCTTGCCAAGCCAGATCCAAAGGCTTAGTTAAGCTCAAGCCCCATACACGTACAGGAGCGATGCCTCGATAGTAACAGGCATCATTGGTACCGTGTATGGGGCCTTTTTGTACCCTCACAGGCCTAAAGGCCTAAAGGCCTCTTGGCCCCTGCCAGTCCACCAGCTTGCAGCTTGCACCGCAAGCCTCAGCCTGCAATGCAACTTGCAGCTTACAGCTTACCCAGCAAGCTCCAGCAAGCTCCAGCTTGCCCTGCATGCCCTATTGCCTGATAGCACCCCATTAAGAGCAACTAGCCCACCCTGCCCTGCAACAAACGTTTTCAGAAACGCGCACATTTTTAGTGCACAAACAAAAGCGCCATAAAGCCCATAAATAACCGCTTTTGCGTCCAAAACCTCACAACTGCTTTATCCTGCTGAGATTTTTGTAAAAAACGCTTGCACGCCAAGGAAAAATCCTTATAATGAGCACCGTTGTCAGACAGCAGTCGACAACAAAAAGCCCAGGTGGTGAAATTGGTAGACACAAGGGACTTAAAATCCCTCGGACTAAACATCCGTGCCGGTTCGACCCCGGCCCTGGGCACCACT
>DXEV01000043.1 GCA_019114785.1 Candidatus Anaerobiospirillum pullistercoris | reverse complement strand
GAGCAGGAAGCTTCAAGAATAGGGTATATATAGCAGTAACCAAGAGGGCGATCCCCCCTGCTATATATGCCTGAATAGAAGAAGCCCCCACCTCTAAGCGCTTTGGCGCGAAGGTGGGGGAGAACGTCACTCGACCAGCTAAAGGCTGGCGGCAGCTGAAGGCTGGCGGCAGCTGAAGGACAGCAGCATACAGCTGCAACTGCTTTGAGCTTCCCTTGAGGCCAAAGACAACAAAGCCCCGATGTTTAATCGAGGCTTTGCGGAGAGCCACACAGGCTCTGATCAATGTAAGCTAAGCTAACGCTTAACTTAGCTTGTTAGAGCAATCTCATTAGAGCGAGCTCAGACCATAAGCGAAGATAGCCACAATCACCACTGGGATCACATAGCGGACAAATTGGAACCACAGGTTATAGACCTTACCCTGCACCGTATGACCATTTGTGATCTCATCCAGAGCCTGCTCCTTTAACACCCAGCCCACAAACAGTGAAGCACCTAAGGCCGTGATCACGAAGCAGATATTGCCGGAAATGTAATCAAAGGCATCGAAGATGGAGCGGTTTAAGAACTTGATGTCCTTGAGAGGGCCCGAGCTTAAGATGCAAGGCAGATTACCGAAGACAAAAACAAAAAGCAGAGTAACGTTGATGGCTCCCTTTAAACGCAGCTTGAACTTCTCGTAGAGCACAGCAATGATCACCTGATAGATTGTCAAAGATGTAGTCAAAGCGGCAATGACTAAGAGCAGGAAGAAGACAATGGCAAAGAAGTTACCAAAGGCCATCTGCGAGAAGGCAATAGGCAGGGTCTTAAAGACTAAGGAAGGGCCAGAATCTGGGGCTAAGCCTGCGCTAAAGAGCGAAGGGAAGATCATAAAGCCAGCTAACACAGCAATCACAGTGTTGATGACGCCAGTAATAGTAGCAGTCTTTACTAAGCTCTCTTTCTTAGAGAGGTGGCTGGACAGAGTGATCATCACACCGAATCCTAAGGACAAGGCAAAGAACACCTGACCTAACACATCTAATAACAGCTTACCGGTGATCTTAGAGAAATCAGGAGTGAGATAGAACTTAACACCTTCCCATGCGCCGTCTAATGTGAGATTGCGGATCACCATGACCACCAAACAGATAAAGAGCAGTGGCATGAGGAATTTCACTGAGCGCTCAATACCAGCAATAACGCCCTTACGCAAAATCACCCAGTTAATGAACACAAAGAAAGCAGTGCATAAGGTGATGGTTAGTGGAGAGTTCTCAATCTGATCGACATAGAAGTTCTCGGTCATAGCCTTAGATACAGGCGACGACAGATCTAAACCGCCCTCAAGACCAACTGCACCTAAGAGGACATGGTAGATATAAGAGAAGACCCAGCCACCGATCGGCATGTAGTAAGACAGAATACCGAAGGCACCCACTAAGCCGCTATAGCCAAAGAACTTCCACAATGGGGAATGTGTTGCACCTTCTGGCAGGAAAGCATCAACGCTATTGGTTTGAGCACGACGACCAATTACGTTTTCCACTAAGATGATCGGAATACCTACGGCCAGCATCACTAAGATAAAGGTTAAAACGTAAGCACCACCGCCATTTTGTCCCACCAAATAAGGGAAGCGCCATGTTGCGCCGAATCCGATCGTAGCTCCAGCTACGGTTAGAATATAGGTTAAACGGCTACTCCAAGTCTGTCGAGCCATGCCTGATCCTTAAAAAAACCAGCCTTAAGCCTCATCGTCTACTCATGAATACGTACTTGTGAGCGCGCTCGTGAAAAATCACCAGAGACTAAAAACTGATTGTTGTAGGTATTGTCGACGCCTATAGCATAATGGCCGCCCTTTCTGCGGCAAAATCTAGCGCTAGCATCCAGTCACCTGACTGACTTCAGCTCTTACATCTCTTAGCCTTCAAGAAGCAAAGAAGAAAGAGCACTAAAAGTAACAGCAGGCGCTTCACCCTAGGTGCTTGCGCTATATTTCGCGTTTACCCTAGAACTTATTGCTCTAGCTTGACGCTTAAGCTGAGGGGCGCGCACTATTAATGAAAAGCGCACTAAGACAAAACCAAAAATTAACACCACTGCGCTATGCTGCCTCAGAGCCATTTAGGCCCAGATGCTGAGCGCAGACCTAACAAACTTTTTATTTTAGTTGATCTTCCATGCCATGGCAAAGCATCAAAAAGGCATACGCATGGGCTTTGAATTAGACGCAGTCTAGTATGGCAGCAAAACCATATTGTTCTTTGCTGCGACAGCGCTAGACGTCAGAGGCTGGACATGAACTCACAGCAACTAGCGACCTGTGCAAGCCAGCTGACAGCTGGCAGCTAACAGCTGGCGGCTAAAGCACCACACGTGAACGAACAAAGCCCGCAAGATTAGCATATGGCGCTACATAGCCATGACTGCTGACAACAAGCCTTTAGAGCTGCATCTATATCCCACCAATCCGCACACTACTTTTTGCCTGCCCAACTTTGGCCTAAATTTCAGCCTTAGAAAACAGCCCTGCACCAAAATTAGCCCTATCTCACAAAAACGGTGCTAACACCGCGCCCCAAATTCGTGCCTATGGTAGGCTAGCCAAAAGCTCTTAGCAGCTCTTAGCCTTTAGCGAGCTCTTTGCCACTTTTCCTCCACTCAGTATTTTGCGAATCACAGTTGCAGGTGACTCTCAAAAGCTGTGTGACGTGGCACAGCTCCCTCTAAGTCCCTCTAAGGCTTAAACCTGTCCTGCCAAGGACAAATTCACAGAAAAGAACGCAGCACTGCTTATCTGCTCATCTCTTTTGGCGAGCAACCGTAAATTTCCGCTTAGCTTAAACTACTTTGTTTAGCACTTCAGGAGCATTGTCCTGTAGTTGCTTTTAGCTTTTAGTAGCTACAGCTAGCCTCAATGCGCTTTACGCACTGTCGCTGTTTTCAGTGCTCTCAATCTCTATCTCAATTTACGGATATGCAGCTGCGTGAGGATCTCTGAGACTGTTTTTTCACCGTGAAATCTGTCTCTATTACGAGGATTGCATTTCAATGAACAACTGCAAAAAGCTAGCTCTAAGCACCGCCTTAGCAGCCTCCCTTGCCGCTATGGCCTCCCCTAGCTTTGCCGGAGCCAATGATAAGGCCACTGCTACCAACGTAGCTTTCGCTGACTTCACCCCAATCGAATACAGCACCCAAGGTAAGCCAAACGTTATCGTGCTCACCATGGATGACTTAGGCTATGGCCAGATCCCATATGACGAGAGCTCCTTCGATCCAAAGTCGATGGAAAATCGCGAGGTCGTTGACACCTATCGCATTTCTGTAGACAAAGCTATCGAAGCAGCCCGCAACTCCACCCCAACTCTCCGTACCTTAATGGACGATGGTGTTCGTCTGACCCAAGGTTACGTCGCTCACGCTATGTCAGGCCCTTCTCGTGCCGCCATCATGACTGCCAGAAGCCCATCTCGCTATGGCGTCTATGGCAACACTGACTCTCAAGATGGTATTCCAACCGACGAGCTCTTCCTGCCTGAGCTTTTCCAAAACTTTGGTTACTACACTGCCTGTGTAGGTAAATGGCACTTATCCAAGATCACCAATATTCCTGTGCCAGAGGATCAACAAACTCGTGACTATCACGATAACTTCGTGACCTACGGTGATGAGCCAGGTCAACCACAAAACCGTGGTTTCACCTACTTCATGGGCTTCCATCCAGCTGGCACCGCTTACTACAACTCTCCAGCCCTGTTTGAGAACAGAACTCACATTAAGGCTGAAGGTTACATCTCCGATCAGCTCACTGACGCTGCAATTAAGGCAGTCGATACCGCTAAGGCCACCAATCAGCCATTCATGCTCTATCTGGCCTACAACGCTCCACACCTGCCAAACGATGCCCCAGCTCCAGATGTCTATCAGTCCAAGTTTAACACTGGTTCCCCAACGGCTGATAACTTCTATGCTGCTATCTACTCGGTAGACCAAGGCGTTAAGCGCTTACTTGAGCGTTTAGAGGAGAATGGTCAGCTCGATAACACCATGATCTTCTTCACCTCTGATAACGGTGCTGTGATCGATGGCCCTCTGCCTCTGAACGGCAATCAAGCTGGCTACAAGAGCTTAACCTACCCAGGTGGCGTGCACACTCCAATGTTTGTCTACTGGAAGGGTCACTTAGAGAGTGGTAGCTACGACAAACTGGTGTCGGCTATGGACTTCTACCCTACAGCCTTAGACGCAGCAGGCATTCCTATTCCTGAGGATCTCAAGCTCGATGGTGTGTCCTTACTGCCTTACTTAACCGGAGAGAATAAGGGTAATCCTCACGAGTCCTTGGTATGGCTAACTTCGTTCTCGCACTGGTTCGATACCCGCAATATTCCTTTCTGGGATAACTACCACAAGTACGTCAGATACGAGTCGGATTACTACCCACACAATCCAAACACTGAGAACTTAAGTGAGTTCACTTACACCGTTCGTACCAACGACTACCAGCTGATCTACACCGCTGAGGATAACGCTTTACGCCTCTATGACCTGCGTGATCTGCAGCTGAAGAATGATCTGACCTTCGACAAGCCAGAAGTTGTGGAGCAATTAAAGCAGATCGCTCGCGATCGTTTAGCTGAGTCTAAGCCACCTCTGATGGACATCAACCAGCCTAAGTACGAGAAGATCGTTAAGGCTCTGGCTGAATAATCAGCTCATTAGATAATCGTGGCCATAGTTGCCACGCTCGTCACTCTTAGCTCTTTACCTCTGCCGAATAGCCTTAAGCCCCAGAAATGCTGCTGATATTTCCGCCAGACGCAACGCTTAATAAGGCTTAGCTTAACGCTCGGTAGAGGTTAGACTTCACTAAGACGACAGAAAGGGCAAGGATCTCATCCTTGCCTTTTTCTTGCCCCAAAGGAACTCACCATGCACTTCACGATCAAACCCGTTTCCTACGTCTGCAACCTCAAATGCGATTACTGCTTCTATCTGCCTAAAGGAGAAAATTTACTGCACAAGGGCCTCATGACAGACGAAGTGCTAGAAGCCTTGATCGTCAAGTATATTAAGGCCTGTGCAGGCAATCGGGTCTACTTCACTTGGCAAGGTGGTGAGCCACTACTGGCAGGCAAAAAGTTCTACGAAAAAGCCTTTGCGCTACAGCAAAAACACGCTCAGGGCAAAATCATCGAAAATGCCATCCAAACCAATGCCACCCTGCTCGACGATGAGTTTTGTGAGCTCTTTAAGCAGCACAATTGCCTCATGGGCGTATCCATAGATGGCCCTCAAGAGCTGCACGATGCCTTACGCAAAGACAAACGTGGCCACGGTACTTACCAGCAAGTGATCGCAGGCATTGAGCTGCTCAAAAAACACGACATCCCTTTTAACACCCTAACCTGCATCAATGCTGCTAACTATCAGCAGCCACTGGCTGTCTACAATGCGCTCAAAGAGCTCGGCTCTACCTTTATGCAGTTCTCTGAGGTGGTGGAAACCACACCAGAAAACAGTGATTTTAGCCATGTACCATCAACCTACACGGCCAAACCTTTTTCCTTGAGCAAGAGTGCTTATGGCACCTTTATGTCAGAGATTTTCCGCTACTGGGTTGCTCACGATATCGGTACTATCCACGTGCGTCAATTCGAGACCTTTATCAGCCGCGTTTTAGGTGGAGGACATCTCTCTTGCGTCTTTGAGGACAAATGCCCAGACAACTTTGTGCTCGAAGCCAATGGTGACATCTATGAGTGCGATCAAGCGGTCTACCCTACCTATAAGATCGGCAACATCCTTACCAGCGATCTTACTAAGCTGCATTCTGAGCGCATCAATGCCGTCAAACATAATCTCAGCAATCAATGCCGCGAATGCCCTTATCTTGCTCTGTGCTCGGGAGGCTGTCCAAAGCACCGCTTAGATCTGCAACAAGGCACCCCTATCACCTATTTCTGCGAAGGCTATAAGATCCTCTTTAAGACCATGGTGCCTTACCTTAACGCCATGGGCGCTTTAGAAGAGAACAAGATCCCTTACCTCGCGATCAAGGATATTGCCCCACGCATTGCTGCCATGGCCAAAGAATAACAATGGGAAAAGCTTACCCTTAAGTGGTAAGCTTACTTAACTTTGGCTAACTTGGGGCTAATGTGCAAAAATAGGAGCTGCGCAAAATTGCGTGACTATTTCCCGAGGCCGATGGGTGTCATCATAGCCACATGGGTCATAGCCCCTATATCGTTAACAATAGCCCTATTTGCATGCGCCTGCGGCGCTCTAAGGAGAATCTCATGGTTAAGAGCAAAAGCCTGCTACCTCTAAGCCTCTGTGCGGCTTTAGTGTTATCAGCTTGCGCCACCGCACCAGATCCCCTCCCTGAAAAGCTCTCTACCCCTGATGAGTTCATGGATGAATCTGTACAAGAGCTCTATAAAGATGTGCAAAAGGTCTATAAGACAGAGTACTTTGCTCTGGGCATCCCTGCCGGTTGGAGCGTAGTCTCCTTTAAAGATCAGTCTTTGGCCAGCTCTATCTCAGTCACCCGTGACGATCGCTCTGCTCTGGTTACCATTCGCGTCACCAAAGCCTCAACCCCAACTATCGAAGAGAGCTGCCAGCATGCAGCTGACGGTTTTGCCGCCAATGGCCTCGAGTTCACCGCTGAGCCAGAAGTAAGATATGGCACCTGCACCATTAACGCTACCGAAAATGAGCGCGATGTGGTGTTATGGTTACGTGAGTATCCAGACGATCGCAGCGCCTACTCCATTACCTATAAGGGCGACCTTGCCACTGTAGGCGAGCTCCTTACCTACTTAGTGGGCAACGAAAAGATCATGCAGCTCATGGTACAGCCTCTATAGCAACTTATAGCCATTTGGCTGCACTGGCCATTGTGGCCATATAATCACCTGAGCCACAGCTCAGTCTGTGGCTCTGCCATCCTTCTAAATCACCCCATCAGAGCCTAACACTCTTCCTGCGCTCCCTTCCTCGATATTGAGACTTTTATGAGCACATCCTCTACCACAGCCCCAAACAGCACCTTAACACCAGCTACCAACCCAAGTAAAAAAGTCGTGCGCGTGGCCGCTGGCCTGATCATCAAAGAAGATTCCTTTTTGATCGCGCAGCGCTCGGGCAAACGTCATTTAGCTGGTTACTGGGAGTTACCTGGCGGCAAAATCGAAGCCCATGAGACTCCAGCGCAAACCTGTCAGCGTGAAATCAGCGAAGAGCTGCATTGCCAAGTTGCAGTCGACAGCTACTTCTTAACCTGCACCTATGAGTATGAGGACTTCACCCTGAGCATGGATGTCTACCTCTGCCACTTGCTGCCAGGAGAGCACTTAGAATGTGCCGAGCACTCGGCTCTGAAGTTCATCACCGTCGACGAGATCGATAGCTTTAACTTTGCCCCAGCCGACATCCAATTTCTGCCAAACATCAAAGCCCTAATGCAAAGTTTAAAGCGGAAGAACTTTAGCTTCTGATAGCCCCTTTGATAGCCCCTTACCCCTGCCCATAATTGCCTAAAGTTATACGCGATGGCTCAAAAGCCATCTACAGCTCAAGCAAACGACAAAAAAGCACTTTTGGCTAGAAACCTAGATCCAAAAGATCTAATTAATCACAATTTTGCTTTTGTGACAAGTAATTTTCTTGCCTATTTTTACTGCCCTTTTCTCCTAATTTTCTTGAAATTAAAGGGCTCTATGGTAATATGAAGGCAGGTAGAAATACCTCTAATGGTTCACCTGGGATGTTCGCGCGTCGGGATTGCCCTGAGCCGATATTACCTAGACTGGGGTGTCTTCTTGGCTTATGTTGAGCACGCCTATACTGGGTGTTAATTGCTTGCAATTGGCATTCAGTCCCTTGGAAGCCTTTTAAGTCACAGGCGTCCCACCTTGAACACTCTGGTTCAAGGAGCTGAAACCTGATAACGGCATTTCTGGGCCCATTAGTCCACTAATTTGAAATAGAAGCGGGCAGTGCAAACTGACCTGCTTTTGTTTTATGGGCCAAAGCTAGCGCCCAAACAAATTCCCACAGCGCCCAGAGCGCCTTACCTCACCTTTCTCCAGCACTAACCAACGTGCTTGGCTCCTATCTACCTTTTCGCTCTCAGATTTGCTCTCTTTGCGCTAACACCAAACGAGAAACGAAGCTAGCCGCCCTGCTCTTATTCTGCCTTACAGCTTTCCCCTCAATGATCAACTCGAACGTGGACGTCAAACCCCCAAGAAAAAATTAAAAAATTTGCGT
>DXEV01000042.1 GCA_019114785.1 Candidatus Anaerobiospirillum pullistercoris | reverse complement strand
TCCGCTACTCGTCAGCAAAAGAAGCAAGCTTCTTTCCTGTTACCGTTCAACTTGCATGTATTAGGCCTGCCGCCAGCGTTCAATCTGAGCCATGATCAAACTCTTCACTTAGAAGTAATTCGTTTGAATTTAGTTGCTTGCGCAACCTGCTGCTTCGTTACTTACGTAACTGTGCAGCTTATTGGCTAATAACTCGAAGTTCTTGTCAAGAACCTACACAGATTGTTTGTATCTAATTTTTAAAGAACCACAAAGCGCTAGGCTTTGCTTTTTGATTTCGCTGCACACCTCAGTGCGTGTCAGCGGGAACGTATTTTAAGGATTTTCGATCCGGCGTCAACACTTTTTTTAAAAAAAAATCTTAAAAAAGTTAGCGCGTAAGATCCATACTAGCAAAAATCGCTCATGAAAAACGTGAGAAGAATCCCATTTTTACGCCAGAATTGAGAGCTAAGCTTGCCCTCAAAACCATCCTCGGGAACGCAAGTAAAATTCCCTCCCCTGCTCCTCAAAACAGAGCCAAGAGGGACAAAATGCGTTTTTAGCCGCTCCTTCACAGCCCTAAACGGAAACTTTGTTGGCCCTAAAAAGCAAAAACCCAGAAAGATCTACATCTCTCTGGGCCTTTGCTGTCTGATGGTTACATGTCTGTGACCATCAGGCTACTCCTTTGTTTGCGGTTGTTATCCCGCTATTAATGCAGCTTAACGCTTACTGCTCAAAGCAATAAGCTTGCTTAAAGCATTAAGAGCGTTGCTGGATTTGGGCAGTAGCACCATCTTGCGAAGGTAACAACTTGCACTCCAACTTGCCCTCAGCACTCTCGTTAAGCTCATAGCTCTTGTTAGGCTGTAACTTGCCTTCCAAAATCATCTTAGAGAGCGGATCTTCGATCTCGTTTTGGATAGCACGACGTAATGGACGAGCACCAAACACAGGATCAAAGCCAACCTTAGCCACATAGTCGTAGACATTATCGGCAACGCTCACCTCAAGATCCACATCCTTTAAGCGCTTGCTCAAGGTGTTGAGCTGAATCTTGGCGATGTCTTTAATGTTTTCGTGCGACAGAGGGTGGAAGACCACAGTCTCATCAATACGATTCAGGAACTCAGGCTTAAAGTTCTTCTCCAAGATGGTCAGCAGCTTAGCCTTGATCTCATCGTAAGAGCTCTTACCACTTTCCTCTTGAATCATGGACGAACCTAAGTTCGAGGTCATGATGATCACAGTGTTCTTAAAGTCCACTGTACGACCTTGTCCGTCGGTCAAACGGCCATCATCCAATACCTGTAACAAGATGTTAAAGACATCAGGATGTGCCTTTTCGATCTCATCGAGCAGAATCACCGAGTATGGACGACGACGCACTGCCTCGGTTAAATAACCGCCCTGCTCGTAGCCCACGTATCCTGGAGGAGCACCGACCAGTCTAGAGACCGAGAACTTCTCCATAAACTCCGACATATCGATACGTACCATGGCCTTTTCGGTATCGAACATGAACTCGGCCAAAGCCTTACACAGCTCAGTTTTACCGACACCAGTTGGGCCTAAGAACAGGAACGAACCGATTGGGCGATTAGGATCCGACAAGCCAGCACGGCTACGTCTAATAGCAGAAGCAATAGCAGTCACAGCCTCGGACTGACCAATCACACGCTTGTGCAGATTGTCTTCCATGTGCAACAGCTTTTCACGCTCGCCTTCCAGCATCTTAGCCACAGGAATACCGGTAGCACGCGATACCACTTCAGCGATCTCTGCATCAGTGACCTTGTTCTTTAAAAGCTCAGTGCGCTGACCTTCAACCTTGCTGCTTTCAGCGATCTGACGCTCTAAATTAGGAATGGTGCCGTATTGCAGCTCACTCATACGAGCCAGATCGCCACTACGACGAGCCACCTCAAACTCATGACGAGCTTGCTCCAGCTTTTCCTTGATCTTCTGGGTGCCCTCAAGCATTTGCTTTTCGTGCTTCCAGATAGCATCTAAGCGCTGGTACTCGGCCTCATTTTCCTTGATCTCTTGATCCATGGCCTCAAGACGCTTCTTACTAGCTTCATCCGTCTCTTTGGCCACAGCCTGACGCTCCATCTTTAATTGGATCAGGCGGTGATCAATCTTATCGAGTGGCTCTGGCTTGGAGTCAATCTGCAATCTAATGCTAGCTGCAGCCTCATCAATGCGGTCAATGGCCTTATCAGGCAACTGACGATCAGAGATATAACGGTTAGACAAAGTAGCAGCAGCCACGATGGCAGGATCCGTGATCTGCACATGGTGGTGCAGCTCATAGCGCTCTTTTAAGCCACGCAGAATAGCAATGGTGTTCTCTACCGAAGGCTCATCCACCAGCACCTTTTGGAAACGACGCTCTAAAGCTGCATCCTTTTCCACGTACTGACGGTACTCATCAAGAGTAGTAGCACCTACGCAGTGCAGCTCGCCACGGGCCAAGGCAGGCTTCAACATATTGCCTGCATCCATGGAGCCCTCTCCCTTACCGGCCCCCACCATGGTGTGGATTTCGTCGATAAAGAGGATCACCTTGCCTTCTTGCTTGGCCAGCTCGTTTAAGACAGCCTTTAAACGCTCCTCAAACTCGCCACGATACTTAGCACCAGCAATCAAAGCACCGAGATCCAAAGTAAGCACACGCTTGTTGCGCAGTCCCTCAGGCACCTCGCCTTTGACAATACGTTGGGCTAAGCCCTCAACAATAGCGGTCTTACCTACACCAGGCTCACCGATCAGCACAGGATTGTTCTTGGTACGACGTTGCAGCACCTGCATAGTGCGGCGGATCTCATCGTCACGACCAATCACAGGATCCAGCTTGCCTTGCTCAGCACGCTCAGTTAAATCAATGGTGTACTTAGCTAAGGCTCCACGAGCAGTCTCAGCATTGTCGCTATCGACCTTGCTACCAGCGCGCATAGTGTCTAAGGCTTGCTTCAGCTTTTCCTTAGTCAGGTTGCACTGCTCTAAAATGCGCTTTAAATCGCCCTCAGTCTCCATAGCAGCCAAGACAAACATCTCTGAGGAGATGAATGAGTCTTGGTACTTTTGCGATAACTTGTCGCAGAGATTTAAGAGCTTACCCGTCTGTGGTGATAACTGTAGATCACCACCCACTCCCTGAACCCGAGGCAGATTGTCTACTGCCTTATCCACCAGTAACTTAACAGCTTGAGGATCGGAACCAGCTAAGGTCAACAGAGGACGAACCGAGCCATCCTCTTGGTTTACCAAGGCTGCCATGATATGGACAGGCTCGATAAACTGGTTATCGTGACCTACGGCTAACGATTGTGCGTCAGATAAGGCTTCTTGAAACTTGACAGTAAATCGCTCCAAACGCATCTCGTTCCTCCAAACAGAAAAAACCCGTCACCGGCATCAATCTTGTGCTCTCCTTATGCTTCTTGGCTCAAGAATCTAGATTCCTGCCGCCTTACAGCCAGATACCACTCCTTTGGCTTTGGGCCTTAGGCTTTCAACCTCAGGCATAAGCCTAGAATTTTCTAGTGGTACTGGGAGCACCAGTTGCACTTCAGCTTAAGCGTACCGTGTATTCCACCGTCCAATGCTCTCATCAGAGCCTCATATGGAGGCAAATACTACGTGCTTGGTGCCTCGTGCAGTACTAAGAAAATCCTCCTCAAAAGGGATTAACTCTTAGCACTCGATGCTAGTTTCTTACACCTAACGACGTGGGGTCTAACGCTCTGAATTTAAAGAGATCACAAAAAATATTTTTACTATCTTAGAGATAGCGGCAAATATAGGCCAATCCATGACACTCTGTTTCATATTGAGCAAAAATAGCCATTGTGGAACAAAGAAAAGGAGAGGAAAAGCGCACACTAGCGGCAATTAGCAAGCTCCAAAGCATAAATACCAAAGGAACTGACTAAAGCCAAGGAAATGGAAAATGCTAATCTGGCAGCTAAAAATCAGCACTGCTGTGGATCAGAACACAACAAGCAGAGCTCGGCTAGGCCGAGCTAGGATGGCAGGGTTAAGACGACAGCGTTAGGTAGCAAACTTAGCGATTGATGCTAATGATCGAGGCCATGCGCCCTGTGCGGTTGGATTTACGATAGGAATAAAACAGCGTGGACTGGGCAAAGGTATCAAAACGACCACCGTAGACAAAGCCAGTAGCACCAGCTCGCTGTAAAGCTAAAACCACTAACTCGTAGATATTGCACAGATGCTTACCCTCGAGTCGTAGAAGCTTAATCTCACCCAGCTCAGGATCATGCAGCACTTCTAAGACCGTATTTTCATTAAAAGCACCTGGAACCTGTACGCGCTTAATACGCTCCATCATGGCCAGATCCTCCTCGCTATTGAGGATCTCACTACGTGGCAAAGTGCCTTCCGCTACTAAGAAGTCACGGGCAGTTGGCTTGGTAGCCTCAGCTTGAGCATCTGAAGATGCTGATGCTTCTGCAGATGCCGATGAATTGTCAGCTTGTTGTGCTGCCACTGTAGCCTTAAGTTCAGGATCCACGACGTTACGACAGGCATCAGCAGGCACTGGCCCTTGTTCAAGAGCACCGCTCTGAGCCACATTAGCTTTTAAATCATCTACGGCTGGATGTTGCGCATTAGCATTAATCGCAACGGCTGAGCCCTTATAGCTTGCATCAAAAGTAGTGCTAGAGCCGTGAGAAGCACTATTCCCTTGAGCTGCTTCTTTAGCAGCCTCCTTTGAGGCCTTCTCTGCTGCAACCACAGCAGCAGCTTTAGCTATAGAGCTCTGTGCATTTAAGGTACGGGCAAGGCGTCCCAGCAATACAGCGGTAGTGCCCTCAATACTAAAAGCACTACTGGCCACAGGAGAGGCCGTCATAGTGAAGTTAGGATTAACGACCACGCGATCAACAAAGGCTTCGGCAAAAGGCTCATATTGCTGGATAAAGACGTCGCGGACATCATCTCCCACCACAAAAGAGCGTGGGCCAATAGCAGGCCCCATATAAGCAATAATGCGATCGCGTCGTGCTCCGAGCTCTTCCATCTTATCAATGGCATTGGCAATAATGCCTGAAGCAATACCGCGCCAACCACAGTGGATCGCACCAACTACCTGCTTTTCCTCATCACACAACAGCAATGGTAGGCAGTCTGCGGTCATTACTGCTAAGGCCACACCTTTAAGCTTGGTGACAATACCATCGCAAGGAAAGATCTCTTGCTCCACGTTGTTTTCATCTACCACCATCACCTTATTGGTGTGGCTTTGATCCATAAAGCACAGATGATCGAAGCCGAAATCATTGCGTACTAATTGACGGTTATATGCTACAGCAAGAGGGTTATCACCCACATGGTAGGCCATATTGAGGGTATCGAAAGGAGCCACGCTATTACCACCAAAACGCGTGGTAATGAAAGAGGTAAAAGGCCCCTCAAAGCAGTCCACTACGACATAACGACCATTCAGGAGGGCGCTACGTACCGCCTCCAACAGCTGTTGAGCTTTCAACTGAGCAACTTGCTGTTCTCTTTGCTCTTGCGTTGATCCGTCCATGTCTGCCTCACACAATACCCAAATCCTGCGCTGGCATGCCCCTCATGTCAGACTCAAGCAGGAGTCAAAAAACCCAAACACCTTGTTCACCAAAGACTAAACTGCAAAGCTTAGACCGGCAAAGCTCTAGCTGGCTTTGCATCCTTGCAATGGCGGCCAAACTTAACTTCGCTGCCATTAAGAGAGCTAAACTTTACAGCGACACATCTTTACATTTTGCCGCTATTTGTCAGTTGATTGCGTTTCTGAATCCCCATTTTGTGAGTAAGCCCGCGAAATTTACTGCCACCCACAAAGCAAGCATCCCCCATCCACGCAGCCTAACAAAACACAAAGAGCCCACCTAACCACTAATAGGTTCCGTGCAAGTTGTAATCTTCACGCAGTAAAGTGATGAGATGCTCCATCTCCTCTGGCAGCGGGGCATCAAAGCTCATCTGCTCATGAGTCACAGGATGCTCAAACTCAATGTGGCTGGCGTGCAGAGCCTGATGACGATAGTTATTCATAGCGCTATCCAGCTCTGGGCTAGCACCAGCAAGATGCTTGATACGACGGCCACCGTACTGCACATCACCTAACAGAGGGTGATGGATGGAAGCCATATGCACACGGATCTGGTGAGTTCTACCTGTTTCCAGACGCAGCTTCAAACGTGTATGAGCACGAAAATGCTCCATCACTCGATAGTGAGTCACGGCATCACGGCCCATGCCCTCAGGCACCACTGCCATACGGGTGCGCATGTGCATATCACGACCAATTGGGGCATCCACAGTGCCACCAGCGGTGAGCTCGCCCTCTACAATGGCTTCGTACTCGCGCACTACTAAGTGCTTACTAATAGCTTTGACCAAAGCAAACTGCGCATTATGACTCAGAGCAATCACCATTAAGCCCGAGGTATCTTTATCCAAACGATGCACAATACCAGCACGAGCTAAATTAACAGTCTGAGGGAAGTGGAACAGTACGGCATTCATAACAGTACCATCTTTCACTCCAGCCCCTGGATGCACCACAAAGTCGATCGGCTTGTTGATCACCAGCACATCATCATCTTGGTAAACAATATTCAAAGGCAGATCTTGTGGCTGAGCTTCTAAGTTTTCTGGCTCAGGCATATCAACCACCAGAGTCTGCCCAGAGCTAACCTTAAAGCTAGGCTTAAGCTGCACTTGGCCATCAACGCTGACCTTACCCTCGTCAATGAGGACACGGAGGGCACTACGTGAATAATTGGCAATCAAGCCACTTAAGGCGGCATCTAAGCGTTTGCCATGGAAGTCATCACTGACTTGAAGCGAAATCTCTGTGCTCATCTCTATCCTCTCTTTCATCACTGTCGACAAAAAGCAAAACCAGCAACGCCCCACCAAGAAAAGCTTAAACAAGCCAATTATGGGCAGCATTTGGCCGCTCATAATAACAAAAAAGCCCCTATCTCTCCGTAAAAATACGAAAAGATAAGGGCTTTGCTTTGCTTGTTTGCTCTGTAGTGCTCCCCTTGCCACATCTCATTACATCACCCAGCCATAACCACGAACTACTCTGGCAATGAGGAGCAAATTCTGTCAGCCGTATCTCAGTCCACTTGTAAAAATCCGATATTTAGGCCATGCAGCACCTAAGTTATCTATATTAGGCATTACCTTTCAGGAAAAGAAAGCTTTTTCTTATCCTTTTCAGGGGCAGTGCACAAAAAACGGCTTATAGGCCCCAAGCAACAGGGCAAATCACATGCCCAAATCCTCTAAAACGGCCTTTTTACTGCTTTTATGCTCCCCAAATAGCTGTATGACAGGTGTTACAAAGCAAAAGAATCACCTCTACCTACGACTCACTATTCTCCCGCGCCTCTTGCAACATGCGATGCAGCGCATTGAGGCAACAGGAAGAGGAAAAACCACGCCGCGCTATATAAGCTAAAGCCTTACGCTGGGTAGGATAGTCCAAAACCGTAACCCCGTATTTTTTCACTAAAGCCTCATAGGCCAATTGTTCCCAATCGACCTCAGCACTAAGCTCCTGTAAAAGCTCCCACGAGACCTTTTTGCGCCTAGCTTCCAGCTGCAATTTCATCGGGCCATAAAGGCTAAACTCCATATGACGCACCAGCATTTGCCCATAGCGCTCTTCGCTCTGATAGCCACGCTCTTGGCAAATAGCTAAAGCTTGGGCCACAGCCTCTGGGGTAAAACGAAGCAAACATTTTTCAGTAAGCTCTTGGGCACCATACTCACGACCCGTAAGCAAGCGCACCATTTCATTAACAGCTTTTTCTACACTGTCATCAAGCTCATCAGGCGATCTCTTTTGTCCCCTGCCCCAGCTAGAGCGCCGATAGCTGCGACCGCGCCCTGCTGGTTTGGACTCATCGCCGTCTACGTTATCGCTAGTAACAGCGCCCGCCCCAGCATCAGCTTGAGCAGCGCCCGCCCCAAAGCGACGGGTTCGTTTTCTTTTCCACGCCTGGGGCACAGGCCCTGATTCAAACTCCACCACCTCATCGGCAGCCTCTGCCTCAGCCGCCAAGGTTGCAGCACGATAATCAGGCATAGGCACTGGTTCGTACTCATAATCATCAGTATCAGGCGGTAAAGGTGGTGGAGCACCCCAATCCTCCCATGAGCGCTCCAGAGCAGCTGACTGCTCCTCAGGCATCTGAGGAGACAAGCTCGGCGCTAACTCACTATCATCGCTACTCTCTTGCCACTCTAACCACTCGCGCCTTTCATCCTGTTGAAAAGCCTCTTGCTCTTGTGTTTGATCTTTGAGCTCTTGCGGCCGCGACTGTGTTTGCGGCTGGAGCTGGGATGTCTCAGCCTGTTGTAGGCCAGAGGACTCTGACGGCATTAAAGCCGATAGCGGCTTCATCACCTTACTTAAGTCTACCTTTGGTCTCTGGCTCTCAGTCTTCTGAGATTGAGGATAGGATTTGGCAAAGGTTTTACGCTTTGTATAAGTTGACTCTGCACCTGCATCATAGCCAGTGCTATTACTTGAAGTTCTACCTACTTTAGCTACTTTAGCTACCTTAGCGTTAACTCGCCTTCTACCCTTAGTCTTACCACTATCTGGAGCTTGCCCTTGCATCACGTCTTCAAGACTCATGATCTTAGTGGCACGACGCTCACGCCCTTGGGGAGAAGCTGTAATGTCTTCAGCCTCATCTGCATCATCAAGATCATCATCCCACATCACCCGACGGGTACGACCGCCATACTCACGCTGCTCTTTAGCCCAGCCAGATGGGGTGTATGAGCCAAAACTTGAGGTCATGGCATCTAACCCAGAAGCTGATTCCTCGGAATTAGTGGCGGGACTATTTTTCTTTTTAGCTTTGCCCTGAGCACGGGGCCAGTTAGAGCGACGTGTAAGCATAAGCGGATCTCTTCCCAGTTGGCAAAAGGAGCAACCCAGCGATGAAACAAAAAGGCCGCCTCAGCACAGGAAAAGTCCAGCACTAAGACGGCAGACTGTAAGCAAACTTATGACATCACAGCCCCCGATCAATAGAGGAGGAGGAGGAGCTGTGGTGAGAGCTAAACGAGCCTTAGAGATCGTCTGGGATATCTGTCACCAGAGCTTCATCAGGGATGTCATCCACAGGGGTGTTCTCATCAATACCTGATGCAGCCATGCCTAAGCTCTCTCCGGCTTCGGTATCGTTAGAACCGATCTCTACAGTGTCATCGTAGTCAGAGTGCTGCTTGTAGTAGTCACGGATCTTGGTCTCTAACTCCTCGGCCACCTCTGGGTGCTCATCCAGATAGCGCATGGCGTTAGTCTTACCCTGACCAATCTTTGTGCCGTTATAGGCAAACCAAGCACCGGTCTTATCGACCAGCTTCAGTTGCACACCCAGATCGATGAGCTCGCTGTTCTTGGAAATGCCATAGTTAAAGAGGATCTGGAAGTTAGCCTGCTTAAATGGAGGAGCTACCTTATTCTTCACCACCTTAACCTTGGTCTCATTACCAATGATGGTGTCCTTATCCTTGATTGGGGTGGACTTGCGGATATCAAGACGTACCGAAGCGTAATACTTCAAGGCATTACCACCAGTGGTAGTCTCAGGATTGCCAAACATGACACCGATCTTCATACGCAACTGGTTAATGAAGACCACCATGCAGTTAGCTTGCTTAATGGTACCAGTGAGCTTACGCAGAGCTTGGGACATCAAACGAGCTTGCAAGCCCACGTGGTTGTCGCCCATATCGCCCTCGATCTCGGCCTTAGGAACTAAGGCGGCCACCGAGTCAATGACGATCACATCCACGCCACCGGAGCGGACTAAAGTCTCAGTAATGTCCAAGGCTTGCTCACCAGTGTCAGGTTGAGCAATCAGTAACTCACCAATGTGCACACCAAGCTTTTTAGCATACACAGGGTCTAAAGCGTGCTCAGCGTCAATGAAGGCACAAACCTTACCTAACTTCTGAGCCTGAGCGATCAGCTCTAAAGTTAAAGTGGTCTTACCAGAGGATTCTGGGCCATAGATCTCAATGATACGACCCATTGGTAAACCACCGACGCCTAAAGCCAGATCGAGGGTGAGAGAACCGGTAGGAATAGCCTCAATTTCCTCTAACTCACCTTGACCTAAGCGCATAATGGCACCCTTGCCAAATTGACGCTCGATCTGATCCATTGCCGCCTCAATGGCTTTGAGTTTCTTAGGATCGGTAGTTAAGGTAGAGGCTGATTTGTTAGTGCCAGCCGAAGCTGGATCCTTAGCCTTAGATTTAGTTGCAGCGGCCATAATTCACCTCTGAAAAAAGAAAGCCAAAAAAGCGGCTAAAAACAACGCAAACACATGCTGCCACCACGCAAGCTGAGGGAGCTAAGGAAGCAGTCCCAAGCTTGGTATGAGTATTTTTGCAGTGTTTGTTTAAACACTAATCTAATTATATTGCATATATCTTTATTGTCAAGTCTATTATAGAGACTTGTTTAATTTTTCTGCTATAGCTTGCTCAGCGCTGCTTGCTCAGCACTGCTTTCACAGCAGAGCAGCAAAGCTACATTTTTCCACAAAAAGAGCAGAAAAGATGAGTTGGGCAGAAGTGCCCTTCAAGCTCTCAGCCTATGCCTTATTTCCCATAATGGCAAACTCATAATCGGCTGGTACTTGCCCTGCGCTGAGAGCCAATAAGTCTTCCAATGCCTTTTGCACCGTAGCCAAACGCACCGCCATACGATCACCGGCAAAGTGATGACAAAAAGCATAGGCCCCATCCTCGCCGCGACGCGCCACAGCAATACATACCGTGCCCACTGGCTTGTCCTTTGTGCCACCTGTTGGCCCAGCAATGCCAGTCACTGCGACTGCGATATCTGCAGAGCTATGAGATAGAGCGCCACAAGCCATTTGTCGTGCAGTCTGTACACTTACAGCCCCAAAAGCCTCCAAAGTAGCAGCTTGGACATCGAGCATCTGCATCTTAGCTTCATTGGTGTAGGTCACAAAGGCGCGATCAAACCACTGGGAGGCCCCCGAAATCGCGGTGATGGTGCCACTGATCAGACCACCGGTACAGGATTCGGCCGTAGCAAAGACATGATGATGCTGCGCAAAGTCCTGAGCAAAGCGCTCAGCAAGCGGCAGCAATTGCTCCCATGAAATAACAGCAGTAGATGTCTCCTCAGACATGAGCAACCTCCAAAATTAGCCCCACAGTCAGCCAAAAGCTATAGCCTTTGCCTTTGGGCACAAAGAGCACCTAGCCCCAGCCCTGCCCAAACAAGCCCAGCTCAGCCCAGCATCAGCTTTCAGCAAGATTCAGCCCCAGCAAGCCGTATCTGGCTGTATTAGGCCCCTACCTCATCCAGCCCTACCCAGCTCCAAAGGTTCCACTTTTTCTAACGCCCCATTATTTCCCTAAACAACCTGAGAGGGAAAAATATTTTTAACCGCACGAAAATAACAGCTAAGATGATCTAAAGCACGCTTTTGCCTATAATTTAGGGCCGCAAAAGCCATCTGCCATCTTACGTATTGCCCTATATGCCTTAAGCCACTGCTGCCAAAAAGCTGTTAGTCCAGCTCATGCTGTCCTCTGCCAACAGGCAACAGAAAAACTGTATTGCCCAGCTACTGCCATGCCACTACCGAGTAACCGAGCCACTGGCGGGCCCATAGCCAATAGATACCACTGACAGTGTCATTTCAACACTCTCTGGCTCTACCAAATTCTTAATTATTTTATGTCTAAGCAGCCGCCAACCCCACCATAACAAGAATGGGCCTTGATTTAGCGCCACAAAACAAAATGCACGCTAAAAAATATTCTGCATACGAACTCAACAAAATCCAATTTCGGGAATAAAGTTGATATACGCGCAAACAAAGCCTGTATTTATATGGCTTTGCAGCCTTCAGAGGGCTTACTTGAGCCCTAACTGCAAGCTTACGCCAAACACCAGCAGCCCCATGCGGGCTCTATTGACTATCAGCTCTTATGGGCTCTATCGACTATTGGACGCTGCTCACAACCTGTGCAGCGCGACCGCTACGGCAACTAAATTGTTTTACCCCAACGAGAAGCTATCTCTACAGCACTACTTACTTGGCACTTGGCACTTGGCACAGCCCAACTTGTAAACCTGCTATGGCGGCTATGGCTTGCAGGGCTTGCCCCAAGCTAGTGCTCCACATGTAGCTTAGAATACGGTCTTTTTTGGAAATAAGGGATCTTCCGGCTGCTTAAGCCACTAAGAGATCTGATCGCATAAGATTTGAGGAGAGTAATTGGCATGACTGAGATCAAGTCAGAAAAACTCACACCTATGATGAAACAATACTTCGAGGTTAAACAGCAATACCCTGATACCCTTGTATTTTTCCGCTTAGGTGACTTCTATGAGCTCTTTTATGATGATGCCAAAATCGTCTCCAATCTCTTGGATCTCACCTTAACTCGTCGTGGCAACCAAGGTGGTGAGCCGGTACCAATGGCAGGCATCCCTTTCCACGCCGCCGACAGCTATATCGCTCGTTTGCTCAAAATGGGTCGATCTATTGTGATCTGCGAGCAAATGGTCGATAAGCAGACCGCTGGCCGCAGCATGATCCCGCGTAAGGTCTCACGTATCATTACCCCTGGCACAGTCACAGATGAGGGCATGGTACCGGAGCGCCAAGACAATATTCTTGCAGCTGTCTTTGCTGACAAGACTAATTTTGGTTTCTCTACGCTTGATCTCAGTACCGGTCGCTTTACCACCACCGAGGTCGACAACCTCCCTGATCTGCTGTTATACGTCAACAAGGTCAACCCTGCTGAGCTCCTCTACCCAGAGCGCTTTGCCTACTTTAAGGAGATCGAGCATCTGCTCTGCATAAAGTCGCTGCCAGCATGGGACTTTGATTTTGAAACCGCACAGACGCTGCTCTGCCAGCAATTTAAGACCAAAAGCTTAAGCGGCTTTGATGTCCAAGGCATGCACGCCGGTATCTGTGCTGCAGGTGCCTTATTGCACTATTTAAAGAGCACACAGACTGTAGATATCGCCCATATCACCGGTATTGTTCATGACAAAAGCTCTAATTTAGTGCTGCTCGACAAAAACGCCCAACGCAATCTAGAGCTGCTCTCCAACCTAAACGGTAATGATCAGGGCAGTTTGCTCTCAATCCTCGATGAGACCCGTACCCTCATGGGCTCGCGCCTGCTGCGCAATATGCTGGTTAACCCTTTGCGCAACAACCAAGAGCTCAACTATCGCTTAGATGTGGTAGAAGCGTTAATGCAGTGGCCACAGGCCGAGGAACTGAGCTCTATTCTCAGCAATATTGGTGACTTAGAGCGTATCGTGGCTCGTATTGGCCTCAGCTCAGCTAAACCTCGTGATTTAAGTAAGTTACGTGATGCTTTAGCTCAGATCCCAAGCATTAAGCACCTACTCAATACCGCTTTTACTGCTGGCTCCTCTGACCTACCACAAGGCCAGACCGTCACAGCGCAAACGGCTGCTGACGCCGCCACAGACACCACGGACACCACGACCGCCACTGACGCAACTGCCGAGACCGCCATGGCAGCTACGGCTGCCACTGCGGCTACTACCGAGACAACAACCGCCACGGCTGTAACAACCGCCAATAGCACCAATCCAGATGCTGAGCGTTACCGTACCTTACTGGCACTTAAGGCCGATCAGATCCCTGATCTCTCTGCCGTGCATGACTTACTGCAAAGAGCCATTAAAGAGTTCCCATCACTGCTGATCCGTGATGGCGACGTGATTGCCGACGGCTATAACGACGAACTTGATGAATTGCGCGACCTGCAAAACGGCTCAGAACAAACGCTTAAAGCCATTGAGGAGCGGGAAAAGCAGCGTACTGGCATCAATACGCTGAAGGTAAGCTTCAATAATATCCACGGCTATTACATTGAAGTCTCGCGTGGTGCCGCCGATCGTGTGCCAATGGATTACATCCGCCGTCAGACCTTAAAGAACAGTGAGCGCTACATTACCCCAGAGCTCAAAGAGCTCGAGGAGAAGACGCTTTCGGCCCAAGGACGCTCTTTGCAGATTGAAAAGGATCTCTATGCGCAGATCCTCGAGCAACTGATCGCCGAGCTGCCTGATCTCAGTACCTTTGCGCACAATATCGCTCTCTTGGACGTGCTCCTCACTCTGGCTCGCGTGGCTCATAAGCGCAACTACACCCGTCCAACCTTGACTAATGATAACGTCATCAAGATCGTGGCTGGACGTCACCCTGTAGTTGAGGCGCTTAACGATACCCCATTTATCGCCAATAGCATTGAGCTCACCCCAGAGCGCCATTTGGCCGTGATCTCAGGCCCAAATATGGGCGGTAAATCCACCTATATGCGTCAGACGGCACTGATTGCGATCTTGGCTCGTATTGGCTCCTTTGTCCCTGCCCAAAAAGCACTGATCGGTGATATTGACCGCATCTTTACCCGTATTGGCGCTTCAGATGATCTCGCCTCCGGCCGCTCGACTTTTATGGTGGAAATGGAAGAATCAGCTACCATTCTTAACAACGCTACCGCCAAGAGCCTCGTGATCATGGACGAGGTGGGTCGTGGTACCTCAGGCGCTGAAGGTGCAGCCATTGCTGAGGCCATTGTGCAGTACTTAGCTAAAGATCTACCAGCCAAGACTTTATTTGCTACGCACTATACCGAAGTCACCACGCTGATTGAAAACTACAACACTGCTTTTAATCTCTGCTTTAACGCCCAAGAAAGCCACGGCAAGATCGTGTTCTTGTACAAAGCCGAGCCAGGCAGACAGTCGCGCTCCTTTGGTATTGAAGTGGCACAGCTAGCAGGCGTGCCAACTAAGATCACCAAGCGTGCTATCGGCTTCTTCCGCGCTAGAGCCAAGGAACTGGAGTCAGCTGACATCTTTACTTCGCCACTACTGGATAACAACGCCTTTGCGCCATTACCACAGGCTCCACAAACCAATAGCGCCAGTGGCAGCGACTACGATGAGCAACTGCCTCACCTTGCAGACAGTAGTGTGGCCATGGCTCCACACGAACAAGGCGAAGAAACGGCTAAGGCTACCGCTCTTGCTGCCAAGATCAGTGCTTTAGAGGCCCAAGTGCGTGAAGAGCAAGCCCGTGCTGCTACCGCCGAAGCGGAAATGGCAGATCAGCAGGATCTGCTGCAAAGCATCAAGGCGCTCAACCTCGACACCCTCACGCCGCTGGAGGCCCTCAATACCTTACACCAGCTCAAGGCCAAGCTCACCTCCGGCCAATAGGCCGCCCCTGCCAGCGCCGCAGACGCAGCCTGCGTTGTCTGCGCCGCGCGCTATGCGCTGCGCACTGCACAGCGTGCAGTGCAACGGGCGCGGCAGCGCTCCGTGCGCTGCAGGCAAACAAAAAGCCCTGTCCACACGGGCAGAGCTCTTTGTGTTGTATTTTCTGCTCACTCTCGGCTACTGCTTCAGCAACCGAGAAAAATCCTATTTTGGCAGATAGCTGATTGGGTTGACCGACTGGCCACGGTAACGGATCTCAAAGTGCAAACGCACCGAGCTGGCATCAGTGTTACCCATACGGGCGATCTGCTGACCACGCTTGACCTTTTGACCTTCCTTTACCAGTAAGGCATCGTTATGAGCATAGGCCGAGAGGTACTCATTGGTGTGGTTAATAATGATGAGATTACCAAAACCACGCAAAGCATTGCCTGAGTACACCACCTGACCATCGGCAGCGGCTAACACTGCCTGACCACGCTGACCCGAGATATCGAGGCCCTTATTGCCTTGCTCTGAAGTGGAGAATTGCTCAATCACACGACCTGAGGTGGTAGGCCAAGACCAAGTCACACCAGACACCTTACGGGTCTTAGTCTGAACAATTGGGGTTTGGGCTACAGTCGAAGTTGCAGGCTTAGTTGTAGCTGGCTTAGTAGTGGCCGTGCTCGTGCTTGGCTTAGTAGCAGTAGCTGTAGAAGCTGTAGTGCTACCGGCCACTGGCACCTCTGCATTTTCCTTTTGGGTAGCAGGGGTAACAGCATTCTCACGCGACAGTAAGAGCTTTTGTCCTAACTTGAGAGTGTAAGGTGGCTCCAAATTATTCACACTGGCTAAGAAGTTCACCGATTGGCCGTTTTTACGGGCAATAGAGTACAGAGTGTCGCCCTTTTGCACCACATAGCTTGGAGCTTCTTGGGCTTTTAAGTTTAAAAGCAGCACCTGACCTACAGCCAGATTGTAAGGTGGGTCGATCTTATTGATGTTGGCTAAAGCATGGTAATCAAGGCCATAGCGGAAAGCGATGGAATAAAGGGTATCGCCTTTGACCACCTTATAACGATCTGGGCCTGCGGTAGTCGAGATCTTATTTTGATAAATGGTAGCAGAGCTGCTATCTGGGGCCATGGCACGAGTGCTGGAGGTTGCAGTAGAACCTGCACCAGCAGTATTGTTTTGTGCCAGCAACACCGAACCAGTAGAAGCGGAGGTGTTAACTGAGCCCTGAGGAGCTGGGGTTCCCGACATCCAAGGCTCATCCGGCACACCGCCAATCAGGCTACCAGAGCCTGCCACGCTTGAGGTATCTACAGTAGCGCTTGGCATAGCCATAGGATCAGGAGAAGGGCCCACGCCCGAAAGCACACCGACGTCCAAGAGGCCATCGGAGCCCACAGCGCTCGTCGAGCTATTGCCAATAGAGCTATTGCTCAGAGGGATATCGCTCACTGGGCTATATACAGGGCTATCGGAAAGGGTAGTTCCCACCGAGCTACTACCACCTAAAGTGCTAGTGCTGTCAATAACCGTACCTTTGCCTGCCAAGCCGGTATCACGAACTACTGAAGTCTGGGTAGCATCGATCACCCGCCCTGAAGTGCTATAACTCTGGTTAGAGGTCTCACAGCCCACTAACATCGACACTACTGCTGATAATAAGGTAAAAGAAAGCATCGTTCTCATCTTAATCGAGTGCGGAAAACCGACACGCCCCACCACAATAATAGGCAGGGCTGATCCCACCTTCCCCCAAACCAAAGGAGGCACCTGCCCTGAGCCCCTAGCCCGAGAAAACAAACGACTCAGCGTTGGCCAGCCAGCGGCTGCCAGCAGCCTGCTGCCCGCTGCCTGATGGCAGCGTCTAGCTAGCAGCTGCATGCAGCTGCTAGCAGCGTTCTAACGTCTGCTGACTGCGTTCAGCTGACAGCGGTCAGCTGACGCAGCAGCGCTATATCAACTCTGAGTGCGTGGATATCTTTAGGTTACGCCATTAGCGCCCCTAAAGCCATAGGAAAACCAGCAAGAACTCTTGCAAAGATCGGGCTAGCATCTAGGCGCAAAGCAAATCACTGCCTAAGGCATCAGCATCTCGTAGGCAATGTAAATAGCCACTAAAACCACACAGGCCCAGCCGATACGGTCGATATAACGGCGCAGCACATGCTCCATACGCTCGCCACCCCACATGATGATACCGGCTACCAAGAAGAAACGCATGCCACGGCCCACTAAGGAAATGAGCACAAAGTTTAACAGGTTAAGCATGCCCACTGAGCCGGTGTTGGCCATACTCTCGGCTGCCACTACACCCGTGGTCACAGCAATCACCTTATAAGGCACTGGGGTAAAGGCACCGATAAAGACCATTAGGATGCCGTACTTTAAGGTAAACCACTCGCGCACGGTCTGCATCGAGTCTTCGTAATTGAGCCACGCAATGAGATCCGCAATGTATGGATCGTAGATGAAATAGCCAAGGTAGTAACCACAGATAGCGCCCAATACGGAAGTAACGGTGGTGATACCGGCGTAATAAAGAGAGCGCTTAGGGGTGGCTAAGCACATTGGCATGAGCATCACATCTGGCGGAATAGGCCAGAAGATGGACTCAATAAAGCTATTAATACTTAAAAACCATGGGGCTTTAGGATGTTTAGCGAGCTTAATGCAGATCTCGTACAGATAGGAAAAGATGTTCACGGGAATAACACCAACTAAGCAAAGCAAAACAGGCAGACCTAGCCACAAAACGCTGCTGCCTATGTAACGCCATACAGCGCTACACAACGCCATACGGCGTTATAGCGCCATGGGCGCTACGCTGCGCAGCGCAGCGCCGAGGCGCTAGGCAGACTGGGCCACGAGCAGAGCCACAGCCTCAACGGCAATTCCTTCTTTACGTCCCACAAAGCCCAGCTTTTCAGTGGTGGTAGCTTTAACGCTGACGCAAGATAGTGGCAGTTTGAGATCGTCGGCAATATTAGCGCGCATCTGGCCTTCATAAGGCAGCATTTTTGGGGCTTGAGCCATTATAGTGATGTCAATATTAGCGACGGCATAGCCCTCAGCAGTCACGCGTGCAAAAACATCACGCAATAACACGCGGCTGTCGATCCCTAAGAAACGATCGTCGTTATCAGGATAGAGCTGGCCGATATCACCTAAAGCTAAAGCACCCAGCAAGGCATCGCATAAAGCATGCAGCACCACATCGCCATCGGAATGAGCCACTAAACCCTGCTCGTAAGGCACAGGTACACCACCTAAAATACAAGGGCCTTCGCCACCAAAGCGATGGACGTCAAAGCCGTGGCCAATGCGCATGGGTACTAGCTTGCTTCCCTGCTCCATAGAAAAACTCCTGCCAACTAAAAAGCCAAAAATAGCCACAGGATGTAGATCCGGTGGCTGTGTTGCCTAAAACCTTACTAGCAAAGGCTAGCCGAAAGCTTTGCTAGCCAAGGCTAGCCAAAGCTAGCCGAAAGCCTTAATCACGGACTGCATGAGCAGCAAGTCACTTGGGGTGGTGAGCTTAAAATTGAGCTCTGAGCCCTCAACCAACAAGACTTTTTTGCCCACATACTCCATAGCCGAAGCCTCATCCGTAAGGGCAAAGCCTGCTTCTTGTGCTGCCTTAATGGCCTGATGCAGCTCGTTCTTTAAGAACAGCTGTGGTGTCTGCGCTGCATACATGTAAGAGCGATCGACCGTGTGATCAATCGCGGCAATCTTAAGATTTAATTGATGCGCCAGAGACTCTTCAGCCTCAGCTAAAGCGGCACTGCGCTCAGAGGCCGTCATGTTTTCATAGTCAGGACGCAGCTTAAGCTGTGCCTTGGCGCGCTCCTTCAGGCCCTCGTACACGTGATTTAAGATCACACTTTCCTCAGCGTGCGTTTCATCGAGCACCACTGTAGAAGCAGGTAAGAGCGCCGGTCTAGAGCTCTGAGCCAGCTTTAAGGTATCTGCCACCTTAGAGCTTAAGATACCGCCACAATAATCAAAGTAGGTGTAGCCCACGGCAACCGAGAGCACCAGCTTCTCAATATCGCTTAAAGTCACTAAAGGACGAGCCGCATCATGCACTAACACCCAATTGGAATTGGCGTGCTCTATACCCTGTAAGACGCTATCTACGCGCTCGGCTCCGCCTTTTACGGTACACACCCGAGGGAAGTCACCTAAGCAGGTACGCTTAAAATAAGGGTCATCTTCAGAAATAACCACGATAACACGCGACACATATGGTGAGCTTAGCAATTTCAAGACCGTATGCTCGAGCACGCACTTGTGATCAAGTTTGAGATACTGCTTAGGCACAGCCGCACCCATACGTTTACCCACACCAGCGGCTACCACCACCGCATCCAAGATCCCTGGCTCTGGGGTTATCACATGATCCGTAAAATCAAAGCCGGTATAGGTATTGATCAGGAGCTGGCGCATCTTAGGGCTGACGTCAATCCGTGGAGGATTAAAGAGGTAGTGCAGGAAATGCTGCGCCTCGCAGTTTTGCTGATCCTTAGCACTACGAGCCGCGCTCTTGCTCGAGCTAGCGCTCGAGCTAGCGCTCGCACTCTTACCAGAGTTCACCCCGTCTTTGGTACTACTTTCCCCTGCCTCAATATCAGCGTGGCCTGCGGCCCGCGCCATAGTAGGCGAGATCTGACTTTGTAGCCATTCCTGCATCCGATCTTCGGTGAGGCGCATTTTGCAGCTAAAGATGTCAGGACTACCAGAGGCACAGAGATCCTTAAGTTTGGCGATAATGTCAGGATCGTATTGCTGTAACGACTCTAAGCTTCCTAAGCACTCAACAGTAACGTGCTTAATCTTTTTGCCCTCGCGTACTGCACGCTTTAAATAGACATACTGACGGGCAGCGGAGGTATTTAAGCCAAACTTTTTGACCTCAACGTACATAGGCGTTATGCCTCGCTAAGAAAGGATATTCACCAAAAACAAAAGTGCTCAGACTTACAACTTTCCAAGATTAAGGAATAGGCATCGAGCGGATCTGCTGGTCATCGGCCAGCACGCGATAAAAGCGCTCATTAGGCTTAATTAGTCCCAGCTCGCTTCGAGCTAGCTCTTCCACCGCAATGGAGCCTTGCTGTAAGTCAGTGATCTGCTCTGCCAGATCCTGATTGCGCTGTTTTAATTGTAAGGACTTTTGCTCAGCCTGATTAAACTGTGCCGCAACCTTTTCGTACTGCAAATAGCCGTTATGGCCATAGTACAAGTCGTAGCCCAAGTAAACGCATAACCCAAAGAGCAACAGAGCTAACAAGGCCATACCGCGACCTTTACGCTCCGTGTTCTCACGACGGGGCTGTGCTTGAGACTCGGTTTCCTGTACTTCAGTAGCAGAACCTACCTGAGCTGTATTTTCAGCTGCATCAACAGCTGACGCAGTCGCAGCCGCAGCGGCTGGCTCAATAGCGGCACTTCCTGTTATTGCTCTAGTCTCACCAGATGCGTCAGTAGAACCTACAGCCGCTAAGTTTGGATCATCAGCTACCGCACCCATAACATTCACCTCGAACTCGGTCTACCAGCAGGAACCAACATCATGTGGCCCTAATTAAGTAGCCCCTATTGGGCTACAAGCTTAGCACGAAAAAGCACAGGGAAAAACCAGAAAGCCAAGAGGCAAGGCAGGAGAAAATGAGACAAAAATAAGAAAAAAGAGAAGAAGAGCTAGAAGAGGAAGAAGGGAATGTAGCAAGCTCCGCTCCTTGCACCAGATGACAAACACTAGGTGCGGAGCGGAGAAAGTGCCACCTCAAGTGGCACCTATAGAGCAGCAGTAGCGCTCAGCTTCAGCTTAGGAAGCTGGGTGCTGCACCTGATCTTGGTAGCGCTTAGCAGCGGCGATAAAGCCACGGAATAATGGGTGGCCTTCGCGTGGGTTAGAGGTGAACTCTGGGTGGAATTGCACACCAATGAACCATGGGTGCTCTGGGATCTCCACAATCTCCACCAGCTTATTGTCGGTCGAAAGACCAGCCACCTGTAAACCAGCATCGGTCAGCTTAGAAATGAGGTTGCTATTGACCTCATAGCGGTGACGGTGACGCTCTACAATGTCATCCTTACCGTAAAGCTCACGTACCTTAGAACCAGGCTTTAAGTGGCAGAGCTGACCACCTAAACGCATGGTGCCGCCTAAATCGGACTTATCCGAGCGCACCTCAACCTTACCCTCTTCGTTAGTCCACTCAGTGATGAGAGCCACGACTGGGTACTTGGTGTTAGGGTCAAATTCGGTAGAGTTTGCACCCTCTAATTTAGCCACATCGCGAGCATACTCAATGATGGCGACCTGCATACCTAAGCAAATGCCTAAGTAAGGGATCTTATGCTCACGGGCATAACGAGCGGCAATGATCTTGCCCTCAATACCACGGCTACCGAAACCACCTGGCACTAAGATCGCGTCGATACCTTGCAGCAGCTCCTCGCCACGGGCCTCAACGTCCTCAGAGTCGATGTACTTGATATTGACGGTGAGGTGATTCTTTAAGCCACCATGCTTTAAAGCCTCGTTAATGGACTTATAGGCATCAGGCAGCTCAGTGTACTTACCGACCATACCAATGGTGACTTCACCCACAGTGTTAGCTTGCTCGTAGAGCACATGCTCCCACTCGCTTAAATCAGCCTCTTGGCACTCAATGCCAAAACGATCGACGATGAACTGATCTAAGTACTGGCTCTTTAACAGGGCAGGGATCTTATAGATCGAATCCACATCCTTTAATGAGATCACAGCGCGTTCTTGCACGTTGCAGAACATAGCGATCTTGTGACGCTCGTGGGCAGGGATCACACGATCCGAGCGGCAGATGAGGATATCTGGTTGAATACCGATAGATAAGAGCTCTTTAACCGAGTGCTGGGTAGGCTTAGTCTTAACCTCACCGGAGGTCTCTAAGTAAGGCACTAAGGTTAAGTGCATGAATAAGGCATTCTCACGACCGATCTCCACGGCCAGCTGACGAATAGCCTCTAAGAATGGCAGCGACTCGATGTCACCGACGGTACCACCGATCTCCACTAAAGCGATCTGGTTGCCTTCAGCACCGGCTAAGATCCGCTCTTTAATGGCATTGGTAATGTGAGGGATCACCTGAATGGTAGCACCCAAGTAGTCACCGCGACGCTCCTTACGGATCACATCAGAATAGATGCGGCCGGTGGTGAAGTTGTTGCGGTGGGACATCTTAGTGCGGATAAAGCGCTCGTAGTGGCCCAGATCCAGATCAGTCTCAGCACCATCTTCGGTGACGAAGACCTCACCGTGCTGAATAGGGCTCATGGTACCAGGATCCACGTTGATGTATGGATCGAGTTTGAGCATGGTGACCTTAAGGCCACGGGCCTCGAGCACAGCGGCTAAAGAGGCGGCTGCAATCCCCTTACCAAGGGATGAGACTACACCACCAGTAACGAAAATAAGCTTGGGAGAAGAAGGAGAAGCAGACATTAGAGCCCTCGCTATGACGCCAAAAATCAAACGCACATTTTAGCACAGAAAGAGCTCACAAAACCGCATTTGTGCAGTTTTTTGCCCCCAACCCGCAAGAGCGCGCGTAAGCGCCAGCAAGCACCAGAGAACTAACTTTTCCCCGACTGAATCCAGCAAGAGCTACGCTCATTCCGGCATACAGCAATGGACTTGGGGGCTTGGGGCTATGCCTCAGCCCACGTGAGGGCCAACACGTGGGCCCAAACAGCCTACACGGGGCTCTCACGGGGCCATCAAGGGCCTAGACGCGGGCGGCAGAGCGTACTTGCTTGATCTCGTTGAGCTTAGTGAGTACGCGATTTAAGGCAGGAAGGTTCACAATCATGAGGTCAATGTCGATGATCGAAAGATCCTTTTGGCGATCGGTATGCGAGCGTACACCCAAGACGTTGATCTTTTCATTGGCAATCACCGTGGTGACATCACGCAACAGACCCGAGTAGTCAGAGGCGACTACCTTAATGGTCACGGTAAAGCCATCGGCAGTGGCATCATCACCCCATTGGGACGAGACCACACGCTCTGGGTTCTTTTTCATGAGGCCACGCAACTGTGGGCAATTGGCCTTATGAATGGAAATACCACGACCTTGGGTGATAAAGCCAATGATGTCATCACCTGGAATTGGCTGACAGCACTTAGCAATATGGGTCATCATATTGCCTAAGCCATCGACCACAATACGGCCTTTCTTATTGTTGTGACGGGCCAGTAGCTGCTGATTAGTCTTCTCTGAGATCAGCGAATGCAGCTCGAGCTCTTTGTGATCGTTTTGCTTAAAGACACGCTCTTCAAGGAAAGAGATCACTTGGTTGATCTTGATATCACCTGCACCAATACCGGCGTAGATATCATTGACCGTCTTCACATTGAAGCGTGAGAGCTTCTCCTTTAAGAACGAGGCTACCTGATCCTTATTGAGACCAATACCATGACGAGCCACCTCACGCTCTAAGATGTCATCACCGGCCTGCACATTCTTGTCGTAGTCGACCTTACGGAACCAGTTGATGACCTTGGAGCGTGCACGCGAGGTCTTAAGATAGCCATTGTCCGCATTGATCCAATCACGCGATGGATTTGGCTCCTTTTGCGTGATGATCTCCACCTGCTCACCAGTCTTGAGCTTGTAGGTGTAAGGCACAATACGACCATCGACCTTGGCACCAATACAACGGTGGCCTACCATGGTGTGCACCTGATAGGCAAAGTCCAATGGAGTGGCACCAGTTGGCAGATCGATCACCTCACCGCGTGGGGTAAAGACGTAGACGCGATCCTCAAACACCTGCTTGCGGAACTCATCCAAGAGGGCACCAGACTCCACCATATCATCACGCCACGCCAGTAATTTACGCAGCCAATTGATACGTTGCTCGACACCAGAGCCTAAGCCACCACCTTCTTTGTACTTCCAGTGTGCAGCCACACCCAGCTCCGCCATTTGGTGCATGGCCTTAGTACGGAATTGGATCTCTACTACCTTATGGCCAGGGCCATAGACTACAGTGTGGATCGACTGGTAGCCATTAGGCTTAGGATTGGCGATGTAGTCGTCAAACTCCTTGTCGATATGAGAGAAATTGCTGTGCACAATACTGAGAGCGGCATAGCAATCCTCAATCTTCTCCACAATCACACGCACCGCACGCACATCATAGAGCTCAGAGAAAGGCAGATGCTTGCGCTGCATCTTACGCCAGATACTGTAGATGTGCTTTGGACGGCCATAGACCTCGGCACCATGAATGCCGTTCTGCTCCAGCATGGAGCTTAAGTTGGTGACGAATTGCTCAATGTAGCGCTCACGCTCAACGCGCTTTTCCCCGAGATCATGGGCGATCTCACGGTAGTAGTCGTTATGGAGGAAACGGAAGGCTAAGTCCTCAAGTTCCCACTTGAGCTGACCAATACCCAGACGATTGGCCAGAGGAGCGTAAATATTGGCGATCTCACGGGCAATAGACAGCTTGGTGTCCTCGTCAGCGTTTTTAGCTGCACGGATCACAGCAATACGCTCAGCAAGCTTGATCACCACCGCACGCACATCATCCACCATGGACAGGAGCATACGACGCACCTTGTCCACCTGCGTCTCAGTGCTTTTGGTGGAATTGAGGTTTTGCAGGAAGCGGATGGCTTCCATGTCCTTAACCTTAAGCAACAGCTTTTTGATACCAGCACCAAAGGTCTCTTCCACGTTTTCGAGATCTAAGGCCTGAGCCTCATAAGCAGGGTAAAGGAAGGCGACCATCAGCGAGTCGAGATCCATGTTCAAAGACATGAGAATGGAGATGATCTCAGCCGAAAGGTTAGTCGAACCCTTTGGGTCAAACTTAACAGTGGCTTGTTTTTGATTGGCGCTCTGCTGAGCCATCTTTTTCTGCATGCATTGCAGCACATAGGCATGACACTGCTGCAGCTTATCCTTTTGCTCAGCAGGTAAATTCAGCTTTTCAGCCCACGAATCAAAATCAAATGAGGCCTCGTGAGTATCTCTTAACGCTACCATGAAAAAAGCTCCCTATGCACGGCAATACCGTTAGCCCCTGACCAACCAACCAATGAAGCAAGAGGCTATTAGGCCCTGTTACCACCACTACCGAGACCGAGACCGAGACCGCAAGCGGTCTCGCTGCGCGGCACGTGCCGCCATGCGCAGCACAAAGCTGCGCTGCTCACGCTACGCTGCGCAAAACTGCGCAGCGCCGCTGGCTCTTAATCGCTCTCGCGAGTGAAGACCAGCAAGATCTCGATATGGCGTGTACGTGGGAACATATCAAATGCTCCCCACGACTGTATTTTATAGTGCGCAGCTAACAATTGCGAACAATCACGGGCAGCAGCCAGTGGATTACAAGAGATCATCACGATCTTCTTTGGTTGTAACTTAGCCACATACTGCACTGCACGCTTAGCACCCATACGGCCAGGATCCATAACCACTACGTCATATTGATCCTTTGCCCAAAGCTGCGCTTCAAAAGGCGACTCCAGATCGGCGGTATAGAAACGAGCCCGCTCGGCTACACCATTGGCTTGGGCATTGTAGGTAGCACGACGCACCATGTCCGAAACAATATCAATACCCACAACCTCAGAGCCACCCTTGGCAATTGGCAGAGCAAAGTTACCCAGACCGGAGAAGAGGTCTAAGACCTTTTGGCCCTCATGAGGGGCAACTTCGGTTAAGACCTGTTGCACCATGCGGCTATTCATAGCGGCATTAACCTGCACAAAGGACGATGGTGAGCAATAGACCTTGCAATCACCGCTTTGCACATACAGCGCCGAGCTCAGCTGCAGCTCACCGTTGCTATTGGCCTCAGGCGCGGCTGCCTCAGCAGCCTCAGCGCCCTCGTCGTAGAGCAGGCGCTCACGTACCACTTCGGTATCATCAAGCTGCTTAAAAGGCTCCAATAACGACAACACTACATGATGCTCAGCGGCAAAGGCCTGTAAACGCTCCACATCTGCACTCTCAGCTTTTTTGGTTAAACGTAAGAGCACACCGGCGGCACCATCGGTATCGAGCAGCTCCACATGACCTAGGTTCTTTTTACCCTCTAAGGTGTTAACCAA
This sequence comes from Candidatus Anaerobiospirillum pullistercoris, assembly GCA_019114785.1. Lineage (GTDB taxonomy): Bacteria > Pseudomonadota > Gammaproteobacteria > Enterobacterales > Succinivibrionaceae > Anaerobiospirillum > Anaerobiospirillum pullistercoris. The sequence goes on along the minus strand of DXEV01000042.1, from coordinate 6,038 downwards.
AGACTGTAAAGGCTCAAGTAAGGCATTAAGACGTGGTGTGAGCACAGCACAAGAGGACACAGGGACTAACTCTTGGGTCTTACCCTCACGGAAGCCTAAATAGAGACGGCCATGGCTAGTGCGCACAGCTAAACGACAGGCACGACGATAGCCCAGCTCTGCACCGGAGTGCATATACGAGGCTTTAGACACAGCAGCGGCAGCCTCTTGGGTTAAGGCCTGCAGCTCCTTTTGGCGAGCTATATTTTTGGCTTGGGCTTGTTTGGCAGCTAAGGCCTGCTTAATGGTGCTGTTTTTGCCCAGCTTAGAAGAGCCATGAGAGGTACTGGCCTTAGAGGACTTAGCCTCCATCGTACCTTGGAGCACACTCTTAGTTAAAAGCTTAGCTACACCAGCGACTTTAGCCTTTAAAGCGAGCTCAGATGGCATATAGGCCAGAGGGCAGCCACCACATTGCTGCTGTAAAGGGCAGGAATCCTCTTGACGGAGAGGCGAGGTGAGAATGTACTTACTGACCTTTGCAGTAGCTACTTTTTCCTTAGCAGCATTAGCGGAAGTAACGCCAACACTCAGCTGTGGCACAATGCGGGCGACCTCACCTGGTAACAGATCTTCTACAAAGTAAACACGGCCCTCGTGCTTACACACGCCTCGGCCTTGGATATCTAAGGCGCTACAAGTCACCTCAAAGGCCTTAGCAGCAGGAGCTTTCTTTTCCGCTTGATAAAAGTTAACCATTATTCCACCAAAAATCTATGCGTTCGGCCTCATCGCGCTACGACGCCGCAGGATGCGGCTTTACGGCTGCAGCCGCCTGAGGCTGCGACTGAGCCTGCTCTGACTGCGCAGGCTGCTCTGACTGCGCTTGCTGCGCAGACTGCGTAGGCTGTACCGTCTGTTGCGGCGATACGGTCATATCCACACCAGCATGGGCTATAGCTGCCTGATGAGCCCTTGAGGCTAAGAGCTCGCGATACTCGCGATATAAGCGCCGACTCTCAATTTCGCGGCCATGTAATAAGCGCTCAATAATGCAGCCAGTTAAGTGCTTGGCACTGACAAGTGAGGTTTTCAGCTTAAAGTGCTGATTGACGATATCTGCGATCTCTGAACCCAATAAGACTGGGCCCATGAGATCATGGCCATGGAGCTCAAGTTTTTGTGCAAGCTCACGCGCGCCGCGCTCTATATTGCCGGAGCTTCGCTGCTCCTCCCACCACGGGACAAAGCCCATATGGCCCATAGTGTTTCTTGGGCTATCGCTCATCTTACGGCCACGCACTTTGCTCTTAGCAAAGAGCAATCCGCTATCAGGTGCTGCTGGCTCTTCTTGAGCCCCAGCAGTGGTAGCAGTAGTAGCAGTAGCAGCAGTAGCTTCAGCTGGCGGCACGTCTACCGCATTAGCAGCACTGGCCGCGCCAGTAGCACCTGCGGCACCAGATGTAGGTGAAGATGCGAGCGCAGCATTTGCCTTGGCTTTTGCCGCTGCTGCGGCAGCAGCGGCCGCCGCAGCGCTAGCTGCACGCTGCTGTGCTTGCAATAGAGATGCTGGTACAGGTAAAAAGCCTAGACCAAAGCAAAAACGATAGTGCTCTTTAGGCTGCAAGGCAGCGCCTTCATCATCGCAAGCACTCAAACCATATCCCAAGCTCTCTAGCAAGTTGAGCTCAAAAATACGTAAGTGGGTTTCGATGTGATCACGCTGCGCTATGGACTCAAGGGTCGAAACGTAACTGGCAAAGAGCGTGAGATCGCGCTCTTTTGCGTTCAGCAGATGGTGCAAGAGCTCGTTGACATACATGCCACAAAAATAATCGGGCATCTTAAAGTTATAGCCCTCAGTGCAGAACTCATAATCATTAAGATAGAAGAGACCATCTTCCTTACGGCCCTGACGCATCGAAAGCTTCAGCGGCACAAAAGGCTGAAAGATCCCCTGCACTTGGCTATTGGCCCGCTTAGCGCCACGCGCCATTACATGTAAGGGGCCATAGTTTAAGCTCAGCACCTCTAAGATCAGGCTCGTCTCACGGAAAGAGCGGATATGGTAGATATAACAAGGCTCATGCTCGATGACTAAAGCGGCCATAACCCAAAAATTCCCCTACTCCGTGCGCACTTCTACACCCTATACCTAGCAACCTGTGCCCTAAGGGGCACAGGGGCGGGCGCTGTTAATCACGCCATAGCGCTGGCGAGCCAGCGCACCAGCGCTGCTGCTCCTAGCCCCCTGTTGGCTGCTAGCCAGCACCTAGTGCTAGCTAGCGCTGCTCAAAGTCAGCGTAGCCTAAGCTCTTGAGCGCACGCTCATCATCAGCCCAACCGGCCTTGACCTTAACGAACAGCGACAAGAAGACCTTACCCTCGATCAGCTTCTCAATATCGTGACGGGCCTCAGTACCGATCAGCTTAATGCGGCTACCACCCGCGCCAATCACCATCTTCTTTTGGCCCTGACGCTCTACTAAGATCGCAGCACTGATATGAGTGATGTGCTTTTCATCCTCACGGTACTCTTCGATCTCTACTGATGCGGCATAAGGCAGCTCATCGCCCATCTGGCGCATCAGCTTCTCACGGATGATCTCAGCGCACATAAAGCGCAGTGAGCGATCGGTCACGCTATCTTCGCTATAGCAGTGCTCACCAACTGGCAGGTGCTCCTTAATCAAGCGCTTTAACACGCCAAGGTTCTTAGCACGTAAAGCCGAGACCGGAACGATCTCCTTAAACTCCAGCTGATCTTTGAGCTTAGCAATCAGAGGCAGCACCTTGTCCTTATCATCAAGCTTATCCACCTTATTGATCACTAAGACCACAGGAGCGGTGGCATTCTTAAGCTTAGCGCACACCATCTCATCATCTTCAGTCCACGAGGTGGCATCAACCACCCACATGATGAGCTCCACATCACCCAGCGAAGACTCGGCGGCACGATTCATTAAGCGGTTGATCGCACGCTTTTCAATGCGGTGCAGACCTGGGGTATCAACATACACAGTCTGATAGAGGCCATCGGTATCAATACCCAAGACGCGATTACGGGTAGTCTGTGGCTTACGGGAAGTGATCGAGATCTTTTGTCCGATCAAATGGTTCATTAAGGTGGACTTACCGACATTAGGGCGACCGACAATGGCCACAAAGCCAAAGTGCTTAGGGCCTTGAGGGCCTTTCTTAGCCTTATGGTGGTGATGATCCTTGAGGGACTCAGACCCAGCCCCAGCTAAGGCCTCTTCCTCAGGCTCGTTCTCAGAGACGGTGGCCTCAAGCTCGCCTTCAGCGTCGGTGTCCTCAGCCTCAGCCTCGGTCTCTAATGCCTCAACAGGCTCAGTAGTCTCTAGAGCCTCAGCTGCCACAGCAGCTGGCTTAACCTCAGTAGACTCTACCTTCTCGGTCTCTACAGTGTTCTCTGGTAACTTATCTTGCACGATTGATCTCTTGATTCTGGAAAATAACAGCTCCTTAGAGCATGGGTAATATCATCACTGGCCACTCAGTCCAGCTAAGCTACGCTGAGCTCAGCTCAGCTAGACTGGGCTGCGCCAAACTAGTGGCTGGAGCCGTGATGATGAGGCGCATTGCTCGGATGCGCAGCAAGGTAATCGAGCACGGCATTGGCTGCCTTTTGCTCGGCACGGCGACGGGATGAGCCCTTGCCGTGGAAAACCTGCTTAATGTCTTGGATCGTCACCGAAACCTCAAAGACCTGATTATTATCAGTACCAATGATGTTTTCGATGCGATAAACCGGCAGCTCCTTATGCTGCGATTGCAGCAGCTCTTGGAGCGCAGATTTTGGATCCTTTTGAGAAACATTAGGATTGATTGCCTGTAAGCGCTCATGGAACCATGTAAGCACTAGATGACGCACGATCTCAAACTGCTCTTGGCAATCGATATAAACCGCACCAATGATGGACTCCACGGCGTCCGCAAGCAGCGAATCACGACGAGAGCCGCCAGACTTAAGCTCACCTGGGCCCAAGAGCAAGCAATCGCCGATCTTAAATTCACGGGCCATCTCAGCTAAGGTAGTCTCACGCACCAGCACCGAGCGCATACGGGTGAGATCACCTTCAGGGCTATCAGGGAACTGGGCAAAGAGCTCTTTGGCGATGATCATGCCTAAGATGGAGTCACCTAAGAACTCAAGGCGCTCATTGTGGTGAGGGCCATAACTACGGTGCGTTAAGGCTTGTTCGAGCAAGGCCACATTTTGAAAGGCATAGCCTATGGTCTGCTCTAAGTTTTGTATACGGTAGAGAAAACTACTTTCGGATAACATGCTCATATGCAATCCAAAGTGCTCACCCTATAACCACCTTAAGGCGCTTGCGCCAGCTACGCTGCGCGTTACACGCGCCATGCACGTTACGCACGCGCCATACGGCGCGTTGCGATGCGCCACGCGAAGCGCCAGATTGAGCCTCAAGAGAGGCTATAGGGTGCACACTTAAACACTCGACACTGCACCCTGTGCGGGGCAAAAACGCAGTACCTGAAAACACCAAAGCCGAAGCTCTAAACAGAGTCTCGGCTCGTCAAAAACTCTAGAAACCTACGAAGCCACTACCATGCAGTATTTACTGCTGTACGCAGGCAGCTGGTAGCTGCCTGCAAGGCATGGGCCTCGGCTAAATATTAATCAATGCCGCCTACACGGTCAAAGCGCACAGAAGACGGGATAAATCGTGGCAACCAGCTATCTAAACCCCGCTCAAACTCCAGCGACATCCAAATACCTACGGTCTTACCGATCATATTCTCCTCAGGCACAAAGCCCCAGAAGCGGCTGTCCTTACTGTTATCACGGTTATCGCCCATTACAAAGTAATAACCCTCTGGTACTAACCATGAGCTGCGCAGTGCTCCCTTTTGGCGGAAGTAATACTGCGACAGGTCAGGAATACGGGTATTGATCTGCATCTGGTGCTTGATCTCACCGATGCTTTCCTCAAAGACCTGATAGGTCTCCATATGGGTATTACCTTGCTCAGTAACCTCGCCAATTAAGGTTAACGGCAAAGCTTGAGGATCCGTACACTTACGCTGCAGATTTCCTTGCTCGCTATCAGCGTTGATAAAGGATGGCTGGACGTTCTCCAGTGGCACACAGGCTTTACGCAAGTAAATGCGCTTGCCAGCGAAGATCACCTCATCACCTGGCACACCGATCACGCGCTTGATGTAATCAATCTTTGGATCTTCAGGATACTTAAAGACCACAACATCACCACGCTCAGGCTTACCAGTCTCAATCCATACAGAGTTGGTCAGCGGATTGCGGATACCGTAGCTCCATTTAGACACTGCAATGAAGTCGCCAGGTAGTAACGTTGGCTCCATCGAACCTGAAGGAATACGAAAAGGCTCGAAGACAAAAGCACGAAAGAGGAACACAATCAGGATAATAGGGAACAGACCGCCCAGCTGAGAAACCACACCAGTGCCTTCGCGTAAACGGCGAGCTTCTTTTTTAGGCAACTGAGGATTCTCGGTCACTGCTTTTTTATAAGCTGCAAGGCGAGCCGGACGCAGCTTAAAGTAGTCGTAGGCAAAGGCTAAACCCGTGCCCAACGAAGCTAAGAGCAGAATTAAAGAAAAAGTGTTCATCAAAAATCGGCGCGGATACCCCCGAGTTAACACAGGGGAGGAAGCGCCGCCTCCTTGTCAATGGCAAAAACTTTCTGCTTCTTTGCAGTATGCGCAGTCATACTAGACCTCGCATTAACTGCTACGGCCCGTTACAACAGATTTAGCAGCGCCCTGCCTAAATCCAGATCAAAAACTTATAAGCTCACCCACCAGAGCAGCCTGAGGCTGCTAAGGCTGGCTAGCTGGTCTTAAGCTCAATCTAGCAGATTGAGCTTTAGCTGGCCTTAGTGCAGCCAAACCCCAGCCTAAGGCCCAGCCTGTGGGCAGGCCCCAACGGCCTTTCAGGCCGGGGCTGGCCTTGGCAGGCCGAGACCGGCCTTAGCAAGCCTTAGCAGGCTAAGGCAGGCTCGATGAGCCTAGTCCTTACCCACCTTAAGAAT
>DXEV01000004.1 GCA_019114785.1 Candidatus Anaerobiospirillum pullistercoris | reverse complement strand
TTCAGTGCGAAATTTTGCTTTTCAGGGAAATATTGAGAGCAATTTGCGTCATATGCCGATATATTTCACGTTTATCGGCATATGTGTTTTTGCGCTATTTTAGTGCAACAGGCTCTTTGGGGAAAGAAAGCACCAGCATGCGCTGATGCAAGGGCTGGTGCGAAGGCGTGTTTTAGCTCTCTTTTGGTTTAGGGTATCGATGCCCCATATCAAAATCCTCACTAACAGGATAAATCTGCACGTTATTGGCGTCTCGTGGTGCCAAGTAGAGCCATTGTTTTGGTAGCTGAGGCCATGTGCTGGTATCGCTATCTCGCATAAAGGCGATGAAATCCTTCACTTCATTAAAAGGAAAGACAGTTGGCTGGTCTTGCACACTGTGCATGAGTTTTGGCAGATCAAAATCCCACCACTTGAGCTCTAAGAGATCTGAAATCACTTCGTCGCTGTAGCGGTAGCGCTTAATAATGCCTTGGCTGTTTTCACCTCCATCTCTGCCCGCCACAATGGCATAAGGAGGGACGTCATTGCAGATGAAGCTGCCAGTGCCAATCACTGCACCGTGACCAATGGTCACACCATTGGTGATGCAGACACGGGTTCCGATCCAGACATCATGGCCTATGGTGATATGAGCGCTATCATCACCATGCTCACGAGCGAAGGGATCTACGCGATTGATTCGTCCTGTATAGGATTGAAAATAGCTGTTGCAGGTAAAGGCCTGTGAAGTGCTCAGACAGCTGAAGTCTTGTTGTTTGAGGCCAATTTCGACGTTGTGGGCAATGGAGCAATAACGGCCAATGGAAGTGTTGCGGATGGTGGTGTTATTCCAAGCATAGCTAAATGCGTCAATTTTGACACGAGATAGGTGACAGCCGCCACCAAAGGTAATTGGCTGGCGAAAAAGTAAGTTATTGCTGATAGTGGTGCTTGGTGGCAGCATGACACCTAATGATTGGAGCTTAGCGCAGACCTGAGGCGAGAGTTGCAAGTTCTGGCAAAGAGGAATTGTGACCATGGTTTTCAGTCTTATTGATCAAGTTAGCTGAGCAAAGGTTAGTGCTGGTTGGAAAGCAGAGCTGGGGGCCAAAACAGCTTTATCCCCATTTAGGGTCAGCGCCTAACTGGAGAGGATAATTTGGCGTCATCTTGAGATCCGGAGGTGAAGGCAATAGCTGCACTTCCTTGCTGTTTTTGATCACCAGATAAAGCCATTTGTCGTCCAAACGTGGCCATGTGCTGGTATCGCTATCGCGCATAAAGGCGATGAAATCCTGTGGATGCTCAAAAGGCATTGGTGGGGTAGTGCTGTTTGTCTCTGTTTGGGTGGATGCCATCAGCTTTGGTAGGTCATATTCCCACCATTTGAGTTCCAGCAGGTCTGAGATCACCTCATCACTGAAGCGGTAGCCTTTAATGATGCCGTGACTGTCTTTACCACCTCCGACCCCAGACACAATGGCGTAAGGTGGAACATCGTGGGTGATAATGCTGCCTGCTTCGATCACTGCTCCTGTACCAATAGTGACATCATTAACGATGCAGGCATGTGGCCCGATGTAGACATCATGGCCCAGCGTGACTTCGTTGTAGTCTTCTTGTTTATGCCTTTGCACTTGGTTCATCCGCTTAATTGGTGTATGTGACAGTATGAAGTTAGGGGTAAAAAGGAAAGCTGGCGAGGTGGAAAGATTCTTAATGTCATGACGGCCAATACCACTTTCAGCAGTGTTGCAGATTGTGCAGTAGCGTCCCATAGTGAGATTGGCGATGCAGGCGTTCTCTGCAATGAAGGAATATGCGTCAGCTTTTACACGTGAAATGTAACTGTTAGGGCCCAGCGCTACTGGGCCATTAAACAGCAGATGGCGATAGAAAGCGGTAGATGGGGTGACATTGAGACCATAGGCACTTAATTGCGTGCAGATCTGCGCATCAAGCTGTGCTTGTGGGTAGGTGGGAACTGAAATTGTCATGAGACCAAAGAGCAGCAGTTATTCACGAGCTGAGTTGGCTAAGCTGAGCTGTAATAGCTCGCTGCATAAGTGTTCTCAGCTCGATTTCTGGAGGAGCAAAAAAGTTTGCCGAGAGCGTGGCGTGTTGTGGCCATGTGCGCTCTAAGATAGCCTGCCAGTGCTACCATCAGTGTTAGCGAAGGCGAGGCTATCCTAAACGTATAGAGCGCTTGGTATTAGGGGCTTTAGAGCCAGCTATCGTCCATATCCTCACGGCGAGGATAGCGGTGGCCCATGTCGAAATCTTCTGGTACTGGGATCAGATTGACATTGTTGCTGTCCTGAACGTTTAGATACTTCCAGTTTGTGGCAATGCGTGGCAGCGTGGCAGGATCTTGATCGCGCATGAATTGCACAAACTCATGGCCTTCGTTGAGCGGTACTCGCATACCTGAGGTCAGCATTTTAGGCAGGTCATATTCCCACCACTTGAGCTCCAGTAGGTCTGAGATCACTTCGTCGCTAAAGCGGTAGCGCTTAATGATGCCTTTGCTGTTCTCTCCACCGCCGACACCGGCCACAATGGCATAAGGTGGCACATCGTGGGTAATGATGCTGCCAGTGCCAATCACGGCTCCAGTTCCAATGGTTACTTTGTGGTTCACGTACACATGGGCACCAATCCAGACGTCATGCCCAATGGTGACTTCGCAGTTATCCTCACGATTTTCCCACTGGTAAGGATTGAGCCGCTTGATCTCGCCTGTATAACGGCTAAAGATACCGTTTGCGTGTACCGCTGAAGACGTGGTGACGCCAAGGTGGTGGCATGGAATGCCAAGATCAGAGTTGTAGCCAATCGAGCAGTAGCGCCCAATGGTTGTAGTGGCGCAGCGGGTATTTGGGCCAATATAACTGTAGGCATCGATCTTAAGACGAGTCAGCCAAGTGTTCTCGAAGCTGCAGGCAGGAGCATTGAACATGAGGTTGCGCTCAATCTGCACGCCTCCGTTCAGGCTGAGGCCATGAGGGATCAGCTGTTGTCTGACGCTTGGACTGATAACAATTGGGATGAGTGACGGATTAATTTTCACAACTTGATCCTTGCAGCAAGTGAGAGATGTGAGCTTATTTAGGGTGTGAGCTCACTGTTGCAGCGACTAAGGGGCTTTAGTGCGGACACAACAGCACCTCAGCACTGATGAATATGCAATGCGTGCAGATGATTTCGTTGTGATTGAGGCGATCGGTGATCTTGGAAGAGATCAGCTGTGAAGAGGATCAGAGGGGAAATGTTCTTGTGAGCAACCAGCGTGAGATCTAAGCCCGAGAGCCCAAAACCCAAGGAAATCACAAGGACTTAGCATACGATTTGGGCTGACTAGACTCAACAATAAATTATTTGTATATATTTGCGATAGAACAGAAAACTATATATATATATATATATTATTCGTACATTACATGTCAAGTATATTTTTCTATAATTTGCCTGCATTTGCGGTTGAGGCTTACCGCCCAAAATAAGGAAGCAGGTTGGATGATGCTAATGTTTAAAGGAAGCTGCCAGCTAATAGCTGTCCAGAACTTAGGAGTCTTGAGAGAGTCCGTGTGAGTACGAATATGGGCTGATCCCCACAGACTATCTCAAGGAAGCAAATGCCAACCAAAACAGGGATAATCCTTAATTAGCTTGCTCTGCTTTTCTTTGATGGGCTTGCTCCACACGACGCTTATGTAGTGCTTCCAACAGCTCAAAAATAGCAGGGGCATCATTAGGCGTCACTTCACGCCCAATAGTCTCGCCATAAGCTTGAGCAGCCATATGGATCAGCTCAGGAGATGGCGTCATAGAACCAAACTCACCCTGATAGCACCACATCTTGATCACGCGGTATTCCAGAGTTTTAGTCATATCAGGACGCAGCTCTGGCTCAACATAGTAGCGCATGTAATCGATTGGCAGCTTCCGCCCAGACTTAACGCCATCTGGCGGAATTTGCGATTGTGCTTGCAATTGTGGCTGTGCCTGAACCTGCCCATACGACTGAGCTTGCTCACGTGGCTGTGGCTGCACACGTGGTTGCACCTGTGGCTGGGCCTGCTCTTGAGGCCGTGGCTGCTCTTGCGGCTGCGATGAGCCAACTACAGAACTTGGTGGCGAGGATGCTCTTTGCGTTGCCGCCTTTTGTCCCTGTTGGCGCGCTTTCTCAGTAGAAAACTGCTTTTTGATAAACGCCTCAGCTCGCCGATAGTTCTCAACTTTGCGGCGCTTGTTCTCTTGTCGCATTTCTGCATCACGAAACGAGCTTGGTGCAAGACATGTCGGATGGATACACTGTGGCGACAGATTAAGCAGAGCATTAGCTAATGGGGACTGCCATAAATTAAAGCCATTGCATCATTATGATGCAATGAACTTTTTCAGCGACGGCCGTGCATACCGGCCGTCAAGGTATACTTGGAGTCGAGAACAGTTATGCACCATCGCAATGAAGTCGAA
>DXEV01000041.1 GCA_019114785.1 Candidatus Anaerobiospirillum pullistercoris | reverse complement strand
ATAAAAAGGTATGCTTGGACTTTACCGCAATGTTCCCTAAGTGTCCGCTAGCTTTACTTGTAGCAGAATGCTGGGGGAATGTGTTGTGAATCCGCTTTCCTTAGAAGCTTTGCAGTCGATCTTTCTTGCTTCCCTTTTACTTTTCCGTGAGCGTTTGCGGGAAATCTCGCTTGGTTATTTTTGGCTTTTGTGAGTGGTTAAGCATAATTGTGTGCACAAAGTTGCGTGCAGTGTGTAAAGATCGCGTAAGATTAACTTCAGATCTAAAAAAACGTGAGGCGCTGACTGCGCTGATGTTAGTGCCTTAGCTTAGAGCTATAAGGACTAGCCAGTAGGACAAGACGCCACTCGCTGTATTTTCCTTTGGCTAGAGCTTTGTGGGCTATAATGCCCAAATAGGTTTTTTCGTTTCGATTTCCGGCTATGCTTATCACATCAATTGTTACCAAGATCATTGGCAGTAGTAATCAGCGCACCGTTAAGCGCTTAAGTAAGATCGTAAAGCAGATCAATGCTTTGGAGCCTAAGTATCAGGCTCTTAAAGATGAGGAATTTAAGGGATTGACCCAGCAGTTCCGCGAGCAGCTGAATGGTGGTGCTACCTTAGAGCAGATCCTGCCTGATGTCTTTGCGGCTGTGCGTGAGGCTGCCAAGCGTACCTTAGGCTTGCGTCCTTTTGATGTGCAGTTGATGGGTGGTATCGTTTTAAATACCAATCAGATCGCTGAAATGAAGACCGGTGAAGGTAAGACCTTAACCGCCTTAATGCCTTGCTATCTGAACGCCTTAACTGGTAAAGGCGTGCACGTGGTGACGGTGAACGATTACTTAGCCCGTCGTGACTCGAACTGGTCTCGTCCTTTCTATAACTTTATGGGCATGGAAGTAGGTTGCAATATCCCAGGCATGGGCCCTGAGGAGAAGCGCGTCGCTTACGCTTGCGATGTGACCTACGGTACTAACAATGAGTTTGGTTTCGACTATCTGCGTGACAACATGGCCTATGCCCCAGAGCAAAGAGTGCAGCGTCCATTGCACTATGCTCTAGTCGATGAGGTGGACTCGGTATTAATTGATGAGGCCCGTACCCCTCTGATTATTTCTGGCCCAGCCGAGGATAGCTCTGAGCTCTATCGCAAGATCGACCAAATCATTCCTAAACTTGAGCTGCAAGACAAAGAAGATACCGAAGACTACACCGGTGATGGTCACTACACTGTCGATCTCAAGTTACGTCAGGCCTACTTAACTGAGCGTGGTCAGCTCTACGTTGAGGACTTACTGCGTGAGATGGGCCTGCTCAAGGAAAATGATTCTTTATTCTCCAGCACCAACATTATTCTGTTGCACCATGTGATGGCTGCCTTGCGTGCTCATGCCTTATTCAAGCGCGATGTAGATTATGTGGTGGAAAACGGTGAAGTGATCATTATTGATGAGCACTCCGGCCGTAAGATGGAAGGCCGTCGTTGGTCTGATGGTCTGCACCAAGCCGTTGAAGCCAAAGAGCATGTGGCTATTAAGTCCGAGAACCAGACCTTAGCTACTATTACCTTCCAGAACTACTTCCGTATGTACGAGAAGTTAGCTGGTATGACTGGTACTGCTGATACTGAAGCTTACGAGTTCCAGCAGATCTATGGCTTAAATACTGTGGTTCTGCCAACCAATAAGCCAATGATCCGTAAGGATCTGCCAGATCTCATCTACTTAACTGAAGATGAGAAGTATCGCGCCATTATCGATGATATTAAGGAGAAGATCAGCGAAGGTCGTCCAGTGCTGGTGGGTACTATCTCCATTGAGAACTCGGAAAAACTCTCCCGCATGTTGGATAAAGAGCACATTCCTCATCAGGTGCTGAATGCTAAGTACCATGAAAAGGAAGCTCAGATCGTGGCTCAAGCTGGTCGTCCACGCACTGTGACTATTGCTACCAATATGGCTGGTCGTGGTACTGATATTATCCTTGGCGGTAACTTAAAGGCAGAGTTAGATGCCTTAGGTGAGGATGCCAGCGAGCAGGATATCGCCCGTGTTAAGGCAGAGTGGCAAGCTAGCCACGATGCTGTGATCAATGCTGGTGGCTTACACATTATTGGTTCTGAGCGTCACGAGTCCCGTCGTATCGATAACCAGTTACGTGGTCGTGCAGGTCGTCAAGGCGATCCAGGTTCCTCACGCTTCTATCTGTCGATGGATGACAATTTGATGCGTCTCTTCGGCTCGGATAAGCTCAAGAACTTCATGAAGCGCATGGGTATGGAAGATGGCCAGCCATTAGAGCATAAGCTGGTGACTCGTGCTATTGAGTCGGCTCAGCGTAAGGTTGAGACCCGCAACTTCGATATCCGTAAGAGCTTGCTGGAGTTTGACGATGTGGCTAACCAGCAGCGTAAGGTTATTTATGAGGAGCGTAATGCCCTCTTAAATGGCGAGGATGTCTCTGAGACGATCACTAATATTCGTGTGGACGTCTTCAACAGCGTAATTGATGAGTACATTGAGCCAAATAGCCTCGTAGAGACTTGGAAGGTTCATGAGCTGGAAAATCGTTTACGCGATGAATTTGCCGTGGAGTGCCCAATCTCTGATTGGCTGGCAGCTGATACCAAGATGGTGGAGCAAGATGTGCGTGAGCGCGTGGTCGCCGAAGCTCAGAAGCTCTATGACCTCAAGTGCAAGCTGATTGGTGAGCAGAACCAGAAGCAGTTAGAGAAGGGCATCATGTTGCAGACCATCGACATGCTGTGGAAAGAGCACTTGGCCGCTATGGATTACATGCGCTTAGGTATTGGTCTGCAGGGCTATGCTCAGCGTAATCCAAAGAACGAGTACAAGATCCAGTCCTTCAATCTGTTCACCAAGCTCTTGGATAACATCAAGTATCAGGTGATCAAGTTACTGTCCCGTGTGCAGATCCAGATGCGTCCTCCAGTAGAGCGCAATAGTGTCAATGAGATGCCAAGCGGTCTGAACGACGATGATCTCGCTGCTACTGATGCTGCTACTGATAAGCGTGCTCTGCCAGAAGTTGGTCGTAACGATCCTTGCCCTTGCGGCTCTGGTAAGAAGTACAAGGACTGCTGCGGTAAGGCTGATTAAGCTTAAGTCTTTTTGCATAATGGCAGAGCTTAGTCATAGGCTCAGCCAGATCTGATAAGACAGACTAAACGCCGTTCCTTTTCTCATTGTTAGAGGGAGGGAGCGGCGTTTTGCTTTAGAGTAGCTTGAGATGGGCTTGCACGGTAGAGAGTGCGGGGCTGGGGCTGCCAGTTTTTCTGCAAAAACTTGTTGACACCCTAAGCC
>DXEV01000040.1 GCA_019114785.1 Candidatus Anaerobiospirillum pullistercoris | reverse complement strand
GAGCAGGAAGCTTCAAGAATAGGGTATATATAGCAGTAACCAAGAGGGCGATCCCCCCTGCTATATATGCCTGAATAGAAGAAGCCCCCACCTCTAAGCGCTTTGGCGCGAAGGTGGGGGAGAACGTCACTGCTAAGATTAAGGCCCTTTGGGGATTACACGATGTTAGTTGCGCCAGCATAGATAATGCCGCTAACTATCTCATTTTGGCAACTTCATCTTCTTAGGTTAAGCTAGAAGGAGAGGGATAAGTAAACAGAGCAAATCCGCTGTTTTTCCTTTAGAGCAGCTGGGTTTAACAACACGAGGTCACACCTATAGGGGGTTGTTTTGATGAAAATTAAGCGACGTGTCAGTACAGACGCAAGCTCTTTGAATGGGGTGATTGGCGATCCTATTTTGCGTCAGTTACTGGCCAATCGCGGTGTGCTCTCGGCCCAAGATCTCGATAATTCCCTCAAAGGCTTGTTGCTTCCTACCCTCAAAGATATCGATCAGGCAGCTAACATCATTTCTGATGCGGTGATCTATAAACGCAAGATCCTGATTGCCGGTGATTATGATGTCGATGGCATGACCGGCACTGCTTTAGGTGTGCGTTGTTTGCAGGCTTTTGGTGTAGCTTCGGACTACATTAGCTACTACGTACCATCACGCTATGGCCATGGTTACGGCCTCAATCCTGAGATTGTTCAGCGTGCCTACAAAGAAGATGTAAATCTGATCATCACTGTGGATAACGGTATTGCTGCCTTTGCCGCAGTAGAAGAAGCGCGCAAACTGGGCATTCCTGTGGTGATCACTGACCACCACGAGGTGCAAGACAATAAGATCCCAGAGGCTGATGCCGTCGTGGATCCTAAGCGTGCTGATGACACCTTTGCCTCCAAGAACCTCTGCGGTGTAGCTGTACTTTTCTATGTGCTGTGTGCCACGCGGGCTCAGTTAGTCAGTAAGGGTTACTATAGCGATCGCAATCAAGCCCCTAATATGAGCCAGTTTTTGGATCTGGTGTGTATCGGTACCATCGGCGATGTCATGACCTTAGACAGCAATAATCGTCGTTTGGTTAAAGGCGGCTTGCAGAAGATCCGCTCCGGTTGTGCTTCGATGGGCGTTGCGGCTTTGCTGCAATACCTGAAGATCGACCACACCAAGATCAATACACGCAATATCGCCTTTGATATCTGCCCTCGCTTCAATGCGGCTACTCGTATCAAGATCGACTTTAATCCTGCTATTGCTTTACTGCTCTGCACTGATTTTGCGATAGCTCTGCAGCTGGCACAGCAGCTTGATCTGTGTAATCGCAGACGTATGGATCACGAAAAAGTGATGACCTCACGGGCTCATGAGCTTTACGATCGCTTAAAGCTAAGTGCAGCTCTGGTTGCTGCACTGCCTGAGTCCCCAGAGACTTCTGATGCCGCTGCCCTCCCAGCACCGGAGGTAGTAACTCCAACAGATCAGGCCATTGCAGGCGATCCTGCGCTTCCTGCTCTGCCTGCAACTACTGAGCCTCAAGCTAAGAAAAAGAAAGCAGCTAAGACCCCAGCGGGATATGAGCATGGCGTGGTGCTCTTTGACCCTTGTTTTATGAGTGGTTTGGTCGGTCTCGTGGCTAATCGCATGAAGGAGAGCTTGCAACGCCCTTGCATGATTTTTGGTGCTGATGTGGGCGTTGGCCGCAACGGCGGGGTGCAGGTCATGCTGGGTATTAAGAATGCCGCCGAGCTCGATGCTATGCTGCACAGCCCAAAGTTTGATGAGCTGGAAATGGCGCAAAATCAAACTACATTTCCTGAGGCCTTACAGGATTATGTGAACAAGACCGATCCTTTAACCCCAATCACGGGCTCGGCTCGCTCGGTAGAGGGGATCGACTTAATGGAGGTCTTTGCTTACATTCGCAGCCAAGAGCCTGAAATCTTTATTGCAGGTGGTGGCCATAGTGCGGCTGCCGGTGCTTCGATCTACTTAAAAGATCTGGAGCGCTTTAGAGAGCTCTTTAATGAGGGGGGCCGTCGCTGCTATACCCAAGAGAGCGATAGTGATGCTTATTTAAGTGATGGTGAGCTGCCAGACTCACATCTGTGCCTTGCCTTTGCGCGCGATCTGGAGAGCTTTGGACCATGGGGTAAAAACTACGAGGAGCCGATTTTTGATGGCGTGTTCCATGTAGTGAGCCTTTCTATTTTGGCCAATCGTCATCTCAAGTTACGTTTGCGCACCGCGAACAATCTGACGCTGGATGCAATTAAGTTTCGAGCCTCGTTGCGGGAAAAGAGTCTGGTCAAAGACATCAACGTCCAAGTGCTCTACAAGCTGAACGTCGATCGCTACTTTAGCAATGAGCGTTTGCAGCTGATGATTGAGGCTATCGAGCCCGTCTAAAGCCAGCTGGCTTTGGAGCCAGCCCGCTAGCTCTGCTGCCAGCAGGCTCCGCTGCCAGCAGGCACTAAAGACAAGTCAGCCCCGTACTCTGTTCCCAGAATGCGGGGCTGATAGCGTGCCTCTACTGAGGCTTTTTGCTTAGAACTTTTGCTAATGAAGAAGACTCATTAGGCCTTTTCTTGCAGACGACGCTCGCAGTACATGGCAGCACCAATAATACCGGCTAAGTTTAAGGTCTCAGCAGGAATTACACGAGCTTGCTCCAGCTTGATCTGGTCTTGGAACTTCTCAAACTTCTTAGAGGCACCGCCACCTAAGATGAAGAGATCTGGCTGAATTAAGAACTCAATGCGAGTTAAGTATTCGTTAAAGCGCTTGCCGAAATCCTTCCACTTCAAATCCAGCTTCTCACGGGCGGCATCAGAGCAGTAGCGCTCAGCATCATCACCGTGCAGCAGAATGTGGCCGATCTCGAAGTTTGGTAACAGCTCACCCTTGAAGAACATGGCGGTACCAATACCAGTACCAATGGTGACAATCAGTACCTTACCTTTTTCGTCCTTACCTGCACCAAAGCACATCTCAGCTAAGCCAGCTACGTCAGCATCGTTAGCCACAAAGACGTCAGTACCTAACTTTTGGGAGAGCAGGTTTTCGATTGGCACACGGATCCAGCTCTTATCGACGTTAGCAGCGGTTAAAACCACACCATTGATCACACGGGCAGGGAAGCCGCAAGCGATTGGGCCCTTATATCCGATGGTATCAACTAACTCCTTAATGGTATCAGCGACAGCTTCAGGGGTGGATGGCTGAGGGGTCTTTAAGCGCAGACGCTCTGTGAGCAGCTTGCCTGTAGTTGTATCAACAATGGCTCCCTTGATGCCGCTACCACCGATATCAATACCTAATAATTCCATAGAACATCCAGCCTAAGACCACAAACTGTGCTGTGAGCATACAGGTACAGTTCTAAAAGTCAGCGGCTTTTCTCCTTGTTGTTTTGCAAACATTAGTCGCGTACACCACTTCTGAGCCATCTGAGCCAACAGCGTATCCGCAATACGATCGAACGCGACAAGACACGAGCTCGCATTATCGGCACCCTTAAGACGCAGTAGGCAAAAAGGCGATGCAACCTCACTCTCACATTATAGGGGATCAGTTCTCTTTGCGGCGTGGTTTGTGGCTATGATTGTGAGGTGCGACTCACTAAAAAGCATGTTTTGTTTTGGAAAAGAGCGCAAGAAAAGCGGAAATATGGGCGCGCATGAGGACTTAATGCGCTAGAATGAATCTTTAGGCTTCGACCGTAGCTGTGATTTAATTTGTGCTTAAGAACTATCTAATTTAATGCTTGGCTTCAGCCCACAAGAAAAAGCAAGTTCTTCCTTTTTAGTCGTTGCCCCCAGAGGAGTGTGAGAGCACCGTCTTGCAGACAACCTGCAGTTAACAGGTCAGCAGGCAAGCGTGAGCTCACGTAAAATAGAGCCGCCCACACCAATGAGGATGGTTATGTCGTTACCACATCTTGTCTTTACAACGCAGGAGATCCGTTTTATCGAGCAAGAGCATGCCGCTGCTAATAATGGGCATTGCTTTGATCTCATGGAAAAGGCCGGACGTGCGGTCTTTGAGGCCATGCGCCAAGTGGTAGCACAGCCGAAGATGGTTTATATCTTGGTGGGTAAGGGCAATAACGGCGGCGATGGCTACATCATGGCTGCTTCCCTCTTAAAGCAGCATATCCCTTTCCGTATTTTCGCAGTCGGCGTGCCTCATCATGAGGCTGAGGCTTTTACGGCCTTCTCTTACTTTACGCAGTTAGGTGGCCAAGTGGAATATGAGCTGCCAGATCTGCAAGAGGAAATGGCTCAAGGTCGCAGCCCAGACGTGGTGATCGATGCGCTTTTAGGTACAGGCCTTGAGAGTGCACCACGTGATCCTATTGGTAAGTGGATCGACTTTATTAACAGCACTAAAGCCTACGTGATCGCTGTTGATATTCCTTCAGGAGTGAACGCAGACACAGGTACCGTGTACTCTGATAGCGTCATGGCTAATAAGACCGTGTGTATGCTGGGTCTAAAGCCTGGCCTCTTAACTGGAGATGCGGTTGATTATGTGGGTGAGATCGTAGTGTGCGATCTGGGCGTGGATGTCTCCTCTTATCACGGTAAATTTGCTGCTGCAGATTTTGATGGTGCCTCGTACTTACCAATTTACCTCACTAACTACGAAGAGACCTTAGGCGATCTGCCAGTGCGTATGCCTTCAGCTCACAAGGGCGATGCCGGAAAGGTGTTAGTGATCGGTGGTAATAAAGGCTACGGTGGTGCGATCTCTATCTGTGCCCAAGGTGCTTTGCGCGCAGGTGCCGGTCTCATTAAGGTGGCCACTGACAAAGGCAATGTCACCGCTTTAAATACCAGACGCCCTGAGCTCATGACCGTAGATCTGCACGATAGCCTTGCTATGCAGCAGGCTATTGCTTGGGCGGATGTGATTGCGATCGGCCCAGGCTTAGGCTTAGATCCGGAAAATGAAGTGCTCCTAGAGAATGTGCTCAACGCAGAAAAGCCAACTGTGATCGACGCTGATGCCCTAAATGTGATGGCTCATATGGGCTTATCTTTCTGTAAGCGTGCCGTGCTCACTCCACATCCTGGCGAGGCTGCTCGACTTTTAGGTACGACCATCGATCGTATCAATAGCAATCGCTATAAAGCTGTGTATGAGCTGCAGCAAAAATGCGGCGGCGTGGTGTTGTTAAAGGGTGCTGGCACCTTGATCTGCGATGGTAAGAGCATCGTGGTGATCCAAGAGGGATCGCCTGCCATGGCCTCAGGCGGTATGGGCGATCTCTTAACCGGTATTATTGCCGCATTGCGCGCCGAGGGCTTGTCGCAGACCTCAGCTACCATTGCCGGTGCTTGTATTCATGGCAGAGCAGGTTATTTGGCCGGAGAGCTCTCGGGTGTGATTGGCACTATTGCTTCGGATCTACTGCCTTATGTCCGTTTGCTGGTCAATCAGCGCTTAGGCCTGATCGCTAAGCTGCAAAACCAAGCTCAGGTCTCAGAGCAATTGACGTTTGTGGACACAAGCAAGTCGCGCTCAGATCGCGAGCTCAGTGACAATGGCGAGTTCCAAGTGCTCATTGGCTCTTCCATCATCCACTCCTAAGCCACAGAAGCTCGCTTGAGCTCTACGAGCTCACATGAGCTCACCAAGGCAGCCAGCGTTACGCGTTAAGCGCTTGCTGCCTCTCGCCAGAGTCCATATCCCAGAGCCCAGAGCCCGAATACCTCACGTTGTGCGTGGTTGCGCAAGGTTGCGTAAGGTTGGCCTATAACTCTAGCTGGAAAGCTGTCGCCAGTTGCTGCAAGACTTGCTGGTTGAGAGGGATCTCGCGAACTTCGCTGAAGTGAGTTTGCGTAAAATGGTTGTTGCTTTGGATTGATGTTTGCTGGCTGGGCGGCAAGCTTTGGCACAGCTGGCGATAAGAAGTAGGGCTTTGGGCTATGAATTTTTTGAAGACCAAGCTGAACTGCTTGTAGTCGTGAAAGCCGCTGCGCTCTGCTATTTCGCGGATGGGAAGTAAGGTGTAGCGGAGCAAAGTCATGGCGTGATTGAGACGGGTCATGGTCAAGTACTCAATAAACGAACGCTGGCAGAATTGCTTAAACATGCGGCTAAAGTGGAAGTAGCTCATGTGAGCAACTTCGGCTACGTGTTCTAAGGTGAGATCTTGGTCGTAGTTGCGGTTGATGTAATCCAGCGCTAGACGCAAATGATAATACTTAGAGCGCTTGGCAGTGGTGTCGGAGTTTTCTGCACTTAGGTTTGAGGATCCACTGGGCTGAAGATTGAGATCAACTTCTAAAGCGATGTCAGCAATGAGCTCCAATAAAAGATAGATCTGGGCCAAGATAGCAAAGGAGTTCTTACGCTCCAACTGAACCTCAATGATCTTGTAGATATGCGCGGCTATATCGCGCAGAAATGGTCTGTAGCACGCTTTTGCGGAATTTAGGGCACATACGGGTGGTTTGCGGTGCTCATCAAAAAGGTCACTACCAAATTGCACCACGATCATAGCGTAATCATCGGTAAGAGCACGAGTAGAGTGAATTTCGTCTTTGTTAATAAAGATTATGCCTGGGCTGGTAATGATGTATTCGTTTTGGCCAACGGTAACAGCATAAGAGCCGCGATAGATCACGATGAGCTCTGGAGATTCGTGCCAATGATGATTGGAATATGTCACCTGAGCTGCGAAGAGATGCAATTTGTTGGAGTCGAACGATATAAGCTCGCACAAAGAAGAAGGTGTGGTTTGAGAGTTAGAGTTGGCAGCAGGCATGGGGAACGATCCTAAAGACACGATCAAGATGGAAAGATGTGTCGTTTAGCTTATCACGAGCCAATACCCTAGAAAAAAGCACCACCTAAGAATCGCTCGCTAGCTTAGGTGGTGCGGCAGCCGTAGGAATATGCGGTTTTCCTTACAGGGATTTAGGATGTTCCCAAAGACTGAGGAATCTGTTGAGGCTTATCGCCTTTAAGACGAAGTGCGCTCTTGCAATGTGGTAATCATTTGCTGATAGAAACTACGATTGATCGGGTAAAAAGCAATCAGTAATGCGGCTAGAGCAAAGAAACCAGCACAAGCTAAGGTCATCAGAATGTTGATGCCAGCAATAGCCTCTGGGGTGACGTTATTGGCATCGTAGTGGGTCAGGGCTAAAGCCATAGCCGCTAAAGCACCTCCTATGGCCATAGCGACACGAGTAATGCAGTTGAAGAAGCCGTAGATCAAGCCTTCTTTGCGGATGCCAAACTTAAACTGTGCATACTCCACCGTGTCAGCGAGCATGGCCCACATAGCCACCAGACCTATGGTGAGAGCGGCATTAATGCCGATGACGCAGATCATGACCGCCACTTTGTTTTGTGGATCGATGAAGAAGTACTGGCAAAGAGCAGCAGCTACTCCTAAGGTCATAGCCATAAAGATGGTTGGTTTTTTATCTAAGGCACGTAATAGAGGATCTGCCACAATGGCGCTGATGATTGCGGTCAGTGCTTGGATGAGGAAAAAGACCGAAATAAACTCAGGGGCGGCCATCACATAATTGAGGTAGTAGATGGCGATCGACATCCACATGGTGTAGACCTGATAGAGGGCTAAGGTGAACAAGGACAGCTGCAGGAGTGGGCCATTCTTAAAGATGACATTTTTGATGTCACTTAACTTAAGCTTACGATCTTCTGGGCTGAGCTCTTTTTGTACGCGCTCGTGGGTCAAAGCAAAGCAGCCAAAGAACAAAATGATGGCAAGGATAGCAAAGATGGCAATCGCATAGAAGTAGCTATCTTCAGCTGAATCAAATTGAGCAATGATGAGACTGGCACAGGTCGAGACTAACAGGTATCCGGTATAGGCAAAGGATAAGCGGAAAGCAGACAGCGAACTGCGTGAGGCAGCATCTTGCGTGATGATAGTGTTTAGGCCCGAATATGGGGTGTTAACTGTGGAGTAAATTAGACAGTAGCCGGTGTAAGAGCATAAGGCATAGTAGAACTTGGCTTCGGAGCTGAGTGAGAAATTGGTGAAGCAAAGAATGGCCAGTACACCCACAGGGATGGCTCCAAAGAGGATGTAAGGACGCAGTTTGCCAAAGCGGGTGTGGGTGAGATCGATCAGCTGGCCCAAGATCAGGTTATAGACACCATCGAGCACACGAGCGAGCATAAAGATCAGAGCGGCATCAGCAGCCCCTAAACCATAGACATTGGTGAAGAAGAACAGCAAAAAGAGATTAATAAAACCAAAGGTCAGGTTTGAGGCAAAATCACCGAGGCCAAAGCCAACTTTTTCGAGTATGCCTATGCGCACATTACTGGCGTTAGTAGGATTGGTGATGGTGCTGCTAGCACCAGTGAAATCTAGAGTTGCCATGCTGATGGTTACGCGCTCTGTTCTAAGCTCTAAAGTGAAAGAAAAAACGACTGTAGCGACGGTAGTGAACCACAGCTATGCGCAAAAAATAGGAAACAATGAGCTTGAGAGACAAACTCACGTTTAGATGTGATTGAAGGCTGTAGCTCTCGCTTTCCATGGAGTGATCTTATAATTGTGACGAAATAAGCGTGAGGGAAGATTTTGCGTGAATGTATCGCATATTTTGCGCATTTACTGCATTGTGGCACTAGCTCAGAAGAAATCAGAAGCAAAGAGTTGTCTGGACGTTTTGAGCGCTAAGGAGGCCATATTTTTGCGCATGGCGATGGGATTTTGTAAGATTGACTATGTTGCGGCATAGTTTGGGCAAATCCATCTGTGCTGTGACCGTCACTTGCTTTTAGATCCCAAGGAGCCCAGCTCATGTCTACTTTTCAAAGTGTTTCTGCGCTACTGTCTGATGAAGCTGCTACTCTGGCTTTAGGACAGCGTGTGGCGCAATTGTTACCACCAGTGTTGCAGGCACTTGAGGGGCGGGCGCTGTGCATTAATCTTGAGGGGGATCTAGGTGCAGGTAAGACTACGCTGACGCGTGGTTTGTTGCGCTCGTTAGGTTTTGCCGGAACGGTCAAATCTCCTACTTATACTTTGGTGGAAAGCTATCAACTGCACCACAGTGCACCTGACGGTGCCCCTGACAGTGTGCCCCTGCCTGAACAGGCAGAGGATTGGTCTCAAGGGGAGCGCGAGCTGTTTGCCCGAGAATTGCCTGCACTAAATGCACTGGGGCAGCTTGAGATCTACCATTTTGATCTCTATCGTTTACAAGATCCAGAAGAGCTTGAGCTCATGGGTATTCGCGACTACTTTGCGCAGCAAGCTTTATGTCTGATTGAATGGCCTGATCGTGGCCAAGGCATCTTGCCTGAGCCTGATATCGTGATCACCTTAGAGCACTTAGATGAGGGGCGTCGTTTGACCATTAGCTCGTCAGTGCTGACTGCTGAGCAATTGAACTTTTTGGCAGATATAAAGCTCTAAAACCTCTGAACTTCCTTAGAATATTAAGGGAGGGCTTGAGATGTTTGCGTCTATGGCTGCATCATGCACATTTAGGCGGCAGATTTTGAGCTTAACTTCTTAGATTTTTTGGTGGCAAGACGTGGTTCACACTGCGTAAAGCGGCGCAAAGCCGCATTAGGATGCGAATATGTCAGCTGTGCGGCGGATTTTCTTTATCTTTTTTAGTGTATTGCTGTGGGTGCTTTTGGGTACCTCGGCCTATGCTGACAATATCATGCGTGTGCGCGCCTTCTCTAATTCCGATAAGACCCGCGTAGTGTTGGATCTGGATTTTGAGCCTAAGTACTCCACTGCCCTCAATGATAATGGGGCCAGCTTTGTGGTGCGCGTGAATGACGTCGATAACTATCGCTCCGCTCCAGCTAGCTTAGAGCTCGAGTCGCGCTCTGTAATTAAGAAATTTACCAAGAACCTAAGTGGCGACGATGTGCGCTACATCTTTGATTTACAGGGCTCTGGTACGCCTAATGTCTTTGTCTTAAAGCCAATGGATGGGCGGAACTACCGCTTAGTCTTGGATTTCCCTCATACAGCCTCAGAGCGCACCCCTGCCAAAGAACCAGAGGAAGTTAAAGTCTTAGATCAGCAAACCGCCTCTAAGCTTAAAGGCACAGGTCAAGGTGCTGGTATTCCTCCAGTAAAAGTGATCACCATTGATGATGCTGACGCCGCTGAAAATGCTCTGTTAAGCTCACTGTCTACTGTGGGCTCTGATGGTATCCGTACTATGACCCCTGCTCAGGTACAGGCATACCAAGAGCGTATGGCCCAACTGCGCAACCAACAGGCAGCCCAGCAAGCTTTAGCTCAACAGAACCAGCAAAAACCAAAGGCTCAAACCGAAGAAGAGGTGCAAGATACCCCAGCTCCACCAAGTCCACTACCTGTAAGCTTGCCAGAGCCTAATCCTTACATTATCGCCATTGATGCCGGTCATGGTGGTAAGGATCCAGGTGCTATTGGTAAGCGTGGTGTACGCGAAAAGAATGTAACCTTGGCTATTGCCACGCAGCTGGCTAAATACGTCAATTCCAATCCACGTTTCCGTGGCCGTTTGATCCGCTCCACCGATGTCTTTGTGGACTTAGATAAGCGCTCAGAGATCGCTCGTAGCTATAAGGCTGATATCTTGATCTCTATCCACGCTGACTCCGTAGCTTCAGGCTCTTCGGCTCGTGGTGCTTCTATCTGGGTACTCTCGAATAATCGAGCTCAGAGAGAAAACAATAAGGTCTTACAAGGCGACGGCTCCAGCGAGCTCTTAAGCGGCGTGAGTGAGGTCTTGTCTTCGACTGATAAGCAAAACCCATATTTAGCTGCCACGATCTTGTCTATGTCGTCGGATAATACCCGCTCTGAGGGTTACAACATGGGTCAGGAGATCTTAGACAAGCTGGGTAAGTTCACTAAGCTGCATAAGAAGCAACCGATCCATGCTTCCTTGGCTGTGCTTAAATCGCCTGATATTCCATCCTTATTGATCGAAACGGGATTCCTCTCCAATCGCTATGAGGAGATCCAGTTAAATCAGCCTAATTACCAAAAGCAGATCGCTTACTGTATTTATCAGGGTATTGTCTCGTACTACGAAAAGTACACAGTGCAGCGTATTAAGACCCGTGTCGAAAGCGCTATCCGTACTGGTAGTGCCCGTACTGTGACGCATACAGTGCAAAAGGGTGATTCCCTTTCGGTCTTAGCCCAGCGCTACAACTCTACAGTTAGCCTGATTAAGGCGCGTAATCAGCTAAAGAACGACAATATCCGCATTGGCCAGAAGTTAGAGATCCCTCAGATGCGTTAGGGCTCCGCCCATGCCATGGCTACACCCATGGCCATGCCATAACCATGGCCATAGCCATGTCAGCGCGGCATAAGCCGCTGCTGCCTACAATGGCCGTCACAGCCGCTAGCCGCAGCAGCTGCTATGCGCTACTGAAGATAGAGAGCGTAGGTTCTTTTGTGCTTTGTCTCTGCTTTTCTAAGGGTCTGTAGTGTCTGTAGGGGCTGTAGGCTCTGTAGGTAGTTGGTGGCATGCTCTTAGTCTTATGCCCTGATCTGATGACAAGTTTGGGCAAAGTAGGATTAAGCAGGGGATAGGGAATCTCAATACGCAAAGGTGAGTTATGCCGATTAAGAAGCTGTCGGTGCAACTGGCTAACCAGATTGCTGCCGGTGAAGTGGTTGAAAATCCAGCCTCAGTGGTCAAAGAGCTGTTAGAAAATGCCATTGATGCTCATGCCACTGCCATTACCCTCGAAGTCAAAGAGGCGGGTAAGCTCTTAATCAAAGTCACTGACAATGGTAGCGGTATACCTCAAGAGGAGTTACCGCTGGCGCTTGCTCCTCATGCTACTTCTAAGATCAGTGAGCTTGAAGATCTCGATGCTATTGTGACTTTAGGCTTCCGTGGAGAGGCTCTAGCTTCGATTGCAGCTGTGTCTAAGCTGTCCTTAGTGTCCAATACCATTCACCAAGACCATGGTTATAAGGTTGAAGTAGAAGGGCCAGAGCAAAATCCATATATCTACCCAGCTGCCCATCCTGTGGGTACTTCGGTGATTGTCCGTGAGCTCTTTTTCAATACTCCGGCCCGTCGTCGTTTCCTCAAGAGTGATCGCACCGAGCTCTCTAAGATCAGAGACATCTTTACCCGCATCGCACTGGTCAATTACACCTGTGAATTTCGCTTCATTGTTGATGGCAAGATGGTGCTGCAATTACCAGCTACCAATAGGTTCGGTTTGCCTCAGCGTATTGCTAAGCTTTTGGGTGCAGAATACAAAGGCCCACTCATCAAGCTCGATAATTTCGACCCAAACTTTCAGCAGCATATGGTGCGTCTGTATGAAGATGAGCATTTCGGTTTAGAGGGAGCAGGACTCAGGATCCCACCTGTATTGGGTATACATGGTGTGTTGGTCTATCCAGAGGTAGCACGAAAGGGCATTCCAGATAAGCTGGTCTTTTTCTTAAATGGCCGTTGCATGGGCGATAAGCTGGTAGCAAAAGCTATTCGTGAGGGCTTTGCGCAGGCTTTGCACAGTGGTACGGACTATAAGCCAAGTGTACGTGGCGTGCTCTTTTTAGAGTGTGATCCGCACATTGTGGACGTCAATGTGCACCCAAGAAAAGACGAGGTGCGTTTTCACAATAGCAATGTCATTTTTGACTGCATTGTTTTCACCATTAAGACAGCACTGCTGTTACATGGCATTACTGCGCGGAGCATCGGCCAAGGTTTTATCTTCCCAGAAGTCTCTGAGCCGGATTTTCCATCTGGTAAGCAAGGCACAGGGCTATCGCCACAGCAGCCGCAACTTCAACCGCAGCTGCCACCACAACCGCAAGCGTCACAGCCACTGCCACCACAGCCAGAGCAGCAGCCAGAGCTGCCACCACTACCACAGCAGCCACAGCCTGCAAGCACCCCATACGACGACGCAGCTGCGCCAATGGCGGGAGATTCTGGCTCGGGGCGTGAGGCGGAGCTTCGCGCCAGCGTCGAGCAATTCTTTGCTCAGCATCCTACTGTGCTCTATCACGGACAGACAGTAGAGCAACCAACCTTACAAGGTGCTTGCTGTGACTTTGGTAGCCTTAAAGCTGGATTAGCGACTTTAAACTCCTTACGTGCAGCACAACAGGCGGTAAGCTCTTTTTACCCTCAATATGCTCCTCAGCCTCTGGCAGCAGATACAGCCTCAAATGAGTTTGATGAGCAAATAACGGGGCCAGAGACGTCTGCTCATTCAGCAAGCGAGAGCTTTGGTACAAACGCAAGTGCAAGCGTAAGCACAAGCACAAGTGTAAGCTCGGGCTCTGGTGTCAATCTCGAAGAGATGATGCTGCAGCAAGAGCGCTCACGGCAATTAGAGCGCAGCGGTTTAACGGGTGCAGAGCAAGTAGCTAGCGATATTGTTGCATCAGAAGTAAGTGCAGGTGTAGGGGCCGATAGTGTCGAGGACTTAGAGAACTCTTCTGTAAGTGCTGGGAATACTGCCAATACCGTAGCAGAGCCTGTAGGGCAACCTAGTGAAGTGCCTACACCAAGTAGTGCTTATGTGCCACTAAGCACAGGGGCGGGCGCTGTTACAAGGGGCCCAGAGCCATCGGCGGAGTCAGACGAGCGGGCGCGGAATATCATGGATAGATCGCGCTCTTTTGCGCAAGCGATGCAGGTGCTCACCGGTAGTCGTGCGCGCTATCGTGCTGGGAATACGGCTCATAACGTGATGCCTACGCACGCTGGCGTTGCAGTGGGTGCTGCGTCTGCAGCGTCTGCAAGTACCTCAAGTTTTGGCAGTAGTTCCAGCCAATTCACTAATCAGGGCATATCGCCTTTTGAGAGACCTGAGCGCACTGCGGTCACACCACTGGGAGCTACACCTGAGGGAGAGCTTGCTGATGGACTTGAGGGGGCACAATTTTTGGCCTTGATTGCGCCTAATGTACTGCTCTTTTGCTTGCAAAATCGCTATTTCATAGGCAAGGGCTCGGATCTCTTAGCTGAGTGCTTAGCCTTAGAGTATGGCTTGCAGGTACGTGATAATACGGTACGGGTCTCAGAGCTCAAAGTGCCTTTTGCTCTAAAGGTAGACAGTGTGCTGGCTAAAGCCTTTAAACAAGAGGAAATTCGGCGGGCAGCAGCGCGCTGTGGTTTTAGGTTGCAGGTAAGTCGTGGGATCATTGAGCTGCAAACTATTCCTGAGTATTTGCTGGGCTGCAATTTGGCAGCACTAGCGACTCAAGCTCTGCATTTGATTGCAGCTGGCTCTAAGAGCATTAATGGAGGGGAATTAGATCAGAGCGAGGCCCAAGCACCACAGCAGCTGTGTACGATGCTGGCTCGGGCGCGCGAGTATGAGATCAATACGGAATATGATGCGCGCTATCTCTTAAGCGGGATCAGCTCTTTTGAGCAATTAAAGCCATTGCTGCAACATGGGACGTTACAGGAGCTCAATCTCTTAGAGTTAGCGCGCCAGCTGTTACGGCGTAGCTAGGCCATGCGGCCCAGCTGTCGCGCTGCGACATACCAGCGGTCTGGCGACCGCTCTGCGGCCGATCGGCGGTCTAGAGGCCGCCACTACGCTGCGGCGCAGCGGTGGCCGAATGGCCCAAAGGGCCAGAGGTGGCGTCACGACGCCTATTCGCTGTGCATGGCCTTATTTACGGTCTCATAGAGGTTTGGCGACCACTTAGAGAACTCTGGCAGGGTGTAGAACTTAAGCGAAGCAGCCTTAAGCTGAATGCGTAAAAGCTCATCAGGGAAGGTAATGGTCACGCCTGCGGCTTCAAACTGCTTTAAGAGCTCGTCTTCGGCCTTACTGAGCATCTCATTCTGGTAGTTACCGGCCTCTTCACAGGTAGATTGCAAGATCTCCTGCTGTTCTTTGGTCAGTGAGTTCCAGAAAGCTTCACCGACTACAAGATTGGTGACGTTATGCACGTGGCCATCGAGCAAGAGGTATTTGGCGACCTCTTGGAACTTACCGTTGTAGAGCACAGCCAGTGGATTCTCTACAGCATCAATTTCACCTTTCTTTAAGGCGTTATAAACCTCGTCCAAAGGCATTGGTACAGGCTTAGCTCCTAAGACCTCAAAGCCTTTGATCTGAATGATGTTGGTTGGCACGCGCACACGCAGACCTTGGAAATCTTCTAACTGGGTGATTGGTTGGGTGCTCAGAGTATGACGGGCACCATAGCGCCAGTTAGCAGCAACGATCTTAAGGTGAGCTTGTTTTTCGAGCTTCTGAGCTTGATCTTTGTACCAAGCACTGTGATGCAGACGATTGGCTTCTTCCCAATTGCTAAAGAGGAATGGGCCAAAGACGATGCCCATATCGTAGATCCCGCGATCGTAGAAGAAAGCACCGTCGGTTAAGGTCGAAACCGGCTCTCCGGCAACCATGCGATCCATGATTTCTGATTTGGAGCCCAAGGTGGAGAGCGGATAAAGTTTCAGCTGCATCTTACCGTTGGAGCGCTTATTCACGAGCTCCTGCCATTTACGGCAACCTTGATCAAAAGGCTCGCCAACGGCATTTTCATAGCCAACGTGTAAAACAAGGGCATCAGCTTCTGGAGTAGGGGTGGAATCATTTTCTCCACAGCCTACAAGAGCAAAAATAGAGGTAGCGGCCGCTAGCAATAGCGAGGCGAATGAGTGTTTCATACGAAAAAACCTCGAAGATCAGCCTGACACAGGCTGCACCACACAGACACTGGAGAACCTCTCTTAGATACAATGTAAGCGAGGGGCGGTGAACAGCTCAGCACAGCGAGCGACAGGACATTATCGTCCGCGAGGCAGGGCCTACATCACTCACATTACAAGACAAGCAATTGGTCATAGCTGGTCATAGTCGGTAATGAGGCCTACAAACAAAAAACGCAAACGGTACTATCGCTGGTGCAGAAATACAAAAAACTAGTTAACAGATTTAAGGAAAAGAAAGGCAGATCGACTTATGAGATCGAATTTGGTGTCTCAGAGCAAACCTTTCAGGGTAAGAGGCTTTTAGGGAAATTATTTAACCAGAAAAAGCTCAGCAAACCCCGCTAAAATTAAGGTTTACAAGGTAATTATAGTTACTACAAAAAGATTTCAATGTGTGCTGAGTAGCAAAAAACGCAAAATCCTGCACGAATTGCTTTAGGTTGGTAAAAGTTGCGTTTTCTTGCTCTAACTGCTAGTGGGTGCATTTTGGGGGTACTTTAGGCGCTCTCTAGGCGCGCTCTAAGTGGTTGCGGAGGCTAAATGAAATTTTAGGGAGGGTTCTGGGTTGGATGGTGGTGCGCTTGTGAGCACTTAACATCGGGGCAGCAAGGCTATGTAAGATCGCTATGAAAAAAAGCCGGATACAAGTGGGTTTGCACCCGGCTTAGACTATGAAGAAATAAGGTTGCTTGTTGCGAGAGCACGAGGTCTCAGATTGTTTAGATCAGCCTAAAAGGCGCAACATATCGCAGCCTTGTTGTTTAGAGGGAAAAGGGTAATGGCTATTTGCGGAAGTCGATCTCGACTTTCAGCATGTCAGCACCATGCTCAGCGAAGTCCTTAAAGGCTTGAGCAGCGTCTTTGAGAGCATAGGTGTTGGTGATAGCCTTCTTTAAGTCCACTTTACCAGCGGAGACTAAGTCGATGAGGTTCAAGAAGTCTTGCTTCAGAGCATTACGTGAACCATAAACATTGAGCTCCTTCTTTTGCAGTAAGGTGAAGTTGAAGTCGAGGTTCTTTTTGCCCACACCAATTAAGACCACTCGGCCACCAAAGGCAGCGGCATCAATAGCTGCTTGGAAGGTAGAAGGCAGACCAACAGCCTCGATGGTGACATCAAAACCATGGCCTTGAGTGACTTCAGCACACTTTTCCTGCATGTGCTCATCGTTGAAGATACCGCCATCTAAGCCAAAGTTCGTGACTGCATAATCGATCTTCTTTTGGGCCACGTCGGAGATATAGACGGTAGCACCTTGGGTCTTAGCGGCTACTGCTGCTAAAGCGCCAATAGTACCGGCACCGATCACTAAGACCTTGTCGCCAGCCTTAACTTGGCCACGGGTAACAGCACCGTGATAGCTGATGCAGAATGGTTCGATAGCGGCCAGTACATCAGGGGTTAAGCCCTTGCCATCGTAGATACGCTCAAGAGGCATGCACACATACTCGCTGAAAGCACCATCACGTTGAGCGCCTAAGGTCTCATTGTGCTCGCAGCAATTGACTAAGCCTCGCTCGCAGGAATAGCACTTGGTGCAGTTAAAGTAAGGATTGCAGGTGACAACCATGCCTTCTTTTAAGGTGTCGGAGCTGCCGTTGATCTTGACGATCTCTGCCGAGAACTCGTGACCTGGAATGCGAGGATAGGAAGCATAAGCAAAGGTGCCGCGATAGGTACCTAAATCAGAGCCGCAAATACCACCACACAGAACCTTAAGTAAGGCCTCGCCTGGCTTTGGTTCTGGCATTGGGGTCTCTATGATTTCGACCTTGCCTGGTTCTGGAATAATAATGGTCTTCATGATAGTTGTCCTTTAAACAAGAGAACGCTTAAAGGCAAATCCCAGCTGGGAGCTGATGTTTCTGAGCTTGCTAGTTTTCATTACAGCCGCACGCTCATAAGCTCCGAGGATGAACAGCACAGGCTCAGAGATGTGTTTAGAGGTATTAGAAATGCTGTCTCTGAGCCAGATTCGTACTAGTTCATTCCAAGGCGGGGATCCGCGCGGCATGCTAGTAAATTAAGTTGACTAAGCCAGTGCTGAATGCAGGAACGAAAGTAAGTAGCAGTAAGCAGCCGATTAGTAACAGATAGAAAGGTACTGCCTCTTTAATAAAGGTTCCCATTGGGCACTTGGTGATAGAACAGGTGACAAACATCAGTGTTCCCATTGGAGGCGAAAGAGCTCCAAGGGCGAAGTTGAAGATCACCACCATGGCAAACTGAATTTCGTCGATACCAAAGTGATGTGCCAGTGGGGCGAGTAATGGCACCAGAATGATCATGGCGGCATTACCCTCAATGAACATACCTACGATCAGCAGGAAGAGATTCACGATCAGCAGGAAGACAACTGCATTGTTGAGGTAGTTGATGAACAGCTCAGTGCAGTATTGAGGCACACGCTCACGGGTTAAGACCCAAGCAAAAGCTGAGGCTGCGCCGATGATGAGCATGATGGAAGACGAGGTTAAGACCGTTTCCTTTAAACCCGTAATGATGTCCTTGAGCTTCATCTCGCGGTACACCAGACCTAAGAACAGCGAGTAGACAATGGCTACTGCACCAGCTTCGGTTGGGGTGAAAGCACCAATACGGATACCGCCGATGATGATCACTGGTAAGCACAGTGGCAGGAAGGCACCTTTGAAAGTGGTCCAAATACGCTTTGGCGAGGTGTCGACCTTGTGAGGATTACGGTAGCCACGCTTGTAGGAAACCACACCTACTAAGAGCATTAAAGCTACGCACAGGATTAAACCTGGGCCAATACCGGCGATGAACAGCTTACCGATCGAGACATTTGCAATCGAGCCGTAAATAATCATGGCGATTCCAGGTGGAATCAGTGGGGTGATAATGGCGGAAGTTGCGACGAGCACCGAAGCAAAAGCATTGGAGAAACCACGCTTGCGCATTTCTGGTGCCAGCATCTTGGCTTCCATAGCGGCGTCAGCTAAGTTGGAGCCAGACAGACCGCCCATTAAGGTGGCCACTAACACGGTCACGTGACCGATACCACCAATGATGTTGCCCACGATCGATTCGCAGAAATTAACGATACGCTTGGTCACGCCGGTGTAGTTCATGAAGACGCCAGCACAGACGAAGAATGGAATGGCCAAGAGTGGGATCGATTGTGAGCCTGCAAGAATACGCTGCACCAGAATGGATGAGCTTAATTCTGGATGCAGGAAGAAGTAAGTGACAGCCGCACCTAAGATAGCGATGAATACTGGCAGCTTCATGAAGAGGAAGACCAGCATTAACACGCAGCTGAGAATAACTACTGAATCCATAGCTTAGATCCTCTTTTCAGCTGGGGTAGAGTCATTGGTTTCAGCCTGAACCGAGCTGGAGGTGTTAGCACTAGCAGTGCCTTGTTCCTCGGCGGCGATAGCTGCACCAGCGGCGTTATTAGCAGCAAGTTCTGCGGCTTTAGCGTCATGCTCTTTTTGCCATTGACCCTTTTTGAAGAGTGCACGATTGGTATAAGTGAAGCTCACCATCATGATCAGGCAGCAAATAGGGATCACTGCGTTGATGAACATGGTAGGAATACGCAAAATAGCAGTGGTCTTACCGATCTTGGCCATGAGGGCTAAGAGGTCGAAGCCTAAGAACATTAAATAGAGCAGGATCAGCATCACGATTATGTAGTTGATGTAATCCATCACATGTTTAACTTTCACTGGCAGGATTTCGTAGACGATTTCCACAGCCACATGAGAGCCGTAACGGAAAGCTGCGCCTGCACCTAAGAAGGTGATCCAGAGGAACATCCACAGTTGAACCTCTTCAGCCCAAGCCAGAGGGCTCGACAGGATGTAGCGCATGATCACGCCACCGAAAGTCACCACAATCAGGATTACAAACGCTACTCCAGCTAGCGCTAAATCCAAATTGCTGAGGATTTTCTTCGTATCCATAAAGGGAATACTCCGTTTTTTGAGACAACAAGCCCCTTACACTGGCCCAAAGAGCCTATGCACACCGTAAAAGGGAAATAGGGGATGTAGACTTAGAGGAACAACATGCAGCTCTCAACATCAGACCTTAGGGTGGTTTGTGTTGAGCCTCGCAAGAACCAAAAATTCAGGCGAAGAGACAGCTCAGGGTGCTGTTTGCGCTGCATGATGACAATCTAAGTTCACTGACCGTTGTCAGCGGTACAAGCCGTGAGGCTATGCACGCATAGCCTTACTGCTATGCACGAATAGCCGTGTGGCTATTCCTTCATAGCCTTATTCACAGTCTCGTAGAGATTTGGGGTCCAGTCCTTGAAGTCTGGTAAGGTGTAGAACTTCAGAGAAGCTTCCTTGAGTTGAGCCTTAAAGGCGTCGTCTGGGTAGGTGATGGTCACACCCTCGGCCTCAAACTTCTTCAGGATTTCAGCTTCAGCTTGTTCTTGCAGCTGATTCTGGTAAGCACCGGCCTCATCGCAAGTCTCTTGGAGTAACTTTTGTTGCTCTGGGGTTAAGGAGTTCCAGAAGTCCACACCCACAACTAAGTTGGTGACGTTATAGACGTGGCCGTCCATTAATAAGTACTTGGCAACTTCGTGGAATTTGCCGTTGTAGAGCACAGCCAGAGGGTTCTCCACACCGTCAATAGTGCCTTGCTGAATGGAGGTGTAAACCTCGCCTAAAGCCATTGGGGTAGGGGTGGCACCTAAGACCTCAAAGCCCTTGATCTGGATGATGTTGGTTGGAACACGGATCTTCAGACCATGGAAGTCTTCAATTTTGTTCACTGGCTTGGTGGTTAAGGTGTGGCGAGCGCCATAACGCCAGTCGGTGGAGACAATCTTGATGTGAGCCTTTTGGGAAAGGAGCTCGGATTGCTGCTTGTACCAGTCGCTCTTGTTGAGCTTAAAGGCTTCTTCCCAGCTGCTGAAGAGGAATGGGCCGAAGACAATGCCCATATCGTAGACGCCACGATCGTAGTAGAAGGCACCGTCAGTCAGGGTAGAAACAGGTTCACCTGCGACCATCATGTCCATGATGTCGTCTTTGGAGCCAAGTTGTGAGGATGGATATAACTCGATCTTCATGGTGCCGTTCGAGCGCTGCTCCAGCAGCTCCTTCCACTTCTCGCAGCCCTCGGTAAATGGCTCACCTGGGTGGTTCTCAAAACCAAGGCGAAGTACTACTGGCTCTGCAGCCGAAGCAGCCTTAGCAGAGCTGGAGCTGGAATCGTCACCACCGCAACCAGTTAAGCCGAAAGTTGCGGTAGCAGCGGCTAACATGAAGGCCAAGAATGATTTCTTCATAATATGACAGACCTCGTGAAAAACTAAACTCACCTCATTGAGGGAGCTAAAACCCACTTTTGCACCCTCCCTCAAAAAAGCCACCGCATAGAAACGTTACGTGACATCCATAGCATCAGGACTTGTAGGCTGGTACATCCTGCTAGAAAGGGCTCTGAGGAGAGTTCAGGCCCAAGATGTATCAGCCCGCCTGCTAGAGACGGCACTAGATGAAATGCTTTTAGTGTTCGCTTCACAGTGGAGTCAGAGTGAGGCGTAAAGTCAGAACTGCTAAAAGCATTTGCGCTATGCGGTTGCCCCTGAACGGTATGAGTAGGTACCGAAATACCTATAAAGAGCGAGACATACCGCCTTGAGGTTTGAGGTTTACTCAATGCAACAAATGTATAAATGAAATAACAGAGCTAAAAATACCAAGACACTGTCGCTGTTAGGGGCGCTAGGCCGCGCTACACAAGGCTTTGCCAACAGGTATTGGCTCTAAGTTTTTCTTTTCAATTTATGCACTTGTTACACTCGATAGCTACTTTTGTAGTCTTTTATAGTAATGGCGATAAGCGTGCCAAGTCTAGAAATGGCGTCAGATAGCCATTTGCTAAAATTTTTGTTTAATAATGAAACAAATTTATATTTCATATATTTCAATATGAAACAAATATTTTTGAAGCCTGATCACAAAAACGTAGTTACGTGAAAAACGGCTAACAATCCACGTTTTAAGCAGGGATTCAGCTAAAACAAAAAGGCGATAAATATCGATTAATACGACAAATGATAATGAGGTGTATGTATAAGTAATAAAGTAGAGACTGAAATAGCAAGAGTGCGATGCAGGGGAGGGGAAATAAGTCAGAAGAACAGAGCCGATAGTGGCTATGGGCTTGAGTTTGCGGGGATCTGGGAGGGGACGAGTGCTGTAGATTTTAGGGGGTAGCTAGTGGCCAAGTTAGGAGGTCAATTAGCTTGAACAGCTGTCAGCTTGAACAGCTGGGTAGCTTGAACAGCTGGCAGCTTGGGTATGGTCATTGAGACGAGGGGTTAAGGGCAAAATGTGCATTTTGGCAATTGCACTGGCTGAGCAAGCCTGAGCCATCAAGCTTGCTCTGGTCGCATGACTGCAAACACCCTTATCCCCTGTCCCTGCCTCATATGCAGCTCCCTGTGTCGGCTGCAAAAGCTGTAAAAACAGTGGCCTTCCTTCATATCCGCCTGCATCTCTTTGGCGGAGGGCAGCTGTTAGAGCAGAGGATATGCACTTGTAGGACGAGTGGATGGATCGACGGCTGTCACGCTGTGCTCTGGGTGCCCTTGGGATTCTTGGGAGAGCGAGGCGTGCCCGTATTTTTGCTCATATTGGTTCATGCGCCGCCAAATGGTGGTGCGTGATAGACCTGAGATCTTCACTGCCTCTTTGATGGAATGCTTGGCCAGTAATTGCTTGAGGTAGAGATACTCCACTTGGCTAGCCGTAGCGTTATAAGGGATCAGCAGCGAAACCACAGATTGTGAAGGTGGGGACATGCCACCAGCATTATCTGCCATAGAGTCAGCACCAATACGAGCTTGTTCTTCTTCGCTGAAGAGGTTCTCAAACACGTGCTTGTAAGTGATGTGCTGACCATACAGAGCGCAGATCTCAGCGATATTGTGCAGCTCTCTCACGTTGCCAAACCAACCGTAGGAGGTAAGTAAGTTTTGGGCCTCGGGCTCAACTTCGATTTGCGAGGCGTCTTTGATGCCTTGGCATTCTGCGATGAAACGCTGGAACAAAGGCACAATGTCGGCGGTACGCTCACGGAGAGGTGGTAGCTGTAACTTGAGCACGTTAATGCGATAGTAGAGATCAAAGCGAAACTTACCTTCCTTACACAGCGGGAGGATGTTTTTATTGGTGGCGCAGATCACGCGGATATTAAGCGGGATGATGCGATCATCACCGATGCGCATTACCTCACGCTCTTGCAGCACACGCAGAAATTGAGCTTGAACATCCAGCGGAATCTCAGTGATCTCATCTAAAAAGATGGTGCCACCTTGGGCCAGCTCAAATAGGCCTTTTTTACCTGTTTGGCGTGCTCCCGTGAAAGCGCCTTCGGCATAGCCGAAAAGCTCACTGGCGACTAAGCCCTGTGGGAGAGAGGCACAGTTGACGGAAACAAAAGGCTGGCGACTGCGATTGCTGGCATTATGGATACTCTGAGCAAAGCCCTCTTTGCCTACACCGGTTTCACCCATGATGAGCACAGTGGAGTCAGATTTGGCAAAGCGTAAAGCCTTATCTTTAACCTCGGTCATGATTGGACTATTTAAGACGAGGTCATCAAAGCTGGTGCGGGCGTAGAGGCCTTTGGCATAAGCAGCAGTACGGATCGCATGCTCGGTCTTCTCGATAGCTGAGGCGTCCTGCAAGATCACCAAGAGAGAGCTGTCTTCGTTGTTGTTTTCCAACTCAAGCTCCAAGGTGTGTACCACCAATTGCCTCTTTTTGACGGGAATGACATGCGGGTGGCGATGCGTGCCATCCATGTACCGCTCAAAGAGTCCGAACCATTGCTCTTGTGGTACTTCGGACAATAGGCGTTGCGCGACCTCGTTAATAAACACGATCTGGTGGTCTGAAGAGTAGATCAGGACTCCTTCTTCGATGTTGTCGATGAGGGCATCCATGCGCTTGAGAGCAAGCTCTTGGACGTTCATGACCTTTTCGATTTTTAGGGCTTCAGCGATGGCCTGATGAATGGAGTAGTAATCCGAATCGATGAAGGCACAGGTGGTGTGGTAGAGATTGGCGGTAGCTACCGCGACCACACAGCCAATAATGCCGTCATAGCCATTGCTGATACATTGCTCCACAGTGGCTTTGATCTCGGAGGCATCATTGCAAGGCATCATGTTGATGTGGATGTTACCGATGTCGATCTTGGAAGGTTTGTAGCCAATGATGTTGTTGTGCGTGACCACAGCGATCCTATGGGCTCCTTGTTGTAAGACCTTTTTGATGGAGTCCATGATGTCGAAAAATGAGGATCTGGTGGCCACGATGGTGGCATCAGAAATATTGCTCAAGGCTTTGGCTGTACCACCACGGGTAACAAAGACCTTTGCATTAGGGTAGTCTTTGAGGGCTTTTTCACAACCATCCTGATCTGAGCCTACAACTACAGGGATGTCGTTCTGCAGCCGCATATTGCGCAGCACTAAGTTGGCTATGCGACCGAAGTTAGGGGAAGGAGCAACTACAACGATAGTGGCCACAATGTTTCCTTAAGTAGCGCCATACTGCGCACATGACTGAACGGAAAAACCTTGTGCCAGGTACAACGAGGGGTGCAAAAACAAAGTTAAAGCTAGAGCGCACATACAAGGCTCAAGACGGCAGGAGGAAAGCTGCGGTCATGTCTATAGAGCCTAAGCCTAGCAAGCAATAAGCGCTCAGTGTTTTGGTGGAACCAATGATCTCTGGAGCACCAAAGATCTAGGAGTAGTGCACGATCCCATTTTCATTAAGCACTGAAAGAAGTATTGGCAGCTATACATACAAAGCCCCATGAAAACAGGATTGCTGTCACAAGACAGCCCAAGTTGCACCAATCTCTCGTCCCCACCAATGTAGTTCTCATGAACTTGAGCTCTGGCAAGCTAAGGTAAGCTCTGCCAGACTGAGAAGTGGGCCCTGAGTGAAGAGAGGGCACGGATATCGGTTTTATTTTTTTCGTAAACCTCATGCCAAGAAGCCCTAATCTTTTGGCAGAGGCAATGCTGACACATTTAGGCGAGACCCCATGGTGCCGCCCTGTGTGGCTGTCTAAGATAGCAGATTCACAAGGGGAATAGCTACGATTTTTTCATGCCTAATGATGGCTTTAGAGCCTTACCAAGTCTGGCTTAACATCTAGATGTTGCCCTAAAATAGCATGCTTAATTTGTTGCTCAGAAGTAAAAGATCCCAAAACTATCAGGGGTGTTTTAGGGTGCATAAGGAGTAAGAGTACAGGTTGCACTCTAGTCGACTAGATGACCAATTTGGGCAAAAAATATAGGGGAAAATGGGATTATTTGATCTGGATCAAGTAGATTTAGGCGTATTGGCTGATAAGATCTAGGGGCAAAGTGGGAATTTAGTCAGAATTTTTGTCTACTGATCTGACTTGTATGCTACGTAATCGTAACCATATATTCGGGGCGTTAGCAGCGGTACTGGTGCTGAAATGCGGCCCCAAACGCTGTTGTGTGCCCACTTTGAGAGCTTAAGACTGTACTTAGTGCTTATTTTAGTGCAGTGCAAAAGTAGTGTGTGTTCAGGTGCAGTTTGTGTCTAGCTTCAAGCTAGCTTGAGGCTAGGATAAAGCGCTGTGCTTGGGATTGTATTCTGTCTTGTCTGTTTGCTACAAGGCAGTTGTTGTTGCTGAAAAGTTCACCATGTTTCTAGCGAGGGAGTGAGACGCTGGAACTGTGGCGGATGGAGGTCATAAAAGATGTCTGTTGCTAGTTCTATTGTCCTGCCACGTTTGCGCTTATCTTCTAAGAAAGTGATCAGTACGCAGATCTACGATTTTCTGCGCAAGCTGATCATTGAAACTACGATCAAGCCTGGTACTTTGCTTTCGGAAAATGGTTTGTCCGAGCACTTCCATGTGTCACGTCAGCCTGTGCGTGAGGCTTTAATGGGCTTGAGCTACGAGGGCCTGCTCTCGGTGTTACCACAGCGAGGTTCTGTGGTGGAGCGTATTTCCGTGAGTAGATTGCAGCAAACGGTGTTTGTCCGTACTGCCATCGAAAAGGAGTGTGTGCTCAATTACAAGAAGCTGGATAAGCGTGCCCGTCACCAGTGCTTAACGCAGCTTGAGAAGATCATTGTGCAGCAGCATCAATGTGACCTAAAGGCTGCCGAGAGCGCCGCTATTGATGCTACAGCTGCCGCTGCATCGGTTGCCACCGCCAATGGCTTAACTGCAAGCTCAGTGGTGCCAGCTGTGGATGATGGCTTATATGATCTCGACTCTGAGCATGATACTGAGCACAGCAACGAGTTGTTGGGTGCGATGCAGCCACGTGAGCGCCGTGACAGCAGAGATAGTAAGGACAAGGACTTACGTGCCACTTACTTCCGCTTAGACGACAGCTTCCACGAGCACTTATGCGGCATTTCCGGTGGTGGTATGGCATGGAGTACCATTCAGCTGATTAAGGGCCAAATGGATCGTATCCGTTTCCTCACCTTTAACCGTGTGACACCAACCGAGGTCTTAACCGAAGAGCACCGCCAGATCCTAGAGTACTTAAAGGCCGAGGACTATGAGCGTTGCTTAAGTAGCTTAGAGGCTCACTTAAGCACCATTAACGAGAGCCATAAGCCAGTGATCCGTGAGTACAGTGAGTGGTTTACTCCAGAGTCCGTGGCTCACCTCAAAGAAGAGGATCTGCAGAATAAGCAGGCAAACGAGCTCTAAGCGTCGCGCATTGCGTGCTTCGCGCTGCGCACACAGCGGCGTGCACTGCACGCCCTGCACGAACTGCTCTGCACCGCTGTGCAGCGGCGCGACTGCGCCGTTAGCGCCAGCGCCATGCGCTAAAGGCGCATGGTAGCGCTGCCGGTGCCTCCCTCGGAAGGACAGTGCATCCCCTAGGATGCGTGTTTTTACCGCTGCACGCACATGGTATAATCGCCACGTTTTGGGCTTGTTTAAGCCTTTTTGATTGTTGGGGGGTGGGCATGTGTGAGGCGCTGGTGATTTTAGGGCCGACCGCGTCGGGTAAGAGTGCTTTATCGCTTAAGCTAGCGCAGATCCTGCGCTCTGAGATCATTTCGCTGGATTCGGCTCTAGTGTATCGGGGCATGGATGTGGGTACAGCCAAGCCTAGCAAAGAAGAGCTGGCTATTTGTCCGCATCACCTGATTGATATCTGTGACCCAAGCGAAAGCTATAGTGCAGCCAATTTCCGCAATGACTGTATCCGTCTGGTCGGAGAGATCCGTGCTCGTGGTGCCCTGCCTATTATTTGTGGCGGTACCATGATGTACTACAAAGCACTGGTGGATGGTTTGTCTCCTTTGCCCGAGACTAGTCCTGAAGTGCGCGAGCAAGTACAGGCTATGGCCGCTGCCGAAGGCTGGCCGAGCGTGCATGAAAAGCTTAAGACCATTGATCCTCCTCTGTATCAAAAACTAGCTCCGCTGGATAAGCAGCGTGTGGCTCGTGCCCTTGAGGTGTACCTCATGACCGGCCGTCCAATGAGCTCGTATTTTGGTGAAAAGAAGAATGCTTGCCCATTTTCACGTTTAGAGCTGGTGTTGCTGCCTCAAGATAACGATCGTACTCATTTGCGTGAGCTTATACGGCAGCGTTTTGAGCATATGCTCAAGCATGGTTTAATTGCAGAGACCCAAGAGCTCCTCGATCGTGGTATTGATGCTAATGCCCCTGCGATGCGTGCTGTGGGCTATCGTCAAGTGGCGATGTATTTGCAGGGTGAAGTGTCTTATGACGAAATGGTCGAGCTCGGTGTGATTGCCACCGCGCGTTTGGCCAAGCATCAAATGACGTGGTTACGTGGTGGCCTTAAGGATGCCACCGCAGCTGGCGCTGCATCTGCTGCTAGCGCAGCCGACGCTGCTGCCGCTGACAGTGCAGCTGACGCTGCTACCAGTTCCGCTGACGCTGCAGCCGGTGATGCGGTGTATAGCGAACGCCACTATTTGACCATTGAAGATGAGCACAAATGGGATCAGGTGCTGGCAATCCTGCAACAACATCCACAGCTGTGGGCTTTTCACTACTAGCAGTAGGTAGTAGGCAGTAAGCAATAAGCAAGTCACTTATTTATGGGAGCTGTTATAAATTAACCAGCGGCTTAAAATGCACCTTTCTGAGGTTGTCTAAAACCGCTCTCTTATGGCTGTTGCTCTGTTTTATCAGTGCACCAAAATTTAATTTATAACAGCTCCCTTATGCCTCGCGCATGCGTTTGGGCGTCACAAACTCAAGGAGTAGGAGATGGTAAGAGCCAAAACCAAGAAGGACTCTGTTGCGGCTAGTGCCGCGACGGGGGTCGATCCTTTTGAGCAGCGTGAGCGATTTATCCAAAAACAGTTGCAGATCTCTGATGAAGAATGGGATCTGAGTGCGCGTGCTTCCCTCTCCCGCTACTTGCAGGAAATCGATCAGGCTCTGATGTCAGAGCCAGTGTTGCTTTTTGATCCGGTTGAAGTGACGCTGACCCCAATGAACATCGTGGAATATACCCAGCAACTGATTGAGCGTAGTCATGCGATTGCAGAAATGGCTTTGACTTGCTCG
Organism: Candidatus Anaerobiospirillum pullistercoris; assembly: GCA_019114785.1. Lineage (GTDB taxonomy): Bacteria > Pseudomonadota > Gammaproteobacteria > Enterobacterales > Succinivibrionaceae > Anaerobiospirillum > Anaerobiospirillum pullistercoris. The sequence continues at coordinate 15,319 of DXEV01000040.1, read as the reverse complement.
CCAGCGTGGAGCTTTGATGGCTTAACAGCGTTATGCGCTGATCTGGGTAGATTGCTGGACTTTGGTGACAGTACCTTTAAGCATAACTTTGTACTGATCTTGCGTCATATCACCGCAGCACAAGAGCGTCATGATATGACGGCTTTGGCAGACCTTCTATCTTTTGAGGTACCAGCCCTCTTACGCTCGCTGTTAAAGTCTTACACTCAGCTCAATGCGCCTGATGGCAAGTCGCCAGCAAGTAAGAAGCAGTCGACTAAAGCTTAGCCACACCGCCATAGAGCGAGTTGCTGTGGGACAGAGCCTAAGCCCCAAAATAACAGATTAAAGATAGCTATTGCCTCTGCCAGCTGTGAGCTGGCTTCAGAGAGGCACATAATTCGGAGATATATGGCTGAAAAAGAGTTTGAGTCGTTAGGCCCAACTATTCTCGTGCATGTGGAGTTACCACAGGCCAAAAATCAAGAAGACCTCGAGGAATTGCATCGCCTTGCAGAGTCAGCTGGTGCCACTATTTGTGATGCCATTGTGTGTCGTCGTGATGGCATTGATCCACGTACTTATATTGGATCAGGCAAAGTGCAGGAAGTGGCTGATGCTGTGCGTGCACATGAGGCTGAGGTCGTAGTTTTTAATAGTCCTCTCACACCTGCACAAGAGCGCAACCTCGAAAAAGAGATCGGGGTGCGGGTGATGGATCGTATTGCGCTGATCTTAGTGATCTTCGCAATGCGTGCCCGTACTTATGAAGGTAAGTTGCAGGTAGAGCTGGCGCAGCTGCGTTATGAGCAAGCCCGTCTGGTACGTGGTTGGACTCACTTAGAGCGTCAAAAGGGTGGTTTCGGCTTACGTGGCGGCCCTGGTGAAACCCAGATTGAGCTGGATCGTCGTGCACTGCGTGAGCGTATTGGTGCCATTAAAGAAGATCTTGAGGTAGTGGCACGTCGCCGTGAGCAGAACCGCCAGCAGCGTAAAAAGAACGCTATCCCAGTGGTGTCCTTTGTGGGCTATACCAATGCTGGTAAGTCAACGTTGTTTAATCGTTTGACCCAAAGTGAGGTCTATGCGGCCGATCAGTTGTTTGCCACCTTGGATCCAACTTTACGCAACATGGTGCTGCCAACTATCGGTAAGGTAGTGTTTGCTGATACAGTGGGCTTTATCCGTCACTTACCTCACGAGCTGGTGGCTGCGTTCCGCGCTACTTTGGAAGAGACGGTACAGTCAGATCTGCTGATGCACATCATTGATATTGCCGATCCACGTATCGAGGAAAACATCGAAGCCGTGAATGCTGTGCTCACACAGATCAAGGCTGATAGTGTGCCTGCTTTGTTGGTCTTTAATAAGGCTGACTTAAAGAGCGAGGTGGCGGTTGGTATTGTCCGTGATGAGAGTGGCCGTCCAATTCGCGTTAATGTTTCTGCGAAGACCGGAGCCGGTCTCGATGACTTGCTGCAAGCGGTGTCTGAGCTGCTGACGTTAGATCAATGTTCTTTTGAGCTGTGTCTGGGGCCTCAGGATGGCAAGGTGCGCGCTTTACTGTACGAGCTTAAGGCCATCGATAGCTCCAGCTATGATGAGCAAGGGCATGAGCACTTAAGCGTTAAGCTGAAGCCAAGCGATGCCGCTCGTCTGAACAAAGTCACCTCTGGTCGCTTGGCTGCCTGCTTAGAAAACCACAACCGTAAGCAGCTGCCATGGGAGCAAGAGGAAGAGCTGGTGTTTGACGACATCGATTAAAGAGTTGCCTACTTCAACCGATGTTTTTCCAAAGCTTACTGTGCTTTGCTTTCCTTGCTCCACTTGGCTCTGAGCCAAGGCAGTGGTGCCTAAAGTGTGTGAGCTAGATTGCGGATAATGCGCAGTACTAAGGAAAAATGAAGTTTTCATTGCTAAAATGAGAGATTCAGGCGACCTTTGGCGGTCGTAGCCTTGTGTAGTCTTTGTGGACTATAGGGAGGCAGCTTGCAGTGCACCGTCCGGCTCGGACACTGCCCTTTTGCATAAAACCAAAGTGCAAACAGGTTAAGGACAAGCTCTAAGTCCAAGGCCGGAGAGTGTTTTGCTGGCTGCAACAGGATTTTGTGAAATTGAACGACGAAAATACTTCTCTCATGGGATGGAATCCGCCGAATCAAGGCCCACAAGGGCAGCAGGATAACCGTCCAAAGAGTGAGCGTGAACCGCGCTCCTCTGGGAATAATGACAACGATGATCCATGGCAGCGCCAACGTGAGCGCAATAGCCGTAACAACGGTAATGGAAACGGCAATGGCCTCAATGGGATCTTCAAGAAAGCCGAGGATATCCTGTCGTCTAAGAAAGGCGGCTTTGGTGGCGGCGGTAGCTCTAAGCATAAGGGGAGCGTTAAAGGCCTCCTTACAGTTGCTATCGTGATCTTGCTCGGTATCTTCATCTTTATGGGCTTCTACACTGTGCGCGAAGCTGAGCGTGGTGTGGTCTTACGTTTTGGTAAGTTCTACGAAGTGGTAGATCCTGGCCTGCAATGGAAGATCCTTGGTATTGATCAGGTCTTTATGGTGGATATTGAGCAGGTGCGCTCGATCCAGTCCTCAGGTGCCATGCTGACTGAAGATGAGAACGTGGTGATTGTGGAGATGGACGTACAGTATCGTATTTCCGATCCATTCCAGTACCTGTTCTCGGTCACTAACCCAGATAACTCCTTAATGGAAGCTACTGATAGTGCTCTGCGTTATGTGGTTGGCCATACCTTAATGGACGACATCTTAACCTCCGGTCGTGAGCGTGTGCGTCAAGGTACCCGTGAGCTCTTGATCTCCATTATTGAGCCATACAAGATGGGTCTGTCGATCGTAGATGTGAACTTCTTGCCAGCTCGTGCTCCAGATGAGGTGAAAGAGGCTTTCGACGACGCTATTGCTGCCCAAGAGGATGAGCAACGCTTTAAGCGTGAGGCTGAGGCTTACGCTAATGAAGTGCTGCCTCGTGCTGAAGGTCAAGTACAACGTATCCGCCAAGAGGCTGAGGCTTATCGCTCTCAAGTAGTGTTAGATGCACAAGGTGAGGTCGCTCGCTTTGAATTGGTGTTACCTGAGTACAATGCTGCTCCAGAGATCACCCGTATGCGTCTGTACTTAGAGACCATGCAAGAGGTTCTGGGTAATTCCTCTAAGATCATTCTTGATACCCCAGAGGGATCTTCTCCTGTGTTGTATCTGCCTATGCCTCCTACTAGTGGTCAGACGGGTGCAGCAGCAACTGGAACTAAGCCAAGCGCTTCTACGCCTGCTGTTAGCTCGAATAGCACGCCAACGACTCCGTACTATGAGACGAAGCGTCCAAGTACTACGACTAACTCAGTTGGTACAGCCTCGCGTCCAGCTACGCGTCCTACTTACGGCTATAGCCAAGGGAGATAAGCCATGCACAGTTCCAAGCTGAATTTAGTCTTAGTGGTTCTCCTCGTTGTGGCTTTCTTAGGCTTTAACTCGCTGTTTGTCATTAGCGAGGGTAACGTGGGTATTGTTACCCGTTTCGGTAAGGTGGTACGTAACTCTGAGGCTGAGTTGGCTGTATCGCAGCCAGGCCTGCACTTTAAGATCCCATTTATCGATAAAGTGCGTGTCTTAGATGCCCGTATTCAGACCTTAAGCTCTCGTGCTGATCGTTTCGTGACCGCTGAGAAAAAGGACTTAATTATCGACTCTTACGTGAAGTGGCGTATTAGCGATCCTTCGACCTTCTACCTGACTACCGCTGGCGGTAACATCATGCAGGCAGAAGAGCTGCTGCGTCGCCGTATTAACAACTCTTTACGTAGCCAGATCGGTCGCTTAACCATTCATGAGATCGTGTCCGGCCAAGAGCAAGCTCCACGCTCGAGCTATAGCGCTTTAGACGCCTCTTTAGAGAGCTCCTTTGATAGCGCTGATGAGCAAGCTGTGGCTTTAGCAGAGAACGGCTCAGCTGATGTCCAGAGCGCCGCTGATGGCCAGAGCCAGAGCGCTGGCGATGCCGCCTTGCAAGAAATGCAAAACGCCATGAGTGCAGATGGACTCAACACCACGACCGCCGACAATAGCGATACTGCTAGCGTCAATAGCGATACCGTGGCTGGCGATGAGGTGGAAAACATTATTGCCAATAGCAAGCGTGAGCAGGTGATGCAGAACGCCTTACGCGATCTGGGTAAGAACTCTTCGGAGCTGGGTATCGAGATCGTGGACGTGCGTATCAAGCAGATCAATCTGCCACCTGAGGTGTCCAACTCCATTTACCAGCGTATGCGCGCAGAGCGTGATGCCGTGGCTAAGCTGCACCGCTCACAAGGTCGTCGTGAGGCTGAGACCATTAAGGCTCAAGCCGATCGTGAGGTAGCGGTGATGATCGCTACTGCCGAGCGTGAGGCACGTCGTATCATGGGTAATGGTGATGCTGAGGCAACCCGTATTTATGCTTCGGCCTACTCGCAAAACCCAGAGCTGTTCGACTTCTTACGTAGTATGGATGCCTATCGCAAGTCCATGTCCAAGGGCAATGACGTCTTAGTGTTGGAGCCTGAGAGCGAGTTCTTCCGTTACTTCAACGACCCAAAGGGTGGCCGTGAAGGTGTAGGCAACTTTAACTTCAACTAATTTCCACACGGGCCAAGCCTACTCTTGATAGCGGGAGGCAAAGCCTGACACCAAAAGGCGGTTCTTACTATTTCACGGCACATTGCGCTGCGCTGCATCGCATAGCACTGCGTGCCGTGGATTTTGGTAGGGATCGCCTTTTTTGTACTCTAGGCATCATTAGCTTTGGGCGAAGCCTAATGTTGTGGTCAATTAGTCCTACAACGGATCACTATCAGGCTCGTCAATGAGAGCTGTTTCATTACTGCCAACAAGCACTGCTGAAGCGGTTTGGGCTATAGAGGCGCTAGTTTAGAGGCTTTTGGGCGTGGCGAAGCTCGTGCTTTACTTAAGCGTGGGCGCAATGTCCACTATAGAGCAAGCTGGGGCTGAGTAATGGTTTCAGCGATGAAACTATTTTCTGAATCGGAGAAGGGGAATGCGTGCGGTTATAGGCTTTGGGGTGATAGTCGTTGCGTTAGCAGCTGCATATGCTGTGAGTTTTTGGCTAGCTATGGGCTTAGCTGTAAGCTTTTTGCTGGTATTAATGGTAGGCGCGTATGCAATAAAAAGAAAGCGAGCAACGTCTAATGTTAGTTTGTTGCTGCGTCGTATTAGCTTGCTCAAAGAGAAATTAAATCCCAGCGCCGACATGGAATCATTGCTGCTTAGTTCAGTTTCGGTTGAGGCTTATAAGCATGTTTGCGAGTTGTATGAGAACAATGGCCTATACCGAGATGGAGAGTTCGTCTCAATCGGAGAAGAAGCGCGATTTGAGCTCTTGGAAACGCTCATAGTGGTATTCTTTGTGGGCAATTCTGAAATTATTACGGCAGAAGAAGAGCGCATAGCTAAGCAAATTAACAAAATGCAGGTGGAATTTTTTGGGCGTTTAGCTATGGTTGCTCTGCTTCAGGCCAAGATCAGGATGCGTTCGCGTGATTTAGAAGGCGTAGAAAGTGCCACAGCTGTCTTGCGAAAGCATTTGCTAAAAAGTCTGCAAAATTTAGATTGGATGAATTTTATTATGACTGGTGTCACTGAAATGCAAAGTGAGACAGCCAGTCATGTTGTGGATAAGCTGGTTAAGGCGTCTTGCGCTAAATTTGTGAACGATGTGACTGAGTGGGCACAAGAGCAGTGGGCGTATGCTGAGCCGGAGTATGTGTTGAGAGCTCAGCAGCAAGGACAAGACAAGATGCAGGAGGATATTGAGGCTGTAATGATAGCGGTGTTTCGTTCTCTTTTACTCAAGATCAAGCAAGCCGAAAAAGAGAGTAAAGCAAAGGAAGGAGTAAATGCTCAGTCCAAAGATTGAGATTCAGCAAAGAACAAGACTTTTTAGTGCTTCCAAGGTGAACAGCTGTGACACACCAGATTTTCATCGCTAATCGTCGACGTCAACCTAAGAGTTTGCAGGAGGAATTTGGCGATATCCCTGTTTTTGATGTGACCTTTGCAGGTGGAGATCCGTTGTTTTCCACCTTAAGTCCCATGTATCCACACGGCGATCTGCCAGTTCCTTATTCAGGGAAAACTTTAACGGCTAATTCCTTGGAGGCGATTTGGCAGGGGCTAAAGGTGTTTGAGCACGAGGGCGCTCGCCTCGATGCAGCATCTTTAGGCAAGTCAGGCGATAAAAACATAAAGCGCCCAAGCACCGCAAAACGCGGCAGAGTGCTGGGCCATCAACAAGGCCTGTATACAGATCGTCCGTTGCTTTCACTGATTGATGCTCGCTCTTTTATCTACGCGCCGTTGTATCGCTGGCAGTTACAACGTCATTGTCAGGATGCCTTAGCTCAATTAAATAAAGCGTTAGCGCAGAGCGATATAGTGCTCTTAGAAGCAGGAAATGAGAGCAATATCTGCGATATCTTTGTCCCAATGGTTCATTCGGAGCTGCTGCGTTTATTCCTGTTAGGACAGTACCCAGAGTGTGGTGAAAAGCATCCTTGGCAGCCTTACACCAAGGCAGAGCATGAGGCTGATATTGAGCGCCGGAAGCAGGCTAAGAAAGAGCGCATTAAGCAACAAAAGCTGTTACTTAAACAGCAATCGTTACTGCTTGAGTAGGGCTTAGCAGGAAGAAAAGAGTGAGCTTTGAGGATCGAGGGAGAGCTGGTATCACCGCTAGTAGCCATTGCTTTGGTGTGCTGTATCAGCTCTTTGCCGATCACTTAGCGATCACTTATGAGGTCGCACCACAAAGTAGCGCAAAACCCCTGACAAATCAGCTTTTTTGCGGTAAACTCATAAAGTTTGCTTTGCAAATTTGCTTTGCAAATTTGGCCTTAGTCCGGACACATGGGCTAAGGGGCAGACTAGCGTTCTTTGTCGCGTCTTAGTCTGTAATTTTTGTTATTAGTGCAGAAGAGGCGGCACCTAGGTGGTTTAGTGCTTTTGGGTGCAGGTGACTTCGAGCTTTCGCTGTGTGCTTGAGGTGAGCTTTTCCCGCCCTAGGTCTTTCTTCTTCACTGTCTGTGTCTGCGAGTTTTTGACATGCCTAACAACGTAATTGTGCTTGGTACCCAATGGGGTGACGAGGGTAAGGGTAAGATTGCCGACCTCTTGACCGTCAATGCTGATATCGTCGTCAGAAGTCAGGGCGGTAACAATGCCGGTCATACCTTAGTGGTGGGCGAAAAGAAGGTCGTGGTGCGCTTAGTGCCTTCTGGCATCCTGCACTCCTCCTGCCAGTGCTTAATTGGCTCTGGTGTTGTCGTCTCTCCTGAGGCCTTATTCACTGAGATCGAAGAGCTCAAAGCCTCTGGTATCACTGATGCCGAGCAGCGCATTAAGGTCTCTGCTGCCTCCTCCTTATTGCTGCCAATCCACGTGGCTATTGATAAGGCTTCTGAGCGCAAGCGCGGTGCTAATGCTATTGGTACCACTGGTCGTGGTATTGGCCCTTGCTACGAAGATAAGGTAGCTCGTCGCGGCCTGCGTGTGGGCGATCTCTATGACATGAACGTCTTTAAGGAGAAGCTCAAGACTCTGCTGGATTACCGTAACTTCTGCTTAAAGAACTACTTTGATGCCGAAGAAGTCTCTTATGAGTCGATCTTAGAGGGTGTAGAGAAGATCCGTGACCGCCTGCTGGCTATGGTGGCTGATATCTCCGCTATTCTGGCTGATGCCCGTGCTCAGGGTAAGAAGATCCTGTTTGAGGGTGCTCAGGGTACTTTCCTCGATATCGACTACGGTACCTATCCATACGTGACCTCTTCTAACACTGTGGCTGGTGGTTGCTGCACTGGCTCTGGTGCTGGCCCACGTCACATTGATTACGTTTTAGGTATTTGTAAGGCCTATACCACCCGTGTTGGTGGCGGCCCATTCCCTACAGAGTTAACTGATGCCTTAGGTGAGGAGATCAGAAAGCGCGGTGCTGAGTTTGGTGCTGTGACTGGTCGTCCACGTCGTGTGGGCTGGTACGATGCTGTGGCTATGCGTCGTGCTGTGGACATTAACTCCTTATCTGGCTTAGCTTTAATGAAGATCGACGTCTTAGACGGCATGGATGAGATCAAGATCTGCACTAAGTACAAGCTGGCCGATGGTACCTTAAGCGACCTGCCACCTCTGGCAGCTTACGAGTACGCTCAAGTGACCCCTGTGTATGAGAGCATGCCAGGCTGGAGCGAGTCGACCGTTGGTATTACCAAGTTTGAGGACTTACCAGTAAACGCTCAGAAGTACATTCGCCGTTTAGAGGAGTTAGCTACTATTCCAGTTGCTATCATCTCCACTGGCCCAGAGCGTGAGCAGACCATTATGGTCAACAACCCAATGGCCTAAAACCCATGTGCTAAAGCACATAGGCTAGCAAGCCTAAGCTAAGCTTAGGCTTTATGACAGAACGGCTCAGCGAGTTTGCACTTGCTGGGCCGTTTTGCTAATGGGCGCAAGAATTGGGGCGGGCGCTGGATTGCTATAGGTCACCAGCAGAGCCTTAGGCAGGTTTGTCTTGTTGTCCAAATCATGGCTTTGAGTAGTAGGTTCAAAGACTGCTCTGCTTAGGCATCTTGCGGTGTGTACTCGGGGTCGTGATAGATTTTAAGGATGTATTTGCGACCATCCTTAATAAAGAATGCAGGGTAGTCGTTATTGTCGACTGTGCGCAGTAGGTTAAATTGCTGCTCTAAGGTTTGAGCTAAGTCAATCTGGCTATCAACGGCAGTACGCTTGCGGTAAAACGACTCACTGCCACTCTGTGGTTGAGCTGGGAGCTCGTCTTGGTGTGCAAGATATTCCTTACACATTGAGATGCAGAACTGAGCTTGTAGTGCACGTAGCTCTGGAGCAAGCTCATATCCGCTGAGGTGTAAGGTCTTTTTCAGGTAAAACGGGCCATTATCGGTACTGGCATCGGCCTCGAAGAGCGTAAAGACAATGTCGTTTTTGCCCTCCAAGACTTGCCATGTGAGGGGAGCCCAGCCTTTGCCTTGAGGCAGATCAGATGCATGGATCACGAGGTTATGGCGATGCTGCTTGAGGTAATGTTCGGGGATTATGCGGTGATATGAGAGGATGAAGACCGTCTCAATCATTGGTGGAACATCCTCATGGCGCAGGAACAAATGGCATTGCAGCTCTCGTGCTAATTGCTCCGCGTAGGGAACGAACCATTGCTGCGGAGTGGTGAGAACTGCAACCTTTGTAGCCATGACAGAAGCGGCGTTGGAGTGGCCTTGTTCAGCTGGAAGATTAGTTAAGGAAGCCACTTTTTCTAACCTCTACAGAGGTAACCTGAAAGCTTCACGCCGACAGCATTTGGTATTGTCTGCATGGCGAATTCAGTCCCCCAGTCTTTTTCGGTTATAGGGTAGCTCAGGATATTAAGCCACTGACGTATCGCCATCAGATAGACGGTTTCGCCCGCCGAAACTGTTTTGTTGCGTGAGTCTTGCACTACATGTCCACCAACCAACGTGTTAATGTTTATGCTCGATCTTGTTTCGGTTGCTTGTTTTTGAGTTGCGAAGTCTTTGGCTGAGACTTGTGTGTTGTTATCGGCGTCATATATAAGATCTTCCCTCACTTGGCATGAAGTTTTTTCTAAGTTTAAAACGCTCTTAATGACGTCTATCCAAGAATTGACAGCAATAGGCTTGGGATCGTCTTTAGAACCGATCACATTTGCGACAAAAACTTGTTGTGAACCAAAGCCATACGGTGTAGCGCTGGTTGATCTGAGCGGTACCACGATGTACTCGCCTGCAGTGGTTCCTAAGGTGTCGCTGTCCATGCTGATATGCTGAGGGTTGTAGACGTCGTATGGGTAGAAACCAGAGCCGTCGGACATAGCACGGAAGACGATTTTGAGATCCTGATCTTCAGGGCTCAAAGTGTACAACTTGCCTTCAGGGCTGATCGGCGGATTGAGGTGATGGATAACGGCTTGACCTTGGCGCTCTGAGCGCACTAAGTGTGGCAGTAAGTCATGATGGCGACTTAGCTGTGAACCAAGGATCAGGTCGTTAGAGTTGGGATCGATCATGAGAGTTCCTATGTATGTTTAGATTTATCTGGCAAGCCACAAGGTAGGGCTTACCAGAGCAGGGGGCGAAGTAATGATCGCGTTAGTGGGCTGTGGCTGGTGCATAGATTGGAAAACGAGATCAAACAGACCAAGATGTTGCAAGTAGCTCAGATCAAGTAGCTCAGATAATGTAAGCAGCACGGAAAGATTGCGACTGAGCTCAGCACCTATTTCCAACTTGTGCCCCAGTTACGGTTGGAGTGCAGCTTATTCCGTTGGTGACGTAGCATCAGGCATATGCAGTGAGTGCTTTTGTTGCAGGTCTCTGACTTGCTGCTGGATCTGATGTTGGTCGTTCATAGCAGCCAGCATGTTCTTGTAGGCCTTCACAAAATCCTTAATGTTGGTGTTTTCTGGATCAGATGCACCGGTGATTGGTGTGCTCAGATCTGGACGCACTTGTTCTAAGTAGTAGCCGATGATCTGAGGTGCGTTAAAGTGGATGGTCACTGATTTACTGTCAGACACCGCTTTGCTGTTTGATTGTGAATCGGTGTGCGACGAAGAAGAGCTACCGCCAAAGAACAAGAAACCGCCACCTACGGCAGAGTGCTGTTCGCAGCTATGCGCAAAATCAGAAGAGATGGATGATGAATTTAGTACACGGATGGTGATATCTCGAGCAATGACCATAGCCACTGGATAGCAAGGGAAAATGCAGTCCTGCATCTCCTTAAAGCCTGCTGCGTCGTGGGTGACGACTTTGTTTGGAGAAATACGGCTTTTAGAAAAGCGGTACATGTCTTTAGTCAGAGCAAAGACGCCTGGGTTGAACCACTCTCTAATGAAGCTCACTTTGGCTACGTTTAGAGCGATCTGCACCTTGGATTCAGTGCTGGCGGAAAAGCTTTGGAAAGAAGAGTCAGCCTGACTTGATGAGCTCGATAGACCACAGAAGAAGAAATGGGAACCATAACTGTGGGCAGTAGCACTGTTCACCATCTTGGATTGTGTGGTCATGGCAGAAGCGGCACTCTCAATAACGATCTGGGTAAAACCGTCAGGAAGTGTGTCAGTAGAAGCAAGAGCGTCTTTATCGCCAGAGGCGATGCTTTGAGAACGAGCGAGCACGGCCTGATCTATCTTGACGCGAAGGGTTTGGATCTCCTGATCTAAACCGTCAATTTGGCCTTGCAGACTGTTGATAGCTGTCGAAAGACTGCTGATATTTTGCTTGGAAGAAGCATCGGCTAAGGCTTTGGATAGCTCCGCAGCAGAGTTCACCAGAGCTGTTTGTTTTTGAATGATGCCGTCATCAGCAGAGATCAGAGCCTTAATGGCATCGATAAAGGTAGTCGTTTTGCCGGTGCCAGTAGAATTTGGATCAATATTGTTGTACTGGCATTGACGGGCGATCTCTTCGTCCAGTTGAGGTGATTTAGGCCCAAACAGTTGAGATTGAGCTAAGGAAGCCACAGCATCGATGACACGACCAGCACCACTGCCATAACCAGCCATGAGATCATTTCTGGCCGAATCTAATGCAGTTTGGGCCTGCTTGGCGTTATCAATAGCAGTTTGCACCTCTGTTTTATCTGGGAGGTAGCTACTTAAGGTGAGGAGCTGGGCATTGAGAGAATTACGCCGTGTTTCGAGTAGAGATAAGCGAGTGCTGAGAGCTTCGACACTTTCTAAGGCATCCTCGATTTTTTGGCCTTCAGTTAAGAGCTCGAACCAGTTGTCAGGCACAAATTGCACAGGGTATATGGTGCTGCCATTTGGAGAGGTTTTGCCGAAGTTATTGAGAACACGACGGGCTTGCTCTAACTCTGCTCCTGTGCCGCTGTCCAAAATGCCCTCGAGGATCGACATATCGTTGGGGGTAAATACTTGCAAGATCGCGGAGTATTTCGCGTTGATGACGTTGAGGTAGGAGTCTGCGTTGGTAAAGTACCAGTCAAGATAGGCGTTTTCGTAATCTTGATCTTTGTGGTAGGTGGAATGTAGGTTTTTCTTGACGTTATCAAGCTCGATGGCGAATTTGTGTTGCTCAGCAACATAGGCATCCATGAGTGATGTGTACACTTGGGCCACATTGAGCTGGTTGCCGTAAGCATCAAAACGATCAGGGTATTTGGTGAGCAAGAAGAGACGGAGCTCGTTTTTATCCTCTGCTAGCTTTGCATCAAGTCTAGGGGTGAGATTATCTAGAGCAGAGCGATATTGGTGGGCAAGGGTGAAGCCATTGTCAGCACCAGTCATGGTGCAAGGATCAAAAAGCTTTTCACTCAGCAAGAACTCTTGCATGCTCACGCGTGTTGGCTTGACCCCTTGTTGGTAATCCCATTGGTAGGTGAAGGGATCTAAAATTTGCCCTGGCATGGTCAACATTAGAAACTGTTGATCGTTAGTGCCGCCTAATACGTCATTAACGGCTTCATAGAACTGGTCAGCAAAAGGTTTTGGCTTAGGTAAAGGGGCAGGTGGAGTAGGAGACGGGGAAGGATCGTCACGCAGCATTGTATTGGACGAGGATGGGGCAGACTTGTTAGCAGCAACAGCTGACGTTGACGTTGTTGATGATGACGATGACTCAGACACAGAAGCACTATTAGCTACTTGGTGCAACGCGGATGCAGTTGCGGCCATGATTTGAGCAGCAGTTTTGCCAATGCTGTTTGTCTGAGTACTAATCTGCGGAGAGTTCTCTGGGTGAGAGCTGGCGTTGGCTTTTGGCGCTGTGTCAGCGTGGTCTGTAGGGGAAGAGACCGATTCTTTAGTCATAACTCAATCCTCTTGTTGAAGAAGTTGAGGCCTATATAGGTCTAAGCAGACTTTGAGCAGTATTTGTTATAGATGCAACCTATATTGCCGACAGAAGATGAATGGATAGTTCGTAGCGATGCACCAAATCTTAAGAGAGGTAGCCCCACTCAGAACTACCTCTAAAAAAATATGTGCATCATAAACTACTTATGTAGTAGTTAGCCGTTTAAGGTAGGCCAGACCTATTAGCAAAGAGCTAATTCGGTATTACCTTCCTGTGCCTTACACAGCACAAAATCTGCGAGGACTAAGCCCTCGCAGGCGAAAGGTAAAATTGGTAGAGCCTAAGCTCTAAAACTCGTGTATAGATGGCTATTAGCCTAATAAGGACAGAGCCAGCTGTGGACGGGTGTTAGCCTGCATGAGCATAGAGGCAGCAGCCTGCTGGATAATGCTCTGTTGAGACAGGTTTGCGGACTCTTCAGCAAAGTCAGCATCACGGATACGGGAACGGGCGTCAGACTCGTTGGTAGCGATGTTGCTCTGGTTACGGATGGAGCTTTCTAAGCGGTTCTGGATGGCACCTAAGTCAGCGCGCTGAGCATCGGTGAACTTAATCATGGCATCCATGATGGTGATGACATCGCTAGCACCAGAGGCTGTGGAGAGGTTTAATCTAGCACCACTAGCTGTGCCATAACCTTTACCTCCACCAAGAGTACCAGCATTAACAGCAGTACCAAGTCGCGAGAATAAGAAATTGGCGACATCAAATGTGACCTTATCACCGCTATTTGCACCGACTTGCAGAGTTAACTGACCAGCACTTTGTTTGTTGTTCGTATACATAGTGGCAGCGCCAGTATCGCCACCATCGAGGATCTTTTTACCACCGTAAGTGGTTTGGCTAGCAATACGTCTAATTTCAGAAACTAAAGATTCAGCTTCTTTGTCGATAGCCTTGCGATCATCTTCGGTATTGGTGCCGGTGGAGGCTTGCACAGCTAAGGTACGGATCTTTTGCAGCATGCTGGAGATCTCGTCCATAGCGCCTTCAGCGGTCTGGGCAAAAGCGATACCGTCAGAAGCGTTGCGGTTACCTTGGTTAAGGCCGTTGATCTGGGTGGTTAAACGGTCAGCGATCTGGAGGCCAGCGGCATCGTCCTTTGCGGAGTTGATGCGCATGCCAGTGGAAAGGCGTTGGTAGGTGGTGGTCAGATTGTTCTGAACATTGTTCAGGGAGTTACGACCCGTCAACGAGGAGACGTTAGTATTTACGTAGATAGCCATGATGCTTTCCTATCTTAATCAAATAAGCTAAATGCTGCCCGTTACTGGGCAGCAGAGGTAATACTAAGTATTGGTACTTAGTTTGGATTAGCCTAATAAGGACAGAGCCAGCTGTGGACGGGTGTTAGCCTGCATGAGCATAGAGGCAGCAGCCTGCTGGATAATGCTCTGTTGAGACAGGTTTGCGGACTCTTCAGCAAAGTTAGCATCACGGATACGGGAACGAGCGTCAGACTCGTTGGTGACGATGTTGCTCTGGTTGCGGATAGAGCTCTCTAAACGGTTCTGGATGGCACCTAAATCAGCACGTTGCTTGTCAACTTGTGAAATTAAGGTGTCGAGAGTGGTGATAGCTGCGCTTGCTTTGGATTGCGAGTCTAAGGCAAAAGTGAAACGATCATCAACACCATCCAAATTGCCGGTGGTAAGACCTGCTGAGCTGTCCATATCAGCAATATTTGCATTATCAAGCAGCTGAGAGAAGACAAAGCACTCGACACGGATGGTGACTTTGTCTCCACTATTAGCACCAACTTGAACCTCTAATGTGCCTGCCTCAGTGCCACCCTTGAACATGGTGTTGGTAGGAGTATCCTCACCGCCTTCAAGAATGGTCTTACCACCATAAGTGGTTTGGGTAGCAATACGAGTGATTTCTGCCACCAGAGAATCAGACTCTTTCTTGATAGAGTCACGATCATCGGAGGTTAAGGTGCCAGTGGAAGCTTGCACTGCTAAGGTACGAACTTTTTGCAGCATCGAGCTGATTTCATCAAGAGCACCTTCAGCGGTCTGAGCTAAAGCGATACCGTCAGAAGCGTTGCGGTTGCCTTGGTTGAGGCCGTTGATCTGGGTGGTTAAACGGTCAGCGATCTGGAGGCCAGCGGCATCGTCCTTAGCGGAGTTGATGCGCATACCAGTGGAAAGACGCTGGTAGGTAGTGGTCAGTTGGTTCTGAACATTGTTCAGGGAGTTACGTCCCGTTAACGAGGAAACGTTAGTATTTACGTAGATAGCCATGATGCAAACCTTAGGAATGAGTCACCCCAGTCTCTTAAGCTCACATCATTAATGTAACTTCACGGGAGCAGAGATTGGATGGTGAAATAACAATAGGCAATGTAGATATATCTCACTCATTGAGGTTAACTGCAAAATCCGGCCATTTTTTTTTTTT
>DXEV01000039.1 GCA_019114785.1 Candidatus Anaerobiospirillum pullistercoris | reverse complement strand
GTGTAGGCTGGGCTGCTTCAGGCTACTGGAGGTTGAGCCAGCTTGGGGTTTGGATGCCCAGCTGATTGAGGAGGCGCATCATCGGCTCAACCCCAAGGATGACGCACACCGCGACTACGGCTAAAACCATGGTGAAGCCTAAGGCGATAATGGCAAAACGTAGGGAGCCTTGGGCCTTAATGATTTCCTGTGTGCTGAGCTGCGCTTGCAGCTGTTGCAGCGGTTTGAGCTGCTCTTTGATGCGCTCGTAGTCTTCTTTGATACTCAGGCGGGTTGATAGCTCATTAGCGAGGTCATTTGCTAGACGATTGCGGTAGTCTAGGTGGCTGCGCAAATAGGTTTGCGTTAAAAAGAGCTCAGCTTGCTGGTACATGGCCATGAGGGCGCGCAGATGGTACTTTGGTCTTGCATTTAAGCGGCGTGGCCCCAAACTCAGCTTTTGCTTCATGGTCTTGGCTAAGAGCTCGTTTACTCTGCTTAAGCTGTGCTTATAGCCTAAGGCCTCGCCAATGAGTAGGATCAGCGGGATCAGCGTGTTTGCGCCGCGCATTGTTGGTACTAAACCTCTAAAGCCGATGTAGCGCATAAACTCCATACCGCAGCTGTCGGTAAAGCAGACAAAACTGTGATGGCGCAGCATGCCGACGCCTCGTTGGGCAGGACTGCCTCTGAGATAGCGTGAGGTCAGGCTGAGGAAAAGGTCATTAACTGAACCGGCGTCAGTGTTGAGCTTAGGGGACTCGAGATAGAAGAGCTCAAAGTCAGGGGCTACAGTGCAGCTATCGTTCTTCCCAAACTGTACCCTATGGATGTTGGATTTGGTACCTAAGAGGCGGCGCAAAAAGGATGGCTGTTCTTGGGGACGGCCTGCATTGGCGCGCTCTTCTCTGGCGGCTAAGGCCGCCAGCTGGGCTTTCTTTTCGTTAGGACTGAGATCGGCCGCGCTCATGGTCAGTTCATGAGGCTCCTCGACAAACACTCCTTTGTTCATCTTGAGCTCTTCAATGAATACAAAGATGTTGCAAGGAAATGAGGTTTGACCAAAAAGGCTTAGAAAGTAGGTCTGGACAAAATCAGGGTGAAAAGGCTGGTAGCGTTTGTTTTGGCGGCAGAGGTCGTAGTAGGTATTGCCTAAGCTTTCTGGATCGGTAAAGAGCTGAATACCTGTGGCCGAGGTGTCCAGCAGGTCATAGCGACGAAAATCAAAGCTCAGATCTGTCACTTTAAAGGCAATACGCCAAAACTTCACAGTTCCCAGAGGAACGGTGTAGTTAGTGGTGGATTTGACGCGTCGTAGTGGTTCGCTACCTCTGTCGCTGCTGTTAGAGCTCTTGCTCGTAGCGGTTTTTGGAGCAATGTCCTTTTGTCCGCTAGTGCCATGACCTAATTCCATCTTTGCCTACCTTATCTCCACAGCTGGAGTCCTTGCCGTCTTTTGCTGGCTTTTCTTTTAGCCAGAGAAAGCCTGAGTCTGTTTTCTTGGTTAACGGCGTTAGCTCCGTAAAGTAGAGTGTGGCACTATGGAGTGGCTTTTTGCCTCATAGTTGTCACGAGTTTATGCCTACCGCTGCCTACAGGGAGTGGATACAAGATTGCTGGTACTGTCCGGATGGTGTACAACAGCAGGCTCTGTTGCAGCTGAGACATGAGCAGTGGCTATCGCTGTGGATACAGCTGCGCAGCAGAGTCGTAACTGTAGCAGTACAGCAGCGCAAGAACAGCGCTAGCACCTGTTGTGGCCGCTGTAACCACTACTCTTACTACCAATATGGCTTGAGCTGGTTGTGGTTACGTTTGCTGTAAAGAGCCTGTAGCTCTAGCGGGCCATCTAGCCCGCTGGCACAGTGACCCGCTGGCACAGAGGCCCGCTAGGCAGCTGATCTGCAAGGCAGCGGGCCCACTGGCTAGTAGGACAGTGGGCTTGCATGTCGGTGGGAGGATAGAGTGTGATGGTATTGCCTATCAGTCGTTCTTGATGCCGATGAAGCGCATGAGGCGTGAGCCTACAGACTCATCATCGTCTTTGTCCTCTTTCTTGGATTGGTCTTTGTCTTCGGCTTTAGCTGCGGTTTCTTGCTCTTGTCGATGTACCGTCTCAAAGGCCTCTTCAATAGCCTCAGGACGCATGCCGTGCTGAGCCGCAACAAACTTCAGCACTTGCTCGGTGTCGAGGTTACGAATAGTCACATCCATTTGATCGAATGGCACTTCGATGTTGTTTTCCTTGAAAACTCGTAGCGACTCAATGCTGAGGAAGTCGAAGACGGCTTTACGCTTGCCGATCTCATTGACGTAGACCTCACACATGATGGTGATGGCACTGGCATCTAAGCTCTGCACATAGACGGCTGGCTGCTTTTCACGATTGATGTCGCGGCAGCGGCGCAAGATGCCTCGCAGGAGCTCTTTGGCCTTATTGATGTCGGCGTCATAGGCAATGCCAATGGTGAAGACGATCTTGGTCACGGTGTTGGACAGTGACCAGTTGGTCAGGGCCGAGGTGATGAACTGCTTGTTCGGGATCACTACTTCCATGTTTTCAAAGGAGACGATCGTGGTGGCACGGATACGGATCTTAGAGACCGTACCGGAGAGGCCGTTTAAGGTCACGATATCTCCCACGCGGATCTGGCGCTCAAAGAGAATGATGATACCGGATACGAAGTTAGCGAAGATCTCCTGCAGACCAAAGCCTAAGCCCACCGAGAGAGCAGCAACCAACCATTGCAATTTGTCCCAGCTGATGCCTAAGGCTCCGGCCGCCAAGATAATACCTAAGGCCGTGATCACATAGGAAGAGATCAGCTTCAGCGTGTAGCTGATGCTCTTAGTGTTATTGTTGGAGCGCAGTAACACTACTCTTTCGATCAGCAATGGCAGATTGCGGTTTAAGAGAATGGCCACGATGATGATGATAACGGCCAGCAAGACATCCTTTAAGGTCAGTGTGCTCTCAATAGTCTTACCGTCCACCACTTCGGTGCTTTGCCATAAGTAGATCTGATTGAGGTAGTCGAGTACACCTGCCAGATCATTCCACTGCAAGTACATGAAGTAGAGGAAGAAGAACAGCAAGAAGGTGTTAAAGAGCTTAAAGATCCTGTTGGAGATCAGTTCTAAACGGGTAGCGGTAATACGTGGCGTGCCCGAGCTGCGCGGTAAAGTATTAGAGCTCTTACGGGCACTGGAGCTTTCACTATCTTGCAGCGTGCTGGAGAAGAGCTTGCTGGTAAAGCCGAGGCTAAGAGTAGAGCCTTTTAAGTTGTTGGCTACAGTACGATGGTTGCCAAAGAGCTTTTTCTTCTTAGCGTTTTGGCTGCTCTTATTAGCCAGAGCCAATTGGGTTGGAGTGACAGTATTAGCACTATTAAAAGAGGTAAACTCTTGTTGCATTGCTTGTCTGCGAGTAAAGTTGGTCAGCTTGATCTCGGCTACATGCAGTTCGCGGCGCAGAGTTTGGCTAAGAATGATGTAGAGGAAGCCTAAGTAGAGTGTAATAGCCACACGATTGAGCAGCTGGATCACGGTGTAGTAATAGCCCAAAGCCAGCATGAGCGTAATGGTGAGCGGGGTAAGAATACCGGCTAAAGCGACTGCCAACTTGGACATGGTTGGGGTTTCGTTGGTCAGCATGCGTTTGACTTGTATGTAGGCAAAGATCGTGAGGTAGAGAAAGCCTAAGAGCATTAAGAGATAGCCAATAGAGTCCGTAGGGATCTTGGTTGGCTCAAGCTCACGCATATTGGCAATAGTCAGCATGGGAATGCTGATGTACCAGATCTGATCGATGATGATACGACTGTTGGCCAAACGTTCAGGCGAGATCGCAAAGTGTCTCTGCTCCAGAGAGTTAGGCTCCATGATGTGCCGCATGTAGAGGAAGCAGATCACGTGTAAGCTCAGGTAGTAGGTGAGCATGATCTGATCATCAAAATTGTCCAAGGTAATGAAGATCACGATCGAGCCTAAGATTGTGATCAGACACACGCGTGGAATGATGAGGAAAAAGTGGTTAAACAGAGCAAAAGGCGTCAGTAAGTAACTGTCGGTATCTTTGTCGAGGCGTAGTGCTAATTTGTTATTGAGACGTTTAAAGTAACGCCGTGTATGGAAAAAGATCACCCCAAGCAGAGCGATCGGTAAAAAGATCTTGAGATAGTTAAAGAGATTGTCTGAGGTTATGAAGTCGGTGTAGAGGTAGTGCACCAGATCTTGGCCTTGTTGTAGCAAATTAGGCATTAAGGCCATAAAAAAGTCTAAGCTGATGCCTTGATTGCTAGTCAGCCAGAAAAGATGATCATTGATTAGAGCGTGCACACGCTGGCCCTTGATCTGTAATTCGCTGTACTTGTTGCGCAGATCATTGGCAATGGTGAGCGTGTCGGAGAGCACATTGTAGAGATCGTCATAGAGCACACGGCGTTGACGGATCAACTGCGCTAAGGTCTCACGATATGGCTCCAGATCTCTGTTCTTGGCGATCATGAGATCTACATAGCTTTGGACATCAAAGATCTCTTCACGATAGTTGCGCAGATCGTAGATCCAGAGATTGAGGTTAGGGATCAGCTCATCGAGGTTAAAGGAGATCTCAATCTGAGGAAGTTCACCTTGTTGGCGGTTGAGCAGACGCGAGAGGATCACACTACCAGAGAGATCGGCTAGCTGTTCTTGCAGGTTGCGCTCAATCTGTTCAGTGGTGGTCAGAGCCAGATCCACACTTTGCAGCTCGCGTTGGAGTTGCCCTTGTTGGTTGAGAGCACGCTCAATATAGCTGTTAAAGTCCTGATTGTATTGGAACTCATTGTGCAGTTGAGGGATCTGCTCTTGTTGTTGCTCAGCATTGCACTTTTGCTCCTGTTCGGCTGTTAGCATTTGCTCACGTAAGAGCTCGCTTTGATGAGCATGGGCAAGGTTGAGGTACTTCTCTAAGTAATCTTTGTGTAGGCCGTAGATGTGCAATTTGTAGTTGGCGACATCTTGTAGCAGCGAGATGGAGCGGATCTCGTTTTGGAGTAAGGCGTTTTGCTTTTGTCTAACAAGGATCTCAAAAGGCAGCACCATTTGCTCATCAGGCAATAATCCTAAGGTGCTGAGGTTATCCAGCTGCTTTTGGAGCGAGGAAATACTGTCGTTGTTTTGTTGGATCTGGTTTTGATTGCGCGATGGCAGAGTTTGCAGCGAGTTATAGGTAGCAGTAGCCAGCGACAGCTCATGCTGTACATTATCTAACTGAGCTGAGAGCTCATTGATCAGGCCATTGACCACGGAGAGATCTTGGCTGGTGATCTCTGGAGGCTCTTGAGTAAAAGTCTGGTTAGCTTGGGCCAGATTATCCTCAAGGTTGAGCAACAGACTTTGAGCCTGTTCTTGCTCTTGAGCAAAGTTACGCTCATTTTCGCGGAGAGTTATGTATTCGTTGAGAAGATTTTGCGCATTAGTAATGGCAGCTTGAGCGCGCTCTTTGTCGCTGTCTGCTAAGCTTGAGTCAGCAGCGATTTCGTCTACACGTTGCTTGAGCTTGTCGCGCAGAGCGTTGAGTAGCTCTTCAGGGGCTAATTCCCCAAATGCGTTGGCATCTGTTGTATTGGTAGAAGAGGAGTCTGTACTGACACTGCCATCAGTACTGTTTTTTTCTGTGTCTAAACGCTCGATATTGCTCAGCAGTACGCTCAGACTGGTGCTAGAGAGGTCTTGTGATGCTAAGTTAGTCAGATCTGCTGGCGTTATATCATCATCTTGTGGCTGGATCAGCTCAGAGAGCTCTTGGCTTAGCTGTAAGCCTGCATCACTGTTGAGAAGAGCTTGAATTTGTTCTTGAGTGTCGGTGGGGTTAGCTCCAGAGACAACGGTCGTAGGGTTGTCACTTGGTGACGCAGCCGCTAGAGGTGTAGCTGTTGTGGTTTCTACTTGGGGAGCAATACTGGAGCTGTCAGGTAAAGCTAACAGATCTTCTTCTGCCTGAGCTGAGTTAGACCCCAAGCCTAAGCAGCTGAGTATAAGCAGGAAACTGAAGAACAAGTTTAAGGGCAGAGAATGTAAGGATACGCCATGATGTGCGGGCATGTTTGTCCCGTCAAACGCGTTTGGATCGCCAGCTTGTATCTGGGGTGGTGCGTAGTGGCCGAGGAGTGAGTGCAAGAATTTGTGCATGGGCCTAACTCCTTACATGAATCCTTACTAAGGATGATTGATGTGCTCACTTTCGAGCTAACAAAGATGCTCCGTTTCGAGCAATAAGCTTTGCTTAGAGCTGAGCGCCACTATGTGCTTATAGATAGCGTTTGGGCCATTATAGCAAGGCTCTATCTGTGGCAAGCAAGTGTTGAGCCGAGTCGATGGATCAGTATTGGGAAGAGAGGAAATGGCCCAAATAAGCGGCAGCCTTTGTTAAACCTTGATTTTTTCACCTGCATTTGTGGTATTATGTGCCCCAAGCAAAAGATGGCACTCCTTATTTAGGGCTAGGCACTGTTTTTTGCTCCTCGTCTGCGGTGAAAACACTCTGAGCTCAAAGCTCTGTTCACCTTAGCTGCGCAGGATACGCAGTATAGGGTTCGTTTTCTCGCCTATTCTTACTAAGCGCAGCCGCGCCATATATGTTATGTGGGTGTAAGCCTGCGTCTTGCTTAATTGTTCGTCTTCTTTTCTGAGCATAATCCCAACCTTTTCTCTCAATTTTGTAGCTGCTAGATCTTGATTGGTTTGGGCTTGCTATGACCTTACCTGAATCCTGTTTCTACAGTTTTTCTGTATTTTCCTGATCACTCCATTTAGCTGTAGTGCGTGGTTTCCAAACCTCTGTACAGTGCTTGGCATTGTAGTTTGTAGGCTGTGCTTATCTGCACTTGACCTATAGCGGCTTGGAATGTTGGAGTTGGGAAAGGTGTGCGTTGAGAGATCTGTTTTGGCTTTGCGCTAGCGTTAGGGCTAGGGCTAGATTGTAGTCCTAGCCCTAACGGTGGCACCTGTGATCTTCCTTGTTAATGCTGGCTTCAAAGCATAGGGATCTGGCAGGACAGGCCGTGGATGGGACTTAGTTGCATTGCGATTGAGAAAAGCCACGAACTATAGCCTCTATCTATTTGTTAGTTGCTCTCTAAGAGGGCATATATGCCCTCTTAGAAGTTAAAGCTGCTCTGGAGCTGAGGCAGTTCTATCCACTCCTGCTTTATTTGTGACAAGTCATGAATCTCAATGAATTAAAAAACACGCCTGTTGCACAGCTGGTTGATATGTGCGAGCAGGCAGGTATCGAAAATACCGCCCGTCTGGGTAAAAAAGAAATTATCTTTAACCTCTTAAAGCTCTGCGCCCGTACTGGTGAGGATATTTTTGGCGAAGGCGTCATTGAGATCCTGCCTGATGGCTTTGGCTTCTTACGTAGTGCTGACAGCTCTTACTTAGCTGGCCCTGATGATATCTACGTTTCACCAAGCCAAGTGCGCCGCTTTAACCTCCGCACCGGTGATTCCATTTCTGGCAAAATCCGCCCACCAAAAGAAGGAGAGCGCTACTTTGCTCTGTTAAAGGTTGACGAGATTAACTTCGAGCAACCAGAAAAAGCCCGCAATAAGATCCTCTTTGAAAACCTCACCCCAATCTTCCCTGATGAGCGCATGCGCCTTGAGATCGGCAATGGCTCTAAAGAAGACATCACCGCTCGTGTGATTGACCTCACCGCTCCTATCGGTAAAGGCCAGCGTGCCCTGATTGTGGCCCCTCCAAAAGCTGGTAAGACCGTACTGCTGCAAAACGTTGCTCGCTCTATTTCCCAAAACAATCCAGAGTGCGTCATCATTGTGCTGTTAATCGATGAGCGTCCAGAAGAAGTGACTGAGATGCGTCGTATGGTGCAAGGTGAAGTGGTGGCCTCGACCTTCGATGAGCCAGCAGCCCGTCACGTGCAGGTGGCTGAAATGGTGATCGAAAAGGCTAAGCGCTTAGTTGAGCACAAGCGTGATGTCGTGATCTTCATGGACTCCATTACCCGTTTAGCTCGTGCTTACAACACCGTGATCCCTGCCTCTGGTAAGGTGTTAACTGGTGGTGTGGATGCCAATGCTCTGCAACGTCCAAAGCGCCTCTTTGGTGCTGCTCGTAATGTCGAAGAGGGTGGCTCGCTGACTATTATCGGTACTGCCTTAATCGACACTGGTTCCAAGATGGACGAAGTGATTTACGAAGAGTTCAAGGGCACGGGTAATATGGAGTTACACCTGTCGCGTAAGATCGCTGATAAGCGTGTGTATCCTGCTATTGACGTGACCCGCTCCGGTACTCGTCGTGAAGAGCTCTTAACCTCGGCCGATGAGCTGCAAAAGATGTGGATCTTACGTAAGTTCTTACATCCAATGGGTGAGATTGAGGCTATGGAGTTCTTACTGGATAAGCTCTCCATGACCAAGACCAATGACGAATTTTTTGAGTCGATGAAGCGCCCTCAGTAATCATCACCGCCAAGATGACGGCGTCTCCGCCGTCTTGGCGGCATTGCGCCATCTTGGCGAGCTATGCCGTGCTCAGCACTGCATAGCTCAAAATGCGCTTTGTATACAGCAGCCCTGTTCTCTGTGCCTGTTTTTCTGGGCACGGGAACGGGGCTGAGTTATTTTTGGGGTAGAGATCAATCGTACTTCTTGCAAAGTTATGAGCCTTGTCCATTTTTTGCGGCTTAAAACGTGTTAGTTTAAGGCCATGCTGAGGAGAGGTGCGTATGTTTCTACAAAGTGCAGAGATCCAAAATTTTCGCGGTATACGTCATCTAAAAGTTGATTTTGAGCAAGACACCACTGTCATGATTGGTGAGAACGCTTGGGGTAAGTCATCTTTGCTCTATGCGCTTTTCATGATCTTGGGCCGTGGTGAGGATCACCTATGCTCTTTTTCAGCAGAGGATCTCTACATTCCAATCAGGCTCGATGCTGACCAAGAGTCGACTGGCGAAGCAGAATCGGGCCATATTGCCACCTTGGATAGTACTGGCAGTAGCTCTAGCACTGCGCTTCTAACGGCCTCTGTTGCGACTGGTACTGCTACAGCGGGAACCGCCGCTGCGACGTCTGCGGCTCCGGTGATTAAGCCTGTACCGCAAAACAATAGTGAGGTCTTTGCGCAAGCAGCACAAAGCTCTGTGTCCTCACATCCAAGTATGAACCAAGCTGCTGCCGCGCATCTCAAAGAAAGCAGCTTTTATAAATTTCTCCAAGAGCAAGGTTTAGCAGAGCTTGAGCCACTGAAGATCATCACTACTAAGAACTATCAGCGGCGTTATTACCGTGTGCCGAAAGGCGATGGTACTTACATCATCCATATCATTGATCTGCCGACCAATATTGAGGCTGTGCAAGATAGCCTTAAAGAAGCCATTAAATCTCAGCATCAGGCTTTGAGCAAAAACAATGGTGCCAAGCGTAAAACAGCGCCCGCCCCAAAATCTCGTCCTCAGCAGTATATCGATGCTCTGGCATCGTTTTTAGCCCCTCAGCAGCAACAGCTTATTACTCCAGATCCCCGTTTCCATAATCATCTGCATGTAGGCGTTCCGTTTAGTTCGCGGGATCCGGCTGTAGCGGCTACAGATGGCTCCTTAGTGAGCCCTAATGGATTGTTTGGCTCTAAGATTGTAAGTGAGGATAAAGAGAAGACCGCTGGTTTTACAGCTAAATCTGCAGCTATTTCTCAGTCTGGTGCTACTGCTACTACTGCCTCTACCATGGCAGCTCAAACAGCTAATGGCTCATCTGCAGGCGTAAAGCAATCTTCTCTAGAACAGAAGCTTAAAGGTCGTGAGGCTCTATTTGAGGCCCTAAGACGAGGACAAGCTGCTGAAGCTCAATATGAGCGCGATCATCCTTTGCATTATGTTCCTAGTCGCTCGGAGCTGATGCAGCGTGCGCAAAACGTGTTACGGGGCAGAGAGCATTTAGAGCAAGAGGCTATTGCCAGTGCTCAAGAGGACGTGGCGTTCTATCAAAGTGACGTCTTTACCTCCAAAGTCGAGCGCATTGTGATCGATCTGATTTTCTGTGAAAGCGCCTATGGTGTGGTCAATAAGGTAGAGCGTTTTGCATCCCTAAAGCCAGCTTGTTACTTAGGAGAGGATGGCCTTTATCGTATTCACTATCGTATCAGTGCTGCTATGCAGATGCAGCCTAATGGCCCAGATGGCCAAGTCGGCCAAGGTGGTCAAGGCGGCTCTGCAGCTCCTAAATTTGTGACTACTCATGAGCTGCTCAATGCTCGAGGCGAGCCTATTGAAAATGCCCAAAGCATTATCCGTGAGCTCATTATCCTCAATCCACTGCTGCGCTTACGTGATCGTCGTATGCTCAAGCCGCATCTTGATCCTCAAGAAAGCTTAATGCAGGAACCAAGTTGCCAGATCTTTACCACGGTAGAGCAGGTGCAAGCGGCAACTCAAGCTGCCCAAGAGACTGTAGCTTCCTCCTCCTCTTCCGCCTCGACCTCCGCCTCTGTTGCTGAAGGAGACGCAAAAGAACCAACGCAGGAAGGTAAGCAAGGCTCGGCGCAAGGAGCTAACCATGAGGGGACTAATGCCCTCGCAGGACATCATGGACAGGTGGATGAGCGCGATATGCAGGCTATATCGCACTTCTTTACTGATATTGCCTTAGATGATGATTTCACTTCGCGGCAAATCAAAGATGGTATTGAGGTGCTCAATACTATTGCCTCTAAGTACTTGATCAACTACCAAAGCAATAATCTCTCTACTGCTTATGAGCTTGCTGCCAATGGCTCGCAAAAGCGCACCGTGCGAGACATTATTTCTCACCCTATATCTCTGGGCTCTTTACGCTCACTGCAAGCGGCTCTCAGTGACAATAAGCCTTCGCGAGCTAAGTTTTTACTGGCGCTCTTAGCAGGAGCTCTCTTAATGTCGCGTGGGCAGCGTGAGATTGATGAGTACTCGCGTCCTATCTTGATTTTGGAAGATATCGAAAGCCGTTTCCATCCAACCTTACTGCTCAACCTGTGGGCTATTTTGCAGCTACTGCCTATCCAGAAGATTGTTACCACTAATTCGGCACAGTTACTGAGTGCGGTACCAATGAGTAAGCTGCGTCGCCTCTGTAAGCAGTACTACGATGTACGCTGCTATAGCATGCGTGATCGTGCCTTTTCTGAGGATGATGCGCGCAAGATCGCTTTCCACATCAGAATGAAGAGCCCAAGTACGCTCTTTGCGCGTTGCTGGATCCTCGTGGAAGGTGAGACTGAGGTTTGGGTTTTAAACGAGATCGCCAATGCTCTGGATTTCAATTTGTCCTGTAGTGGTGTGGCCATTGTGGAGTTTGCGCAATGTGGTCTTAATCCACTGATCAAGTTGGCCAAACAGCTGGGTATTGCCTATCACGTGCTGACAGATGGTGACGATGCCGGTCGTCACTATGCACAGATCGTCTGCGATTTCGTGGGTAATCACAATCTGCCTGAGCACTTAAGCGTGATGCCTCATGTGGATATTGAGCACTATCTGTACTCAGCAGGCTTTGCTGATGTCTACCAAAAGGCTGCAGGTTTAACGCTCAATACGCCAAAGTACAAGTTTGTGCATGGTGCCTTGCAGAATATGGGCTTAAGCGAGCGTGATGCCTCGTTCTGGGCCTCACCACGCAATAAGCTGGATCGTGTGATCTGTAGTAGTCCAGCCTCTTCCTCCGCTGTAGCTACAGCCTCAGCTTCTGCTGTAGCCACAGCTTCAGACAGTGCTACTCGTAACAGTAGCTCTACGTCCCTTCAGGGCGCATCTGTAGCCGGAGCTGGTAAGAATAAGGGTAAGGGCAAGATCAGTGGTAAAGCAGCTGCAGCTGCGGCCGCAGCAGCCCTGAAGGCTAAAGGCATTAAGGCTAAGAAAGGGGACAAGCAAGATCCTATTCACATTAATGCTCGTGACTATGAGCTCAAAACCCATAGCCTCGATAGTGTGGTAAAGACCATTTTGCACTACAACCTTGGCAATCATAGAGAGGCCTTAACGAAGGCGATCAATCGCGGCAGGATCCAAGGCCAGAGCAAAAAGTCGCAGTTATTGGATATCAAAGAGGTCTCACGTGGAGACGTGAATAACTTCTACCAATACACCCACAACCTCATCATGTCGATGCCTCGTCCTCACCAGAACCTGACCAAGCGCCAAAGCCAGATTCTCAACTTCTTAAAGAGTGAGCGAGCTCTGTGGCTGGAGGTGGTCAATCATAACCAGCAACGTCTCAATAAGCAGCTGCGTCAGGCACAGGCTGCCGCTAAGATCGCCGCCGAGCAGCAATATGCAGAGCAGTTAAAGTCGATGCAGGACAAGCTGGCAGCAGGAGAAGGTGCAGATAGTGCGGCAGCTGCCGCCGCCGCTGCTGCAACCGATGCAGTCGCATCGACAGCTGTAGCTGCCGTAGCAGCTCAAGAGCCTGTAGCAGCTCAGAGCAAGGACAAATCAGACACTCGGGAGCAGGGCGGTAGTCCTTGTGGATGTAAGGAAGCAATGGCAAAAGCTCAGTTACCAGAGGGCCGCGCAGAGCGTGAGCGGCTCAATGGACAGAACGCCAATGACTTCTATGGCGCTCTGAGCCCTAAGGAGCTGAGCAAGCAAGGCTTTTCCATGAGCAAGGTGATCGACAAGGCCATTCACAAGAAGACCAAGCCAGGCATGGCCATCTTAGTGAGTGAGGCCATTTTGCAGCGTGGCGCTGAGTCGGTACCACAGCTCTTTTCGACCTTATTCTGCAAGGTCAAGCGCCTTGCGCAGTCGGAGCTGCCTTTTGACTAGCAGGGGCTGGGGCTAGTCCTCCACCTCAATCAGTGGCGGAGTCCTAAACTCGGTGCGCACTCTGCCTTACTCACTGTCCATGGCTTTTATGATTAGCCTGTCATGTTACCAATGATATATTGATAACATGACATTAAAGTTATTTGTCGAGTGGAATTTGAGGCGGAGTATTAAACTCAGAGCGTACTCTGCCTTGCTCTACGCCAATAGTTTTCAAGATCATACTATTAACAGCGATTGAGCCAGCCCAAGAGAAATGATTATCGTCGCTGAGTATAGGTAATAACCCATTAACAAATCTCTGGCATTTGTCTTGATCACAGATTTCTTTGCTCGGATCAATGTAGTGGATAGAGCCATTGCCGTTAGCGTCTACCATTACCCTGTCTGCCTGCATTTGCTTCACCGTATCAATGATAACTTGATTGATAGGGAAATTAGCAGTTGGAGCGTAAGCATCAGACAGCTTACAGAAAAAAGAATTGAGCATAGCCCTGCTAACTGGATTGTGTAATTGATGAAGTGTTATGCAAGCATTACCATATTTAGGGCTATTAGGAGTAAATAAATTTTGATTGGTTAGCACATAAACATCGCGTCCTTTAAGATCAAGTGCTAAATCTTGTATTCCTTGTTTGATAATATTATTAAATTCTTGAGATGGCAGTGTTTGCTGATTATTTCTTACATGAATATTTTGTGGATAAACATCAGCTGCCCATCTTTGAGCGATAACAACTGGAATGTTAGGAAATTCTTTGATAGCCTTATGTAGCTGTAGATGGTGATTTATACATTTTTGTGGATATTCAGGGCCATTATACTGAATCATTTCCTTAGCAAATGCATAATTATTGTGCAGTGACATACAGCCGCTAAGTAGAATACCAATAACATGAAGATCACGCTCCATAAGATCTGAGGTGTATTGGTTAGCGAAGCTATCACCAGCAATAATGAAATCAGGTTGACGTTCAAGATTGCCTAAGTGAATGATTTGTGCTGTTTCGCGGTGAGAGTGTCCTCCATAATTGGCAAAGATATTCAAATCTGTACCTTCAACGCGTTGAGGAAATCCATCTTTAGCTACGCCAAATGTAGCAGCTCCAAGTAATAAGTAGACTACCAAGAACTTGTAGCCATAGCTGCGGCGGCGCTCGATGGTGTAATGCATCAATGCTCCTAAGGCAAAGATTGGAATAACGAGGTAGAGCCACATCCACTGTAGCTCGCCATTATAGCGGGTACTGATGACGATCAATGGCCAGTGTACAAGGTATATAGCGTAAGACCAGAGACCAAGCTTCTGGAAGATTGAGGCGCGCAGCCATGAATGCTGATTGCCTGCGGCGATGCAGAGATAGGTACCGAAAAGAGGGGGAACTGCTGCTAAGGTAGGCCAGCCTTGTTGATCAGAGACGAGAAATAGTGAGGCGATAATAATGGCAATACCAATAGCCTCTACGGCGGCAGGGCTTAGCTTGCTTGCATAGCGCGCTACGACACTGTTTGAGCCTTGCTGGTTTTGGAAGTAGCTGAGTGGGTAGAAGTAGGCCAACGCGCCGAAAAGCAGCTCGAAAGCACGTGATGGCAGCATGTAGTAGGAATAGGTTGCGTTAACTGTGGTGTAGTAGCATGCAAAGCCTAAGCTTAGTACGGTGCAACCTAAGATCAGACGACCGATGTTTTTGTAGCTTAAGAAGCGGTAGGCCAGCATCAGGATGAATGGATAGACGATATAGAACTGCCATTCCACCGATAGTGACCAAGTGTGAAGGAAGAGTTTGTCAGTAGCTACCGTATCAAAGTATCCAGCGCGTTTGGCAAAGTAGTCGTTAGATATGAAGAGCACTGCTTTACTGGCTTCACGTCCAGCATTTTTGAGATCTTCTGGGCTAAAGATGAAGTAGCCTAAGGCTAAGAAAAAGACAAGAGTTGCTATGAGCGCTGGGCAAATACGCTTAGCGCGGCGCTGATAGAACTTTAGCAGGCTAAAATCGCCACTTTGTAGGCCTCCTCCTTTGCGCATAATGAGCATGGTCATGAGGAAACCTGAGATCACGAAGAAAATGTCTACACCAAGGAAACCTCCTTTAAAGAGGTTAATTTGGGGCAGCATGACGTGGTCAATGTGAAAAAGTGTTACCGCGAGTACGGCAATGGCACGTAGACCGGTAATGTCTTGGCGCAGTGTTTTAGCCATAGTGAGAGCTGGACTTAGGGGTTTTTAGATTAATTTGGGGGCAATGATGTGGCGTAAATATGATGTTATTTATGGCCTTTAATGGCTGTAATTATAACAAACTCGAATTTGAGTGGTTGACTCTAAGGTATCTGTGGTGGAGTAGTAAACTCTGTGCGTACCTTGCCTTGCTCCACACCAATTGTTCTTAAGATCAAGCTGTTAACAGCGATTGACCCTGCCCACGACAAATGATTATCGTCGCCTAGTATAGGGAATACTCCATTAACAAATTTTTTGCATTTATCTTGATCACAGATTTCTTGGTTTGGATCAATGTAGTAGATAGAGCCATTACCGTTAGCGTCCACCATTACCTTGTCTGCCTGCATTTGCTTCACTGTATCAATGATAACTTGATTGATAGGGTAGTTAGCTGAGGTGGTATATGGGTCTGAAAGCTTGCAGAAAAAAGAATTTCGCATTGCCCAGCTAATAGGGTTGTGTAATTGTGTTAATGATAGGCAGTCTTGGCCATATTTAGGGTTATCAGGCATAACTAAATTTTGATTAGTGATCACATAAACATCTCGACCTTTAAGATCAAGTGCTAAATCTTGTATACCTTGTTTGATAATATTATCAAATTCATGAGATTCTGGCTTTTCTTCACTATTTCTTACATAAATATTATCTTTATAAAATGGAGCAGTCCATCTTTGAGCGATAACAATTGGTATTTCAGGAAATTCATTGATAGCTTTATATAATTGCTGGTGCAGCATTGTACATTTCTGTGCAAAATCAGGATTGTTTATAAGCATTTCTGAGGTAAATGCGTAAGTGTTATGAAGTGATAAGCAACCACCAAGCATTACACCAATAATATGGAGTTGACGCTCCATAAGATCTGATGTGTATTGGTTAGCGAAGCTATCTCCAGCAAGAATAAAATCAGGTTGACGTTCCAGATTTCCTAAGTGAATGATTTGTGCTGTTGAGCGGTTATTGTTTCCACCATAACTGGCAAAGACACTTAGATCTGTACCTTCAAGTCGTTGTGGAAAACCGGTTTTAGCTACGCCAAATGTAGCAGCTCCAAGTACTAGGTAGAGTACCAAGAACTTGTAACCATAGCTGCGACGGCGCTCGATGGTGTAGTGCATCAATGCGCCTAAAGCAAAGATCGGAATAACGAGGTAGAGCCACATCCACTGTAGCTCGCCATTATAGCGGGTACTGATGACGATCAATGGCCAGTGTACAAGGTATATAGCGTAAGACCAGAGACCAAGCTTTTGGAAGATTGAGGCGCGCAGCCATGAATGCTGATTGCCTGCGGCGATGCAGAGATAGGTACCGAAAAGAGGAGGCACAGCAGCTAAGGTAGGCCAGCCTTGTTGATCTGAGACGAGGAACAAGGAGGCGATAATGATGGCAATACCGATAGCCTCTGCTGTGGCCGGATTAAGCTTGCTTGCCAAACGAGCTACAACGCTGCCTTGGCTTTGCTGGTTTTGGAAGTAGCTGAGTGGATAGAAGTAGGCCAATGCGCCAAAAAGCAGCTCGAAAGCACGTGATGGCAGCATGTAGTAGGAGTAGGTCGCGTTAACTGTGGTGTAGTAGCAAGCAAAGCCTAAGCTTAGTGCGGTGCAACCTAAGATCAGACGACCTATGTTCTTGTAGCTTAAGAAGCGGTAGGCCAGCATCAGGACAAATGGATATACGATATAGAACTGCCACTCCACCGATAGAGACCAAGTGTGGAGGAAGAGTTTGTCGGTAGCTACCGTATCAAAGTAACCTGTGCGTTTGGCAAAGTAGTCGTTAGAGATGAACAGTACCGCTTTGCTGGCTTCACGTCCTGCATTCTTGAGGTCTTCTGGGCTAAAGATGAAGTAGCCTAATGCTAAGAAAAAGACAATAGTAGCGATAAGCGCAGGGCAAATACGCTTGGCACGGCGCTGATAGAACTTCAGCAGGCTAAAATCACCACTTTGCAGGCCCCCTCCTTTGCGCATGATGAGCATGGTCATAAGGAAGCCAGAAATCACAAAGAAGATATCTACGCCAAGAAAACCGCCTTTAAAGAGATTAACTTGGGGCAGCATGACGTGATCGATGTGAAATAGAGTTACCGCGAGTACGGCAATGGCACGTAGACCGGTAATATCTTGGCGCAGTGTTCTAGCCATGGTGAGTGTTTGGACTTAGGAATTTTTAGACTAATTAGGGTGGCAATGATGTGGCGTAAATATGGGGTTATCTATGCCATTGCCATTAATAGGCGCAATTATAACAAACTCGAAATTTAGTGGCTGGCGCTGCTGGTTCTAAGGTATCTGTGGTGGAGTAGTAAACTCTGTACGCACCTTGCCTTGTTCCACCCCGATGGTCTTTAGTAGCCAGCTATTAATAGCCACAGATCCTGCCCAAGAGTAATGCTCTCTGTCGTAGAGTACTGGTATGTGTGGCTCAGTTGGTAAGGTGCGTTGACAACGATTTTGCTTGCAGAATACGTTAGCATTATTGAGGTAAGTGATGGAGCCCTTACCACTGGTATCAGCCATAGCATTGCTTTGTTGCATGTCTTTTATGGTCGAAGAAATAAGCTCATTGAGCTCAAGGTGAATCTGATCTGTGGTGTTATGTTGGCAGAATACGGTGGAGGTTATGAGCTTACTTAGTGGGTTATTAAGCAGACGTAAGAAAAAGCAGGCACGACCACTTTGTCCTGCAACTATTGCTTGTAACTCAGATTGGCCAAAAACGTAGACATCTCGACCTTTAAAGTCTTCTGCTAATGCACGGATATTTTGCTCAATTACCTGAGGGTAGTCTTCTGCAGGAACAATGTTGCCGCTGGTGCGCTCTATTACACCATAACGTGAGATTCGATGGGTGTCAACAGTATTTGTAAAAAATTTCTGACGGCACATGAGACTATGTTGGCCTAAAGGAGCTTCAGACCATCCCGTGCGTAGCTAAGATTAAAATGTGGGCATAGCTCTGTGCATGCTATGC
>DXEV01000038.1 GCA_019114785.1 Candidatus Anaerobiospirillum pullistercoris | reverse complement strand
CTTATAAAGTCGCAATTTTAAGTTGTTTGTTAATTTATAACAGTCCATAATTATAGTATTTCGGAATTAGTTTAGTATGAAAACAATTAAATTCAGTCTTCCAATGCAAAAGCCGGATCCAAACGGCAAATACCCTGTCACCTATGTGAGCTCTCTTGAAGAGCTGCGTGATAACTTTGATCCGCAAGGCCTCCTCTATGCTTTAGAGCACAACAATCTGCTTACCCGCTGGTTGGAGTGTCGTGGCTATGATTACGAGTTGGATCAGGTGAAGAAGCTGCAAGCTAACACCGATTTACAGGTTAGGGGTAAGGTTAACGAACTGGCTAAGATCTTTGAGATCGATATGCCAGAGGCTGACTTAAACCAGCTGTTGACCGATATTGAGATGATGGCTCAGAACAAGGCCTTTATTGAGCAGCAGATTACACATCTTTCTGACGTTGGTCAGGTGGTTAAAGATAGTTGCAAGCGTTATCAAGAGGTCGTGAAAAATATTATTGATCATCCAAAGGATTTAAGCACAGTTCGTAATAATGTCTATGAACTAAGCAAAACACATTTTGTGATAGCTAGCTTGGATTTTAACAAACTTTTTGTGACATTGCAAAATAAAGCCCCATTAGCTTTATTGTGTATGATCGCTGACAAAAAGCTACGTCCATTGTTTCTAGATTTTGATTTTAAAGGACAACCATATAAAACATCCTTCAGACAAGAGTCTAATAGTAAGTTTTCTGCTGGTCTTAAATATGTTAATGGTAGTTATTTAGATCAATTTGAGAAATTGTTTTATCAATCTCGTGAAGAGCTTGAACAACTAATTGGCCCTTATGTACGTTGTGCTTCTCTATCTGATGAGTGGAAAACTTTTGAGCCAGATTCCAAGCTGATTACATGTTTTATTTATAGAGATTATAATAAATGTAATATTCGCCCAGATTCAGATAATGCTTCTGAAAGAAGGGTTAAGGAATACGGAGTCAGCTTTGATGTTCTAAAAGGATTACAGGCTAAACTTGATTATGGTAGTGGACGCTATTTGTATTACGTGGCACTAAACTAACCGCTTGGTTGCCTTGATTAAAAGATATACCAGTATTTCTATATTTGTAGCGAAATTTTACTGCTTATAGCGAAATACTGAATAAGGCAAATGTGTTTGTTTAGCTTTCCACAAGAATACGGGCTCTATCATGAGAACAGAATTAGCCACTCTGCTTAATAACTATCAAGAAGCACATCGCTCGCTCTTCTATCTACAGAGCTTTGATCTCTCTGTTGTAGCTCAGATCATTGAGCGAATGCAGCAGCTATCTTCTGGCAATACCTTTAAGGTCAAAGTCTTTAATCCAGCCTTTGGTGCTTTTGAGCTCAAAAATCCACTCATCTACCCTGCCACTGCTAGTGCCAATAACGCCGCACCTGATCTTTTGCACTTCTTGCAAGAAAGCCACGAACAGGAGCTTAATTTTGCGTACACTCGGGCGGAGGGTATTGCAGCAGATGAGGTAAAACTCTCAGATCCAGAACAGGTACTTGTGCTGGTGCTGCAAGATTGCCATGACTTACTACAGCCACAACATCCCCAATCTGGGGCTATCTCTGCTTGTCTTAAGGGAATAGCAGATTCTTCGCGTTTTATCGACCACTATCAGGTCATCGTACTGATGGTGTCACCAGTGATGGTATTACCTCCAGCCATAGAGGAGTACATCACATTGCTGGATATGCCGATCCCTGAATACCACGAGATCAGCAAGATCATCGACAATTACGCCAAGGCTATGGGCATAACCATCGATGAAGATACTTCTCAGGTTCTCTCTCGTTCCTTTAAAGGCCTTAACGCCTACCAGATTCGTCAGATCCTTAATTTGGCGTATCACAACGGTGGTGAGATCTCGTTACATGATCAAGTGCTGATCCTGCAAGAAAAAGCACAGGTGATCCGCAAATCTGGCTTCCTTGAGCTCATGAATTTTAGTGAGACCATGGATGACATTGGCGGCTTAGAGAACCTAAAAGAATGGCTCAATGTTAAGGAGAAGATCTACAAGAACTTCGACAAAGCTATTCGCTTTGGTGTTGATGCCCCTAAAGGCATTCTGATCTTTGGCATGCCAGGTTGTGGTAAGAGCTTGTGTGCTAAAGCCACTGCCAATAAGTTTGGCTTACCGCTCACCCGCTTAGATGTAGGTCGTTTACTGGGCAAATATGTGGGCGAATCCGAGCAGAATATGCGCAAAGCCTTAGCATTAGCCGAGGCCATTAGTCCTTGTGTGCTGTGGATTGATGAGCTGGAAAAGGCTTTTGCTGGTGTAGGCTCTGGTGGCAGTCATGAAGTAACCACACGCTTATTTGGTCAATTTCTTACTTGGATGCAGGAAAAAGAATCCAGCGTCTTTATTGTGGCTACAGCCAATAACATTAAGATGCTGCCACCAGAGTTTATGCGCAAAGGGCGTTTTGACGAGATCTTTTTCGTTGATCTGCCTAATGCAGATGAGCGCCAGCAGATCATCAAAATTCACCTGAAAAAGCGTAAGAAGTGGAATTTTAAGATCAACACCAACGAGTTGGTAGAAAAGACCGAAGGCTACTCTGGTGCCGATCTCGAGACCGTTGTGAAAACAGCCATTGAAGCCGCTTTTGTGCGCAGCTTACAATCTTCGGATGGTAACTATGAGCTTACCTCCCAAGATCTCTTGGATGCGCAGAAATCGATTAAGTCGATTTCTCAGAGCATGAGTAAGCAGATTGAGGAGCTTAAGGACAGCTGTAAGGACTACGATATTCGCAGCGCCAGTAAGTCCAAATAAGCTCTAATGCTGTGGCAGCTAAGGTCGGTTAATGTGCATCTGTTATCGCTGGATTGATAAGGCATTACAGCTCATGAACGACTTGCGTAGCTTAGGAGCTGCTCTTAGCCGCTGACCAAAAGGCAAGGCTTTCTGGTGTGGAGCTTTGCCTTTTGTGCTTATGAGCAACGCCATTGCAAAGACATCGCTGCCATAGTTTTAGAGGCTACTGAGCCTGTGGATAAATACGCCGTGCAGGTAGCGATGCCACAAGCTTGTTAGGCTTAAGCCGCTGATAGTTCAGCCTGCATATGGATCCACTGGCTTATAGTTGACGTGCAACCTTGCCAGCGCCCGCCTCTCTTTCTCAAAGGCCGCAAATGCCTTAAAGGCCAAAAACGAAGCTACTCGCGTAATGCGTGGCAGCTCCTTTTGCAGGCAGGTGACACTTGCGGTGCGATAGTCCTTGTGCGTAACAGCGTTGATTTTGGCCGCTACCTATCAAGCCTTAATGGCCAAAAATCTTGATCTCAGATCTCAAAACACAAGCTCTGGCTCCAAAGACAGGCGTATTTTAGTCTATACTACAAGCGGGAACGGTAACAGTCTTATTGTTGGCATTACCTTTGGGAGGGGCTATGGTGCTAACACCTGAGCAAAAAAACGCTATTATCTCTGCAAGTGAGAGCATAGTGAAGCAATCTTGTTTTGCTTTGGCCACATATGCAATCGCCAATGGAGTGAAATCACTAGTTGTGGCTTCGCGCAAAAAACAATCCTTAACAGGCAGTGAAACCACCGAGCCCACTACAACCATCTCCAATCTTGCGGAGAAAGATACCAGTGGAAATCGCAGTGAGCAAGCTCTAGCCCAGCAAAACACCACAGCGGCTAATGAAGAGGTACAAGCAAGCGATACCTCTGTTAATGCCGTTAATAGCGATGCCCAAGCCACAAATGCGTCAGCTAATGCGGTGAGCTCTGAAGCTGGAGCTACCGAAGCCTCTACACAAGGACTCAAACTCAACTAAAGTTTCGTTGCTCTCTATCTCTTAGCGTTATGTCTTGTGAAGCTTAAGCAGCGAGTGTGATGCACTGCAGCACGTTATAGCTGCCTCCACCACATGGTGGGGACTTAACCACATGGTAGAACCAATTCTCTTACCCACTACCTGAGAGGCCTTTGGGGTGCTCTATGGACACGAATCAAACAAACAACACGGCAGCAGGAATTAAGGAGAACATCCCTATGGCCGATGATTTGAGCTGGCGTAACCAACATGCACTCTTACAGCTACACCCTTATGTGGACGAAGTTGTAGCCAAAGAGCAGCTTAAGCTGACTACCTCCCAACAATCTCTTGCTAAGCAATACCCCCTTAGTATCGATTACTTAGCTTACCTGAGTCAGCACGAGCAGTACAAAGACGCCTGCACTTTTCTTGCGTATAACCTACACCACCGTATCGCTGTATGGTGGGGCTATATGTGCGTCGTGGATGTACTCACGGAAATTCTACAAAAACCAGCTCCGGTTAAAGATCTCAGTGATGTAGCTAAACCTCGTCCGTTTGAGCTCCCGCCTTTTGTGCAGGAAATGCAGAAGCAAGCGGCTCAAGAGAGCCCTATTGATCCTAAGATCATGGATCAGCTTAACGCTGCCCAAGCTCGTCTTAAGGACATCGAACAGCAACTACGCCAGATCATTCCCGCCCAACTCTTCGACTTTGCTGATCAAGCCCTTGCTGAACAAAACGCCTACTTTAAGAAGGTTCATGGCATGGAACCTATGGAGCTACTCAATTCCTTAGTGGATAAGGCTGTACAGATCCAAGAGCAAGAAAAGCGTACAGGCATGAGTGCCAATATCGATCCCAACAGTCAGATCTTCGCTGAAACTAAGGCTATCGAGGAAAAGGTCGAGAAAATTCGGCAGGAAACAGTGGCCTTAGTTAAGTCAGCCCTACCAGCAATCGATACCGAGCAGCAGAATAAGGATCGCCTCTCTTGTCTCGATGCCGTCTTTGCTTATATCGCCGCACCTGATGAGGTTAATGCGCAGAGGCTATTAGATCTGGGGAACAAAATCCCAGATAAGAACGAGGGTCTATTAAGCCTTGTAGCTTTTTGGAGCTACGGCGATCTCATGCCCCAAGGCAAACAAGTGATCCCTACTCCAATTGGTCTGATGAGCAATGGCTTAAACTGCTTGCTCTTAAGCTGCGCGCTGCAACAAGGTGGTATCTTTAACTTTGCCCAGCGCTTCCAGCGTTATTACAACTTTGGCTATGAGTGCCTTTTAGGCAAGAGCAATTGGTCACCTTATGTGGCAGCTGGTACCAGCCTACACGAAGAGCGTACCAAGCAGATCATGGATACGCTGGGTATAGGTGACCCAATAGGTACCGTGCAAGCGGATGCTTCCAATGCGGTCAAGGAGCATGCTGCTAACACTACAGACTTCACAGAAGCCCAAGGCAACGCTTTTGCTCAAGTTGGCGCTCAAGGCAATGCTCAAGGTAACTCGGCTACATCCAGCTCTCAGCAGACAAAAGTAGGCATACAGTCTGAGTTACTCTCTGATCTGCAGCGTTTACACCAACAGGTCAGTGCTATGAAGGGCATGGGCAGAACCAATACCGCAAGCCCTTGGGACTCACCTGCTAGTACCAATACGACCACCACGAATGTGCCTCATACGGATGCACGGACTACAGCACCCGCCCCAGCATCAGCGCAATACAAAGGCTCTAGCAATGCCTCTGATGCAGCTGAACAGCAGCTTTACCAAGAAATGCAGCGCATGCGCTCGCAACTCCAAGTTCAAGAGCAACAACTGGCCAAGGATTTAGCTACTAAATCCGCATCAACATCGTCATCGGCATCAACCTCAGGTGATACTAAAACGCCAACCCCGCCTAATGCGCGTTTTCGTGGGTAATAGGCCTTTCCCTCGTTTCCTTAGAACAAAAAGGACATGTAAGCATGAGTGAGCTCAATTCTGAATTAAGCTTAATTAGCTCTGAGTCCCCTGCTGGCGTCAATCTCGAGTATGATCCACTCTATCTCGCCCTTGAAGATGAGTCCAGTGCCCACGATGGAGGAGCTATTGAGGACGATAGCTCTAGTGCCCCTTTGAGTGGTGATTTCAAAGCACTGCAAAAGCACTGTGCCACCCTCTGGGAGCAAACTCGTGACTTTAAGGTAGCCGTCTTCTACACCATTGCCTTAACCGTTAACCAAGGCCTAAGCGGCTTCAATCACGGTCTATCTCTACTCAACTTTTTGAGCCAAGAGCTTTGGACAGAGGCTTATCCGCAGCTGGATCCTGACGATGATTTAGATCCAACTGAGCGCTTAAACATCCTCTCCACCCTGTCGCCACAAAACACTGTTAACGACCCGATCAACTTTCTGGCCCATCTGGGGCAACTCAAACTCGGTACAGGGATCCCTTATACCGTAAGAGATCTCTTACAGGCTAAGGGCACTATCGATAACAAAGACGATATCGATCTGGCCCTACTAACTGCTCAAGTACAAGCCGCTGGCCCAGATGTACTCAATACCATGAATACAGAGGTACAGACAGCCTTAAGCCAGTTAGAGCAGCTAGAGCAGAGCATTAACGAGCACTTACAGGATACGGGTTACATCCACTTTGAGCGTCTGCATAAGATCCTGAGCGTGTGGCTGCACTTCTGTCAGGAGATCAGTGCTGCTATGGGGATCGCGGCTGGGGCGGGCGCTGATAACAGTACCGAAGGCGTGGCTCTTGAGCAAGGAGCAAGTGCCCCTACTCCCGTCCCAACCAGTGCCTCACAAGTTAACGCTACAAGCGCCAATACTGGTGTTAGTACACCTGCAAACCGTCCATTTTCCGTGAATGATGTGGTAATCACCAACCGTAAAGATGCCTTGGCTTTGATTGAAAAATGCAGTGCTTACTTTAAGCTCAAAGAGCCAACCTCACCTGTGCCTTTCTTGCTTAAGCGTGCTATTGCCATGGCAGACATGGACTTTATTCAGCTCTTAGGTGAGATCGATAGCTCCGCCCGTGAGCGCGGTAAAGAACAATTCGGCATCAAGGACGATTCATCCGACAGCTATTAGCCTGTATGGCTCTATCACAGGGTAGCAGCTGCGGTTATGGTCATAGCGGAGGCTATGACTATTCTCTTCATCCTCTAGGCCTTTGGCCCTCAACATAAGGTGTTTTTATGGCTAATTGCGAAAAATTAGAGCTTACCTTTGAGGATAATGACATCACCTCTGAGCAAGGGCTGGGCTCTCCACTGTATGTCCTTAAGGTCACTTTAAATGAGGGCTTAGATCTCTTTGCCAGTAGTACTATTCAGTTACTTGCTCCTAAGTTTCTGTCTCCTAGTGCTCTGCGTAAGCTTTTGCATGGCAAAAATGCGCGGTTAAAGCTGAGCCAGTGCCCAGAATCAGCAGCGGTAACAGGGGCGGGCGCTGATACGATCGCTGATGCTGTGTCAGTGGTGTTAGGCGCAGAGCGCTCCTATCGCTTCTTTAGTGGTCAGATCCGTGCGGTTAAGTTCTTAGGTCAGACGGCCACCCTCCAAGAGCAAGGGCAAAAGAAGACGCTCTATCACTATGAGCTGCTGCTCTCTTCACCGCTACAGGCAATGAGCGATCACCACCAACTGCGCTCGTTTACCAATAACTCCGTGCTCGAGGTTCTATCATCTTTCTTTGATCAGTACTTGCCAGATCACTACACCATTCTTGAACCAGAGAAAATGCCCGATCCTTTAAAGCAAAAGAAGCAGATCTGGGTACAAAACGGCGAAAGTGATGCCCTCTTTGTGCAACGCCTCTTACTACTTCATGGCTTAAACCTCAGCTTTGTGTATGACGGCCAATCGTTTTTACCTCAGCTATATCTCAGCTATGGAGCCACCTTTGATCAGGACAAAAAGCTCTTTTCCAGTACTACAGAGCAAATCATTGCTACGCAAAAGAATAAAGGTAGCCTGACACCGCAAACAGACTGTTTTACCATTTCTGATTTTGCCAGCGGCTATAACGAGGATCCAGTAACTCGTAACTATAGCAGTGTCCAAGAACTGCTCAAGGCTTTCCCTACTCTGCATCCCCTCATGAGCAGGGTCGTGGTGGATGACGTGCAATTTAAGCTGACAAAACCCTACACTGAGCACGTCGAGACATGTTTAGAGCACTTCCTTGAGCTACAACAGCAGGCAATTTATGCCTCAGCCAATGATTTAGCCTTACAAGCGGGCAATCGTCTCACGCTCACTGGCTTAGGCGATGATGACTTAGAGCTCACCATCACTCAAACCCAGACCCAAGCTATTGCTCCGCTGCCAGACAATCTCTCGCTACCACAGGCCTTGATTTCTGACTTAAATCAGCCTTTGGCTTCTTTGGCTACAGGTACTGCTTCTCAAAGCAGCAGTACCCATGCCAGCCCACGCCAGCGCAAGATCGAAGTGCAGATGCAGCTGAAAGTCTGGGAGCATGACACTTATGCCCTCGATCTCGCAAAGTCTGATTACTCAAACTTGCTACAGGGTAGTAGCAACGCTCCTTGCCAGATCTTCACTGCTACAGTCTGCGACGCGAATGGTCAGATCGCTTATGTAGGTACAGTTGATGTTGCTGAAGCAGCTGCCGCTGCAGCTGATGCCTCATCCTCGAATCTTGATCGCAGCGCCCGCCCCTCTTTGTTCTATGCCTTAATCAAAAACAGCTCAGAGCCAATCGTCTTTAACTATCAGCAAGCCCATCTCAGTACTTATGGCGGTATTAGTCAGTACCCGCACATGGGTGATCGAGTGTTATTGCTGCAAAATGCCCAAGGCTTCTTCTTTTTAGGCTTCGATCAAAACAGTACTGCCTCTCACAGCATGTGGCATAACGACCTTTGGTTTGATCGGCAAAGAGCTAAACAAGAGCTCACCTCTTTAAGCTTAGAGCATTCCTCAACGGCTCCGGAGTTCACGACCCCTGTTGTCACCAAGCAGGACTCAACCAACTCCCCAGAACAAGACACTCAAGATGACACTACCACTGAGTCTAAAGACACCACTAATCGCTCACGTCTCAGCTTCGATTACTTTGATTCAGCGGTCGATGGTGTGGCCTATCTGTGCTATTACGAGAACTTAGACCCAGTATGGAAAGCTCTGAGCGCCAAATACAATCTGCAGGATATCTGGCTCACCTATCAGTCCACTTACCAAGCTGCGCTCAAAGCTAAAGCCAAAGATATTCAGAGTACCCGTCTTACGCTGCTACGTAATCTGAATACCAGCAGTGAATCACAAGATAGCCAGCAGCAAGAGCTAGAGACAAAGATCACTGCTTTTTACCAGCAGATCGAGGATCTGCTTTCAACTACCTGTCAGCTATTAGGTCTCAGTATTGAGGAAACAGACAATGAGCTCTTGTCTGCCTTGCGACAGATCCGCGCCAGTTTGATCGCAGAACAAGGCGATATTCTGCTCAGCGCTGCTAATGGTACAGTGAAGGTAAATGGCCAATCACTTGCCCTTACGGCCACCAACGATCTCAATTTGCATGCCCCTAACATTACTATCAGTGCTGATACTGCCGTCCAAATTTGTGTAGGCGGTAATGCTATCTGCCTCACGCAAAACGGTATTACCCTTGATTCCCAGAAATGGACTAATTCAGCTGGTGCGCTTGATGCCCTGCTCTATATCGACTCTATTAATGGTGTCACCATCGGCGGCTTAAAAGTAGCCATTTCTTCTTATTTCAGTGCCTCTGTATCTGATGCCTTTGGTGCAGCGGTAAATCTCTCTAATGGCTCTCTGAGCCTTAACGGTATCACCGTCTCGCAAAGTACTACTGGCCTAGTAAATACGATTCTCAACGTCAGCAACTTTGCAACCAATGTCATTACTGAGCTGGCTAATTTGATCTCCTTTTTGACGGACGATCAAGAAAACTTAAACGCTTCTCGTGCCTCTTCCTTTATCATGCCAGAGATCTTTAATGCCGCTAATTTCATAAAGGCGCAGTACGATATCTACAAAGAGCGCAGCGAAACTTCCGCCTCTGCTCGACGCTCAATGATTCTCTTAGTTATTGAGACTGTTGTGGGTGCCATTGAGGTACTTACTAGTGCTGTGCAGGGAGTTATGTACGGTTGCTTCGCCACGGTTTTAGACAAACATATTCTGCCGCACTTTACCGTGCGTGATGCGCTGCGCGCGATCTTCTTGCTCATGAAGACGACGACCTTAGTGACTTCGATGATCTCGGCGTTCGCTCTCCTAATAACAAAAAAGGTTGCATCACTTGCTCTAGTTGGTGCGGATATCAGAGAAGAAGCCGAAAATCGCTCTACACTCATCGTTTCTGACGAAACCTCTAGTAGCCCATTAGCCGCAACGGACGTTGATTCTGACGTTGATTCTGACATAGGCGATGATGATTTCGATGAGCAACAACCAACAACTACAACGACAACAGAGTCGACAACAACTACTACCACTACCACGACTACCACTACAGAGCAGCCTAAAAATCCAAGCGCATCAGCATCCAAGCAGTCGTCAACGCAGAGCTCTC
Source organism: Candidatus Anaerobiospirillum pullistercoris (assembly GCA_019114785.1). GTDB lineage: Bacteria > Pseudomonadota > Gammaproteobacteria > Enterobacterales > Succinivibrionaceae > Anaerobiospirillum > Anaerobiospirillum pullistercoris. The sequence goes on along the minus strand of DXEV01000038.1, from coordinate 9,808 downwards.
AAAGCCAACCTGAGCAGTCAAGCGCACCAGCGCCTAAGCAGTCCTCTGTACAGGCCCCTCAAGGCCAGTCAGAGCAACCAAGTGCTCCTGCACCTAAGCAGACCTCTGCACAGGCCCCTCAAGGCCAGCCAGAGCAATCAAGTGCACCAGCACCTAAGCAGTCCTCTGCGCAGACCACCCATGGCCAACCAGAGCAATCAAGCGCACCAGCGCCTAAGCAGACCTCTGCACAGGCCTCTCAAGGCCAGCCAGAGCAACCAAGTGCACCAGCACCTAAGAAGACAGAACCTCTCCCTGTAGTATGACAATGCAGATGACCTTACGGCCACATAACAGCTGACCTTACAAAAACATGTCAAAGGTTATGTGCTGTGGCCATTGCTCTGGAGGCGGTAAAGCCGGTGTACCTTGTTCCCCTGCTTTACTGCCGCTGGCTTTGACGCTCTTTAAGCCAATAAAGTAAATGCTGGTGCCTAACTGTGGATCCTGCACATACAGCGGCACATAGTAGCTGCCCTTGCTCTCGTCAAAGAAGCCGTCGCCACGGGTATACAGACCCAGCAAAGGATAGGTCTCACTAAAGCTCAGCGTAATGGTTGGTTGCTCTTGATTTGAGTAGCGGTAGAAGTGCAGAGCAAAATCACTGCTATCTAAGCCGGTTGTCCAGAGGATTTGAGCATGATCACTTCCCTCTCCGCTATTACCGCCAAACTGTGATGCTAATCCGCTACCTTGAGCAGAGCTCACACGCTCACTGGTGCTAATACTTTGCTGTTGCTCTAAGGACACATAGCGATAGCGCAGTAAAGCTAAAGGCAGTTGTAAGCCTAAGCGCTGCTTGAGCTCTTGTTGCTCAGCTCTGCCGAGTAACAAAAGCTGCATCTTTGGTTGTGGTTCAGCCACTAAGGTGTGCAACAGAGAGCCGATCTGCCCTAAGGCCTTAAGCTTTTGGCTATTTAAAGCCATTGGCTCAATATGCTGTAAGAGCTCGGCTCCATTGTCCTCATTTTCTGTCCCCATACCTCCTAAGGCAGCTAAAGCCTGTTTGGCCGCAGTAGAGGCCGCACTTTCAGCTTGAGCTAAAGCCGAGGCTTGATCTGTGTCCTGCACCACTTGCTCTAAGCCTAAAAGCCTAAATTGCTGATAGAGGCTCTTAAGTTCAGCTCTGCTCAGAGCTGTCTCCTGATCACCATCTCCGGCCAGTGGAAAAGCATTGAGCTTGGTGAGCAGAGCATTGATAGTGAGATCGCTTTCTTCATGCACATTGTGCTGTAAGAGGCTACGGCCTAAACGGGTAAAACGATCCCACCATGGCAGATAGGACTCGGACTTAGGATCTGAGACCGCAAACAAGCGCTCACTTTGGCCCGCTGCCAGTAAAGCATTCACCTGCTTGGTGGCTTGTAGCGCTGAATATGGCAGCATCGACCAAGCGTTAATGGTACTGGCGCATTTTTCGTTAAAGTCCAGCGAGAAGCACTGTAAACGCTGCTCTAATAAAGCCTGAGCTTGGCTTCGTTGCTGAGCTTCCTTGGTGCTCAACAGCTCCGATGGGATCTGCGCTAAACTCTGCACACTGAGCTCGTAGAGCTTTTGTAGCTGAGCATTGAGCTCATAGGCTTTAAACTGCTGGCTGGCAAGGTGAAACTCATAGTACGACTGCGCACTAAACTCCACGCTGTCTGCAAGGTGTGCCCAGTAGTTGAGATAGGATTTGGCATACAGCTGAAGCGCTTGCCACAGGCTTTGTAGCTGCTGATTCTGCTGCAAAAAGTTCTGACTAAAGTTAAAAGGCCGGTTTCCGGTCTGAGCACTGTTAGCACTGTCAGTACTGGTCTGAGTACCAGCAAGAGCACTTTGGCCCTGTTGTGGGCTTAGTGCCCCCTGCTGGCTTTGGCCTTGGCCTAAATTAGCCAGTTGAGATTTCTGCTGTAAAAAGAGCACTGGCTCTACGAGGGCAGTAAAGCCTTGAGGGTTAAACTCAGCGCGTAAACTGACATGCCCTAACAGGTTGAGATAGTCACTATCCAATTGGTGCTCACTCATCACACTCTGCAATGGAAAACGACCAATAGCTAAGGACAGATCTGCAAGCTGAGTCTGGGCCTTGGTGGAGTAAGGATAGAACGCAAGGATCTCTTGATAGAGGGCGATCTGAGCCTCTTGTTGTTGCAGGGCTAACAGCTGTGGCCATAAGTCCTTAGTGTTTTGTACTATTTGGGTCTCAGCGTATTGATCCAGCATTCCCTGTAGATCCTGTAATTGCTGGGCATAAACTTGGTCTAAGGCCCGCACCGCCTGCACTGCACTGTCCACGTCAGGGAAATCACCAGCAATTTCAGGCAATACAAGGCTCTCACTTAACTGCGCTAAGACTTCATACTCAAACAGCCAGCCTCTGTCTGCTGACTCTTGGCCAGTAGCCATTGAGGACATTGAAGCCAGAGCTGTAACAGACTTAACAGCCGAAGCAGCTTTATTAGCACTACCTACTTTTAGGCTTGAATGTGCTGGAACCGCTGATGACGTATTAGTTTCTACACTGCTTAATAGAGGACCAGTCAGCACTTGATGCAGCATAGCATTGGCTTGCAAGTAATCGTGCTCCAGCTCTGTGCTGATCTCTTTTTGGAGGTTTTGCAGATCGGCTGCATTGTCTGCCTGATTTTGGGCGGCATAAGGCAGATCAGCGCTTAAAGCATGATCATGAGGCGAAATCGTTTGCGTCTGGCTGTCTAAAACAGCGGCGGCCTCAACCATGCTGTTGTGTGCCGAATGAGCCAAACGACTTTGTTGCAGGGCTGCACGCAGCGGCTGTAAGGTGGTGAAATCCTGCTGCAGTTGGGACTGCTGTTGCTCATAAGCCTGTTGCAGCTGCTTTTCCACTGCCATTACTATAGCAGCACTATTGCTATGGGCCTCTTGTTCGGTCTGGTCAGAGGCTGACGTTGTGACAGCCGTTACAGCTGACGCTGCTGATGCAGCGGCGCTGACAGCTGCTTTAACAGCCACAGCTTGTTGTTGCTGTTGCTGGGCTCGGTGCACCAATTGCGGCAAAAGGTCTTGGATCTGCTCATACGAGCTCAGTAATTGCTGGCGTAAAGCACGTACTTTACCGTTAAAGGACACCAGATCAGGTACTGTCTGTAATTGCTGCTGTTCTGCGCTCAGAGCCAAGAGCTCTTGACGACTTTGCTCTAAGTCCGCAAAACACTGGATCTGTTGTTTGAGCTGCTGATACTGGCTCTCAGGATAATTGCGCAGCTGCTGCCATTGCTCAATGAAGTCAGCCACACTGCGCTCACACTGCTGCTGGTAGAACACATTGAGCACAATGGTGTCATTAGTGGCATGCGCATGGTAATCGTATTCAGGGAGGAAATAGCTCAACTCGCGCTTTAGATTGGCTCCAAGCTGTGGATAGAGATAGTCCAAAAACGAAGCCATAATAGAGGCGTTATAGGCTTGGTTATTGATGGCCTCTTCATTGAGCTCATGGAAAGAGGCGATCTCCAGTAAGGCAAACAGTGCATTGCGCTTTTCCAGTGAAAATGGCTCATTGTCATGGCGGTTAAGGTACAGTTCGACCGTATGCACCAGCGGGAGATAGGCCATTAGTGTCTGTACTTGGTTGTAGATGAAATAACGCTGTGGCAGTGCGGTGTTGGTGCCCTTAAAGAAGATGTAAGACCATGGGTAAAACTGCCAAGGTAGGCTCTCATTCATTTGCAGACGCAGCTGGGCTTGAGCAAAGAAGTTAAGCCGTGTCCACGAGCTGAGATCCGGCATGGTATGCTCAAAATAGGTTTGAGGCAGTGAGTGGCTATTTAAGCCAAAAAGCACAGCATGATCGATCTCTTTTTGCTCTAAAAGCTGCGCTAAGCTCTGATAATAGAGCACATCATCTTGTAAGGCTCGCGAGAGACGTGGAGCTTGCCACAGCGCGCCATAAATGGCCACTAAGCTTAAAGCCGTACAGACGCTGGCACCGAGCATCCATGGGATCTGGTGATAGTATCTTCCCGCGCGATTGTAATGAGCTGTGTTCACCACCTGTGGTGCAAAACAGCGCAACAGTGCATCCTTGATGAAATAAGGGATTGCTCTTGGTGCAGCCCCTGTGCTGCCTTGTACCGCACTCTCCCCAGTTACATCAGCCGCAGCAGATGTATCAGCGGGCGTGGCGCTGTGTCTAACATTAACACTTGGGTCAAAGTACAGGGCATCATCAATGGATTTATGGCTGTAAGAGGCAAAAGCAGCGTTAAAGCATATGCCTTGGTCTTGAGCCGACGAAAAATACACGCCTTTGAGCATCACGTAATGATGCTTGCTGGTAGCGTCTGTACCAAAAAGCGTATTGAGGTATAAGGCCAGCTGCTCTTCTAACTTGGCAAAATTCTGGGCAAAAAGATAGATCAGAGCAGTCTTATCCAGACGCGAGCGTCCTTGGGTATTGAGCGCTAAGACCTCAGGGCTGAGCATTAGCTCTAAAGCACCCTCTTGCAGGCGCTGGCAGGTCTGCGCAAAAAACTGATGTAAACGTGCTACCGAGTAAGCCTCGTGGGCGTTAAGACTAAAGCCTAAAGCTTGGGAGGACATCTTTTCTCCCATGGCAGCGGCATATTCTCTAAAGCCCAGCACCTCATCTAGCTTGGTGATCATCACTGTCACTGGTAAGTACATCTTAAGCTGCTCAGTGACGCGCAAGAGCTCGTCGGCAATCAAAGCTGCTTTACGCTGGGAGATCTCTGCATGATCTGCCAATAAGGCATCAGCAGGAATACAGAGCACGACCCCATGCAAAGGTAAGCTGCGTCCCCGATGATTGTTTCGTAACAGCTTGATCACATGAGCAAATTCAGCTCCTGAGCCCTCGGCCCAAGCATCAAAAAAGATCTTACCTTTTACTTCGAGCAGTACAGCCTCAGGGCCCACCACGATCTGTAAGGGCAGCTCACTTGCTGTATTTTGCGCACTGGTGGTATTTGAGGTGCGCATATAGCGCCAATCTAAGGCGCTGTTTTGGATTAAGAGAGTCTTACCCGCTTGTGGTTCACCCACCAAGAGGATCCACGGCTGCTGTTTGCCTAAATGACGGTGTTGCCTCACGTGCTTTAAGCCATCGGCAAAACAGCGATTGATCAACTGTAGTCTGACACTGAGCTCGCTTTTGGCCTGCTCTGCATCCTTACCACCACGCACTAAGGCCGAAAGCCGTGTCCAGATCATGAGATCCTGATGCAGCGAGCGCACTTCACGTTGCTTGCGATAGCGCCCCCACAGTCCCATGCTAACTCTTAAGATGACAAAGAGCACCACGATGACTAAGACCACACCCAAGATCAAGGCTAATAAGGACACATACCACGGCCATGCACTGATAGTGGCCAAGAGGCTCTCTTCGTTGCTCATTTGTGACTCCTGATATGAACTTGGGTCTGTTCTGGCTGCTGGCTAACTGCGATATGGATTGGAGCTTTGGGCCGCCGTATCCACTGCCTCAAGAAAAGGGCTAACGGCATGGTAAAAAGCCGAAAAGTTAAATGCCCACGCGAGGATCGTGATCGCAATGAGCAAGAACACCATTTTCTTTAGGTTAAATTGATACCACTTAGGCTGCTCTTGGGCTTCGGTATCATCACTGTTCTCGGGGCAGAGCTCTTGGGTTTGCACCGCAAAGGTCGGAGGTAGACGCTCTTTGATCTGGTGCATCAGCTCATGCACATAAGGCCGCTCCCGTTTGAAGATCCCATCAAAGCCTAAGCCTAAGAGCAGGTAAAACAGACGCAGCATTTCGAGATCTGTGCCTTGCTTAAGAGTTTCTTCTAATAGATCGAAAAACTTCTCATCGCCCGAAAACTCATGAAAAGCACGCGCCATTTCCTCGTACTGCGCCGAGTAGCTAAACTGGCCTTCTTTAACGGTGTAATCGATAAAGAAGATCACCACTTGCTCCACCTGCGCATAGCGCTGCTGCAAGAGCGGAGAGGCACTACAGCGTAAAGAGAGAGCATTCAGTTCGCTTTTGAGCTCACCGTAGAGGAGCTCATAAGGCACTTCTTGCCCCACCTGCTTAAAGGCATAGAACTCACAGAGCTTGCTCAGTAACGGCTGTAACAAGACCGTGAAGTCACCTGTAACCTCAACGCTGTTTGCACTGGTGCTGTCCATAGCCTACGCTCCTCCTTGCTGTCTTCTCCTACCTTCACCTGCCTGTAAATTAAGAGCTCTTAAGAGGCCTTAGTGACCACTATCAACTGCGCCTTTACGGGGCCCCAGAGCTCAGGAGCATAATCAAGCAGTAAGGCCTTATCGCCCATGATGTAATGCCACACCCGTACTGACTCATCAGTCTTGAGACGGAACAGCAAGTTAAAGTTGCTCTGTGGCAAATACTGAGGTGGATAGCGCACATAAGACAACTTCACGCCACGAATGCGCTCGGTATATGAAGCTGGATCTAAGAGACGGAAGTTATCGCCTGACTCAATAGCTTGGGCCACTTGTAACAAAGACAGTCCTGCTCCCGACACTCCACTGTTGCCCGCTGCTGCGCTGGCACTGGCCAAGGAAAGCTCCACTTGCAGCGCCAAATAGATCTCAGGACTCTCCAAAGGTGCACTTTCATTGAGCTGCAAGATCTGCGTATTGTGGGTTTGGGGCACAAAATCGAAGATCTGGCACTCTCCGGCGCTTTCCTCATGCAAGAACAGTCTGATCAAGCGCAATACCTGCTCAAAACAAGGCAAGGCGTTGTCATGATCATAGATCGGGATCTGCAAGCTCACCTGTGGCCGCAAGATACTGAGCCGCGAGAGCAATTCCACCAGCTCTAAGTACAAAGCAAAAGGACTGAGCAGCTGTGGTTGTAAAAAGCATTGTGCCCGTGCCACAAAGCCGGTCAGTGCTGATAGCACTTGCAGCTCAATCACTTCGCTGGCGGTCAAAACCTTACTTTCTAAGGCGCGCTCGCTGAGCTGATGCTGCAACTGCTTTTGTTGCTGTCTGAGTGTCAGTAACAGATCTTGGCTTAAGCTTAATAACGGACAAGACGGAGATACCGTGAGATATGGCGGCATGTAATGCCCATCACGCTGCAGGGTGCGCTGACCTTGGGCATTACTGGCCCACTGTAGGTGCAAAAGAGGTAAGGCGATCGCATGAGATGGTACTAAGGAGCGCTCACACAAAAAGGCGTTATAGCGTCTCACTACCATGGCGATCTCTTGGCCACCACTACCTGTGTTCTCGTCTCCTACTTCTTCGGTACTGAGCACGTAACGGCCTGTATGGGACTGAGGCGCGCTGATATTACTTTGCTGATTGGAAAGTAAGGGCACACACAGGCAGATCTCAATGACACTATCACCACCGACATTGCTCTCGTTACGCGAGGCTTCGGCTGAGAGCTGTAAAGGCGCAATACTGGCATTGTGAGGCACATCTAATAAGGTGCCATCACGCAATACAGCTTTAAGTTTGGTGATTACCACTCTTTGCTCGTTAAGCGCGTCTTCATTGAGCTCCAGCTCGATCACCCCATAGGGATATGGCTGGTGCAAGCTAAACAAAGCAAAGCTATCTTGTGCCGCATTCTGCTGTGAGCGCTGAAGATGCTGTGGCTGTAAAAATAAGCCCTCGGCCCAATGTACAGGCTGTGTAAAGCGCATGATCTTTACTCCAAGACAATAGGCTCAAATTGCCCTTTTCCCATAGAGCCTGTAGGCACAGGTGGGATGATCTCAAGCCCTTCTGCCCCCATAACTCCGTCCCCTAGGGCAGGTTTTGCCCCTGCCACATTATGCTGCACTAAGACTTCAGCCTCAGCTTTAATACTTAACGTAGCAGCATTGGTTGCTGATGCCGTAGCGGCAGCTGAGGCTGCAGCAGCAGCGGCCGCTTGCTCATTGGCCTGTTGCGCTACGCTTTTGCCCAGTGACTCACCACTCGTATTCTCTGTGCTTAAGCCTTGATCTGCGGCATCGGGCTCATCAGCAACCTTGATCACACCAGTTGAGGTGATCTCAACCACATGAGAAGAGCTGTCCTTAATAAAGCCATCGTGCATCTCAATAAAGAGCATGCGGCTGTCGCTGCCACTGGCTCCAGCGGCACTGGCAGCACCGGAGGCACCTGTGCCAGCAGCTCCTTGCGGCGCGCTGTCTGCAAGCAGCGGCAGATTACAGAGCACCATGACATATTCAGCTCCACGCTGTTCCCAGAGATCCCATGCCGCAAAGCTCTTTTCTATACTGTAAGGCCGTTGCTGCAAAGGCGAAAAATACAGCGTCACAGGTTGAATGCTGCGCCGTAAAGCACTGTTTGGTGCAAAGTACTGCTCCACTGAAATTTGCTCTAGAGTCTGTTTTTGCTTGGCCGTCACACCAGCTACATCCACCTCCAGTGAAGGCACCTCACCATAGGTCTGTGCCACTTCAGGAGACAGATAGACGCCTAAATTCACGCTACTGGCAGAGCAAGCAGTCAGCATCAGGGCACTACAGCACAGCAGAGCACTCTGCCAAGAGTGCTGGCTGCGCCTTAGGGCGTGATTGCGCTCAGCGAGATGAGCTTGAGCTTGCATACAGACTCCTTATGTCCCCATGGGGCTTAGATCAAGCGATTAACGTTAGGGCTAACTGCGATCACACTGGTCACAGGAACACCTGTGATCGGATTTACCCCTACGACTTGGGTCGTAATGTTAGCCACCGGACGCCCTGCCATTAAACGCGTCACCGCTGTAGACATGGCCAAACTACCAGTACATACCGGCCCTGTAACCATATCACCTAGACAAGCGATAGGAATACCATTACACAAACGTGTCGGCATACCCACAGCTGTTACCACGTCGCCAGTGGCGGTGGCATTGGCTAAAGTTGCAGTTGGAGTCATCCTAAGTCCTCCTTAGAGGCTACCGTCACACAGGGCCTAGTTGGCCAGCTGGCCAGTGTTAGGCCATGCTAGGCCATGCCGAGGGCATGCGCCTCTAAATCTGATCTTGAGGAACTGTCTCAAAGGCAAAGACAAATTGGCCCTGAGCGGCGTCTGCCGTTACCGCTTTTAAGCGCTGCCCTTGCAACGTGACCTCAAGGAACTTATAGCTAAGTTGTGGCAATAGCTCGTTGTTGATCAGTGCATCAATCATACGGGCTCCTGCACTGATATTATCACAGCGCTGGATCAGCTCATCAACTAAGGCCTCAGTCACAGTTAAGCTGGCATGGTAGTTTTGCTCAACGCGATCCACCACCTTACGCAGCTTCTGCCGCACAATGGCTTGCAGTGCTTTCTTGCCCAGAGGATAGTAAGCGATCACATTTAAGCGTCCCAATAAGGCCGCTGGGAAGATCTTTTTGAGCTCACCGTCGATACGCTTGGCCAGAGACTCTGGACTTGGGAGCTGACTCTCATCATTGGCCTCAAGTGCCGCGTTGCATGCCTGCATGATCTCCTCATCACCCACGTTAGTGGTCAGGATAATGATGCAGTTCTTAAAGTTAATGAGACGTCCAGCACCGTCTTCCATCTGGCCCTGATCAAAGATCTGGAAAAACATCTCATGGACATCACGATGGGCTTTTTCGATCTCATCGAGCAAGACCACGGAATAAGGCCGTCTCCGTACAGCTTCGGTCAGCACGCCACCCTCGCCATAGCCAACATAGCCAGGAGGGGCTCCCTTTAAGGTAGAGACAGTATGAGCCTCTTGGAACTCGCTCATATTGATCGTAATGAGATTGCGCTCGGTACCGTAAATGAGCTCAGCTAAGGCATGGGCCGTTTCGGTCTTACCTACACC
>DXEV01000037.1 GCA_019114785.1 Candidatus Anaerobiospirillum pullistercoris | reverse complement strand
GCCAAAGCGTACTCGCCGTACTAAGGCTCAGATTGAGGCTGATAAAGCCGCCGCTGAGGCTGCTGCCGCTGCATCTGGTGAAGTAGAGGCCAAGCCAAAGCGTACCCGCCGCACTAAGGCTCAGATTGAGGCTGATAAGGCCGCCGCTGAGGCTGCTGCCGCAGCAGCTGCTGAGGCTACTGCTGCTGAAACCAGCGCCCCTGCCACAGAGTCTTCCGTTTCTTCCTTACAAGCTAAGATTGCAGCTCTTGCCGCTGCCGATAAGGCCCAGCGTGGTGCTGCCACTGCTGAGGTTGCAGCAGAGGCTGATGACGATATCGGCAATAAGGTCGATGGTGCCGCCCCAGAAGTGGCTGATGACATTGGTAATCATGCCGCTGTCAGTGCTAGTGCTGCTGATGATGACATTGGCAATAAGGCCGATGCTGCCAGTGCTGAGCCTGTCGAGGCAGCCGTTACCGCCCCTGCCCCAGAACTTGTTGCAGTTCCAGCCGAGGGTAGCGAAGCTGCTCCTGCTCAAGCTGCTGCTACAGACGAGACCGCTCCAGCTGCACCGGCTGAAGGTGCCGCTGAGGGTGCTGATGCTGCTCCTAAGAAGTCCAAGAAGCCTTCTTGGAAAGAAAATCGCCCTGTCTTGACGCCACAAGAGCGTGCCGAGCGTCGTGCTCGTGTGCAGGCTGAGCGTCGTGCCGCTGAAGAACGTCGTGCTCGTGAGAAGAAAGAGCGTGATAAGTTCTTAAGCTTCCTTGCTCTGGCCTTCCCTAAGGCGATCTTTGTGGATCGCGATCAGCGCGTGCCTTTAAAGATCGGTATTGCCCAGGATATTCTGGACAAGCTCCAAGGCATGGATGCCCAGTGGAACTACTTCAATAAGCAGCGTTATAAGATGCTGCACAACTACTGCCACTCCATTCCTTACCTCGAGAAGCTGGCTGCAGGCGTGCCTCGTGTAGATCTTGAGGGCAATGTTGTCAGCGAGATCGAAGAGGAGCACCGCGAGAACGCCCGTAAGGAGATCGAGCGTATTCGCTCTGAGATCGACGCTTCGGTCGAAAAGGCTAAGCGTCAAGCTGCCGCTGCTAAGCGTCGTGCTCAGAAGAACAACCGCCGTCTAGGTGGTGGTCAGCGCCGCTTCAATGGCCCTAACAATGGTGGCCCAGGCGGTTTCCGTCCAAACTACAATCGTGGTGGCTACCAGCAGGGTGGTTATCAACAACAGGGCGGCTATCGCCAAGGTGGTTACCAGCAAGGTGGCTACCAACAGGGTGGCTATCAGCAGCAAGGTGGCTATCGCCAAGGTGGTTATCAGCAGGGCGGCTACCAGCAGGGTGGTTATCGTCAAGGCGGTTACCAACAGGGCGGCTATCAGCAGCAAGGTGGCTATCGCCAAGGCGGTTATCAGCAGGGTGGCTACAAGCCAAATAATTACCAGCAGGGTGGCGGCAGCTACCAGCAGGGTGGTTATCAGAACCGCTACCAGCAAGGTGGCTATCAGCCACAGTCCTCTGGTGGCACTTATCAGAACCGCTACCAGCAGCAGGGTGCAACTCAGGACGCTAATGCCAATGGCCCACGCGTCATGCACCGCACCAACCGTGTCTTCACGGTGAAGAAGCCAGGCGAGTCGTCCTAGGCTTGCTCTCTTGGCACCAGCTTCACGCTACGCCATGGTGTGGGGTGAGGCTGAGGCTGTAGCATTGCTATACGAAAAAAGGCAGGGTAATACCTGCCTTTTTTGATCGCGCTACGCCGCGCTGCGTGGCGCGGCGCTTGCGCAGCGCACTGCGCGCAATTGCGCAGTGCGCGTGTGCAGCACGCTGCACACTGGAAAAAGCCGCTATTCGTAGCGCTTGACGAATTTACGGGTTGGATAGTTGGCTGTATCCTCGGCGGTGACCATTGGCTTGCGTGGCACTAAATCTGGAGCCTTGCTGTCTGGGTGGTCGTAGCCGATCTTGCTGTTGAGGTGTACGTGGTGATCCTCAGCGCAGTAATCAGGTAAGAATTTATAGAGCTTCTGTACGTCCTCAAGGAAGTAGAGCACATACTTGACCTGACCTTCGGTGATTTTAACGGCCTCTTCCTCGTCCTTAATTAAGTAGAGGGAGCGCAGGAACATAGCAAACATGCTGTACAGCGAGCCATCGATAAAGTCGGCCACATAGTAGTCACGAGTTTCACGCACTTTGTTGAGGATCTCGCAGACTGTTTGCAGCATGAACACATAGTCCAGACGGGTCTTAGGACGATCTTCACCCTTTAAGACCTTAACAATGAGCTCGATCACAAGATCCAGTACGGTTTGATCGCACATCTCTTTGATCTTTGCCTCATCGGCCTCGAGTACCAAGGTCTTTTCGTTATCGATATAGTCGATGAACTTCTTGGTATCGATATCAGGTAAGTCCAGCCACCAATCTAAGTCCTCAGAGTGCACAGGGCTAGCTTCCTTTAATTTGGCACCATCGGAGCAGTTGAAGTAGTTGATGGACGAGTTCTTTTTGCCATTGCGCATGATCACGTCCATATAGCTGGCAGATAAGCGATAGAGATAGGAGGTTGCCACCTCACCACCGAAGTTACCCTCGACCACCGAATTTAGTGGGAAGGCAGATGGGGTATCTCTCTTCTTGCTCTTATCTGGTAATGGCTTACCGGTCTTTTTGGCCTCTTCCTCTTCCTGCTTTTCACGCTTCTTAATGGAGATATCGTTATAGAAGAGGTTCTCATCAGGGTGAGTCATGAGGTCTTTGCGCTTAGTACCGTTGTCTACACCAAACAAGTACACATTCTTAAAGCCCATTTGGGTAATAGAGCTGACGCCTAAGTTACCCACCAGTGGGTTCATTAAGCTCACAGGAGCCACGTGGCGGAATTGATCGTAGAGCTTAGCAGCGGCCAGCCAGAAGAAGTTCTCATCAGCCTTACCAAAGATGGCAGTATGATTGAACATCTTGGTGACATCTGGGTGTACTACGTCACCGGCTACCAAGACACGCTCACGCACAAAGTCTTGATCTGGAATGATACTTAAGTGCTCAGATACCACCTTTAAGCGCTCAGTACAGCCATAGAAGTGAGGGCGAATACCAGCGTTGTACAGTGTCTCTAAAGCTGTACCACAGGCAAAGATAAAGACTTTATCTTGTACTTTGCGCAGGAATGGCAGATCGTGCGACAGCGATGGGCCGTTAGCGACAATACAGATTGGGGTATTGATGTACTCATCCTTCAAGGCACCGCGTTTCATGAAGTGCACTTTGTCCATGATGTGGTGGATACCATGAGACACGGCAAAGAGGTGATCATCAAAGAAGCCCAAGGTGGCGTAAGAGCGCTCGTAGTCCTCGATTAAACGATCCGAGATGTCGTTGATCTCTTTGGAGCGGTAGTGCACCATGCTCCACATAAAGCCAGCGAGCATACGACCATGACGGCCATAGTAGGCGTTGAGATCCTCAAAGACATAATCACGGGTCTGGCCTACCATGAAGAAAATGCCGCGATGGTTTTCGTTCACAAACTCTAAGAGGTTGGCCCAATCAAAGGTGTGCAATGAGGCAAAGAAGAGATCGGAGTTTGGTTCGATTAAGACCAAGTTGCCTACCTCAATGCGCTCGTAGAGGTAGCCGACGTGATAGCCCAGACCAATACCCATTAAGATGGCAATTGGACAAGAGTTAGCTAAGAGCGGATTGGCCACTGGTGGCACTTTTTCGTTTTGGTACTTAACGATCTCGTTTAAGTAGCGGTGGTGGATCTGGCCTAAATACTCTTTGTCGATGGAGTATTTGAGCTGACGGAATGGGCAGTGCTCCAGTACGGTGTCTACCTGCTTCTTGCACAGAGCTTCAGGATCGTAGGTCTTGTAGAAGAACTCGTTGCGCTCAGGGAAGAAGAGGTTAGGAATACCGTTTGAGGTACACATGAACTCCAAGGTCTCTTGAGGCTTGTATTCATGGAACTGCTCGTAGATGTTAGGGATGTATTTCTTGAAGGCCTCCATGTTCTTTTGGAAGCGCTCAATCAACATCACACTCATCGCCTGTTGGAGCTCCATCAGATTGGCGATATTTTCCTTAAATAAAGGTTGAGCATCAGAGTGCTCTGCCATCTGATCGATGTCGTAAGGATCAAAGCCCAGCTCTTCGGTGAATTCAGCTTCCACCTCTTGTTTGGTTTTGATATTGAGGTTAAAAGCCTCGAAGTAGTTACCCGAGGTAGTCTCCTGTTGCTGAGAAGAAGCC
>DXEV01000036.1 GCA_019114785.1 Candidatus Anaerobiospirillum pullistercoris | reverse complement strand
CCCTGATATGGGGCAAAAATTATCCATCTATTCACTAAAATGGTGCAGGATTTTAGGAAGGGTTAGACCACGAAAATGCAGTATGTATCTATTTCAGATAACGCCAAAAAACTGGGTTTGATGGTTTTTTGGGGAGGGCAAAATGGAGCTCCAACAGTATTTGGTATACCTAGCTGCCAATTTGCCGACACATGGGAAATAGAGAGTAAAAATTTCTTTCACAAACACACTAAAAATTAAAAATCTTTGTCGTTTCCGACAATATTTTTTTGCTTTTCTTGCGATAAAAGGCATCCTAACAAAGACAGGTGACAAAAACAAGCAAAAAAGGCATAGATGTGCGCTTTTAAAATGGCTTGCATATGTCTTTTGTGCAAATAAAAGCAGATATATTTATGGGGAGCAATTTTTGAGAAATAAAGAGGGGCTCTGGGCGGGAATAAGATATATTGATGGCGATTTTTGCTTTTATTGCTGGTATTAAAATGTTGTTAGAGGTAGCAGTAAGTTCGAGGCGAGTCGGCGATTGCTGTTTGAGTTGGTATACCACTAGGATGCAGAATAAATTGTTGTGAGTTGGAGTGAAGAGTAGTTACGGTTTCTAGTATTATTCTGTGGCTAGGATCCAAGTGAAGGGCATTTGGGGGAGGTGGTGAGTAGGTGGTTGGCGAGAAATTTGTGGGTTGAGGCGCAAATCGAGGTGGAGCTCTGAGTTTTAGTTTCGGATTGAGGAATTTAGGGCAGCGCTTGGAGCGTTGTTTGTGGATGGGATAGGAGGGCTTTGGGGCAAGACTAACGTCTTGCCTATTGGCTGGGCGTTGGGCAGATGGGGGCTCTTCTCCTGCTGCTCTGCTGTGCAGATGCGGCAGGAGAGTGAGCTGAGGGCTAGGCCTTTAGGCTATCTTTAGGCCTCCTTTGGGCCACCTTTAGGCTAGGCCGCCTTTAGGCCAATAGGCCAAAAGCTGCGCTATGACATCCCGCTTAGCTTTCAGCGTTAACCTTAGTAATGATTCGGCCTTTGCCTTGGGCTTTGGCCAGATAGACACACTTGTCGGCATAATCGACTAAGGTGCGATAGTCGTGACCATGCTCATTGCTATAGGCAATACCAATAGAGCAGGAGACTTGTACTGAGCCGTCTGCTATGTAGATAGCCTCAACGCGCTCCAGAATGTGTTGAGCGATCTCTATGGCTTGCTCATTGTTATTAAGCTTGGTCAGCAAGATCTCAAACTCATCACCACCCATGCGACCGGCGCAGTCATAGGACTGGAGCTCACCCTTAATAATATTGGCAGTTTGTCTGAGCACTTCATCTCCGGCTGGATGGCCGAACTTATCGTTGACGGCCTTAAAGTTATCAAGGTCGATAAAGATTAAGGCACAGGAGCTGTCGTTATAGTCACCAATATCTTCCAGATTGGTTGGATGCAGCTCAGGGGTTTGGCTTGGGCTGGAGCCAATTGGCAGAATAGCGCTGATAGGACGAGGGATTTCGATAGGAGCATCGTCTTGGCTGTGCTCTACAGTAGAAGCTGTATCCTCTGTTTTGAGGCTGGTCTTGTCCTGCTTGGAGTCAAAAGTAGCGATATTAGAGAAACGGCGCTTAGCGATCACTCCTAAGTGCTCTAACAGCGATTCGGCGCGGTTTTCCATACCCTGATGGTTGAGCAAGCCGGTAAGCGCATCGGTATAGGCCCGCTCGAGCATCTTTTCTAGGCGCTGAACCTTTTGCAGCTCTTGGTTGTACAGCTGGGTGATATCGGTGCGATAGAGCAGAATCACATTTTTGTTATTGCCAAAGTAGCGTGCTTCCAGCTTCTTACGCTTGTAGACGCCGCTTTTAGAGTCAAAGTGACCTGAATAGAAGACTAGCTTCTTTTGCCGCTCCAAGATCTTGACCATGTTCTTAACTTCCATAATATCAGTGATGTACTGATAGTCCTCTGGAGCTACGTAGATCTTGTTGTAGCGGTGCATTTCCTCGGTATAGCAACCAGCGAGGATTGGCACAGCGGTATCTGATTGGGCGGCAGCCAGCATCACAAATTGGTCGGTAGGGACATCGATCTTTACGAAGTAGTCACAGCTGTTAAAGACAAAGGTCTTTACAATCGAGTGTAACAGGCGCTGATCGTTATCACGGCTTACGGCAATGTAAGCGTAGAGCTTGTTGTGCTCATTTTTAAAGATGATGTTGAGGTTGTACATGGCGCTGAGCTCAGCCGTGTGCATAAGCTCTTTGTGGATCACTCTTTGGCCATTCATTTGGACTTCAATGGCAGCACGTTTAAGAGCATTAGAGGTCAGCTCTTGGCGGATCGAAGGATTGGAGCTAAAGAGGTTCTGGATACCAGTTAAGGTGTAGGTAGTCCAGTTAAAGGTACGGCCATTCTCGACTTCACGCAGAGAATTGGAAATCACATAGACCTCATCTGCATCAAAGTCCACACGCAGTAAGGCGATGCAGAGTTTATTTCCTAAAAATTCGAGCTCATTGAAACGTTCCATGTTACACCTCACGAAGTGGTGGAGCCTACAGCCGCAAAGGATCGATCGGATGATCTCAGCACAAAGGATAGAGTCCCATGGGCTTGAGCCTGAATGGCTTGAGGCAGCGTTTGAGGTTAACTGCCCAAAATTGTAGGTTTGTGCAGATTTTTGCTGTTGTTTGATGTTAGCGCTGGCTTTTTCTGCTCAGGTCAGCGCTGGCCAAAGTATGGATGGTTCGTGGCCATAGCTAGCAATAGCAGGCGATAGCTGAGGCCACACAAATTTAGCTGATCACCACGGTGCGCTTGCCAAGGCGTTTAGCTTCGTACACGCGCTCATCTGCAATGCGGATCAGATGATCGTAGTTAGTACCATCGTAGCTGGTGAAAGCTATACCGATGGAGCAGGAAAGCATGACACTAAAGCTATGCTTCTCTGGGATCTCCTCAATGTGTTGCAAGATCCTAAAGCCCAGATCACGAGCCTCACTAGCCGAGTGGAAGTGTGACACAAAGAGCTCAAACTCATCGCCGCCTACACGAGCTGCCAAATCGCAATCACGAATGGAGTTACGCAACACTTCAGCCACATCCTTTAAGATCTGATCGCCCATCAAGTGTCCGTATTGATCGTTGACCTGCTTAAAGTTATCAAGGTCAATAAAGAAGAGTGCCGATTGTGGCGCAATCTCGCCTTCTTGTTCTTGCTGTATCAGATCTTGGAGTTTTTCCTTGATGTTCTCTTGCATGCCTTGGGCATTTAGCAGGCCTGTGAGTGAGTCGGAGTAAGCGCGGTTAATGGCCTCTTGTAAGCGCTGGGCATAACGGTGAGACTCGTTATACATCGTGGTGACGTCGTTACGGAAGAGCAGGATCATGCGCTCTTCTTTGTTGAAGTAGCGATATTCGATGTACTTACGGCGTGGCTCTCCGTTTTCGATCACGGTGGTGTAGAAGAAGTGCATACCATAGCGATCGAGCTGATCGATGACGCGGGCTAGTGTCATCTGGTAAATAGTGTTGTCTTGTTCCTCAAGGGAACAGTACTGCAGGGCGTAGGTAATGATTTCTGTTTCGTAGTCGGTGCAGAAACCAATTGGCACGGTAGGGTCTTCGGCTGCAAGGGAGAAAGCTACGTATCTGTTTTGACGGCCATCGAGCAGGATGAAGTAATCACAGTTGTCATAGACGAACTGCTCTGCAATGGCAGAAAGCAGATCACCTTTACGCGCATTGCGGCAAATGATGTAGACGTTGCGGACGTCGGCCTCTGGCACGTAGACATCGATGGTAAAGAGCGAGGCAGAGTAGAGCTCACTTTCAAAGGTGAAGCGGACATGGCCTTTTTCGCGGTAGAGCTTTTTTAGGTTCTCAAAGCTGAGTTTGTCATATTGGGCAGGCACAGCCTGATAAATCCACTTCAGGCCACGGACGTAATAATCGTCGTAGTCAAAGGTTTCGCCGTTTTCACGTGGATTGTTGTTATTGACCAAAATGCGGATCTCTCCGGTTTTGATGTTCACGGCAGCGCAGGCATGGCAGATCTGCTCTAAGAGCAAAGAGTAGTCTGCATTATGCTGTAAGTTAGTGCTGTAATCCACGTTTGTCTCCTGAAAAATACCCCATGCTCGTCAGTTGTACTTTGCATCGAGCTTAACTAGATATGCTCTAGTTACCATGTAGACGGGAAAATTTAAGTTGAGCTATGGGTATCTGCCGATAGTGCTGCCCTGTTGCAGATGCTGAACGCTAGCTAACACCAAATTTTCCCGTCTACATGTCTAGTTACAGTGTACGCGCCTATTATAGTCCATGGCGAGATCAAGAAAAGCGCTTGTGTTGAATATAGGTGCTAGATGTTAAATTTGTGTTAAGAAAAGCGCGACCTCAGATGCCAGACATTGAGGCAAATATTCTAACTGCTAGTGTAGTGACAAAACGAGCAGTCTCGTCATGTTCTGACCATTAATTAAATTTCACTGGTCATACAAGTGGGCTTTCATGCGTCTATCCATGCGGCTTAGAGCCAAGTTCAGACTCAAATTATTCCAATGGCCAAAGTCATATTTGCAGGCCAGTCTCTAAGAGGCTGAGGATGATGCTAAGGCTTATTGGTTCTGCTTTCAGCCTGATCAACACTAGTTTTGTCCCAAGTCTTGTCCCCAGCTTGGGCTGCACATCATTGCACCCCTCCTACGCACTCGAGCATTGGGTTAGCCCTTAACTCTCTACCCGCCCAGATATAGCCATGCTTAGTTGCGTTTACATGCGCGTTGTGGCTTCAGCCACCAAGGCAGCCGCTTCTGTGGCAGTGGCAGCCGCCTTTGTCGCAGCGGCTGTTGCCTCTGTCGTAGGACAGACATTGCAGCCGTTACGGCAGTCGCCTTAGGCGTTATGGCAGTCGCCGAAGGCTCTACAGTAGTCGCCTTAGGCGCTGTTTTTGCGAAAAATTCGCATCATCAGCAAAATTTTTTGCGTTTCTTGCTCAGTTTAATTTGTGGTTTTGGGTTGGGTGATAACCATTTTAAGAATGGGGTTTGAAGCGTATTTTGTGCTTTGGTTTCTAGGTAGCCATAGCTAACTATCTAAGTGAAACCTAAGAAAGCTCTAAGGTTGAGCTAACTTTGCCCCTTTAATCTGACACTCAAACGTGATGAGAAAAGAAAGGGGCATCCATGTTGTCGTGTTGTGCTGATGAAGAGCAGATACGAGGTATGTCTCCTTAGGCGTAGTAGCTTTGCTTTTCTTGTCTACGTACTGGTTTCTTTTGAGTTTTGCTTGGCGAGGAGGTAACAGATGCGCCGTCTAATCGTTTTATGCGCCGCTTTACTGTGTAGCGTTTCGCTTGTCAGTGCCTGCGCGCCAATCCATCATCCAGATCCGCCACATCGCGAGGTAAGACCAGCTCCACCATCAGGACATCATGTGGGGCGTCCGGCTCCACCACCTGCTTACCATGGCGATTTTGGCCCACATCGTCCAGCACCTCGGCCACATCGTTGGTAAGAGCTTATGAGGAATAGCTGGGACTTGCTGGTAACAGTAGGTAAGAGTTGGGTAGTCTTTCTTGAGTGATCTTCTGTGACAGCTTGCTGCTGCAGATCTGTGAGGTGTTGAGAGGTATTTGAGGAGGCCAGAATGCACCATAGACAAGTACGAGGGGTTAAGGCATGGCCTTTGGTACTTTGTGTGGCGATGGCTATAACTTTGTCAGGGTGCGCATGGCATCATGGCCACCATCACCATTACTGGACTACAGCCGAGTCTGAGCTGGCAGCTGAGCCTTGATCTGAGCTTAGCAGTGTTAGCGGTCGCAGTTGTTGCTGTTGTTGTTGCAGCATGCTGTCGCAGGCAAAGAGAGTCATATAACAGGTAACAGATTTAGTGACTCATGGTTTTCAGGTGATTGCATTTTTCACTTGAAAATAGAGGCGGGGCTTTTTCCTAGATAATGGACAATAAGCCCCATAACTTAGCGTCAATTTGAGGAGAGATTTGCCACTTTGCACGTTTGCAAACATGGCAATCTGTTTGGCTTATGAATAATATTGTGAAGTTATCTCTGGCTTTAGCTGCTGCTGGAGCCATGACCTTAGGTGCTAGTGCTGCTATGGCTGGCCCACATCACTGGGATGGCGATTGGGGTCCTCATCACATGCGCGGCGAGTGGTGCGGTGGCCCAGGTTGGGGGTGGGATGGTGATGGCCCTCGCGGCCCTCGCGGTGGTTGGGATGGCCCACGTGGTGCTTACTCTGGTTGGGGACATCACTATAACCACGGCTACTGTGCTCATCATGGCGTGCCTATGGTTAACTGCATGGGCTCTGAAGCTTATAATCAGTTTAAGGCTGACTTTGATAAGATCGATCAGCTGCGCGATGAGCTCTTTGTGCAGCGTCAGGTCTTAGAGAGCCAAGTTAATGCTGGTTCGCAGAACACAGCAGCAGCTGCTGAGAAGGTAGTGCAGATGCGTAATGAGCTGCGTCAGGCCCGTTATGATTTGCACCAAAAGCTTTACGATTATTACCAAAAGCAAGCCCAGTAAGGGTCGCAATCCTTGTAAGGGTATATACCCCGTAAAGGGATAGGCTTTGGTCGTGGTTTTGCCACATGAAATTAATATATTGCCTTAGTCTTAGACTGGAGGCAGTATCAGCCCAGACTGTCAGCAGACTGCCTGGGCTTTGCCATATCTGGTGGTATGGCTTTTGTTGGCTTGGGAACTTGATGCAGGAGTGCCAAAAAAGCTTTTCTCCTCTAGCTTTTCTTGCACTCTCGAGCCTGTGTCATGGTTTTGTCCGGTAACTTTGTAGTGTGTAGTGCTGTGGCACTGGTGCAAAAGTGTTGTGCGAGATTGGATTGAGGACGGTTGTTGATGGAAAAGGAAAAGGTTGTCATCATTGGTTCGGGCCCAGCTGCCTGCACGGCTGCGATCTATTGTGCGCGTGCTGATTTAGATCCTGTGATGGTGATGGGCTATGAAGAGGGCGGTCAGCTGACTACTACCCCAGAGGTGGGAAATTGGCCAGGTGCTGTCGGTGATCCTAGTGGCTTCGATATTATGCAGGGTCTCTTAAAGCACACCGATGAATTTAAGGTGCGCAAGATCCACGATGTGGTCAAGAGTGTGGATTTCTCGGACCCATCTTGTAAGAAACTGCAACTCTCTGGAGATAAAGAGCTCTTAACCTCAGCTGTGATCATTGCCACCGGTGCTCGTGCGCGTTTCTTAGACTTACCATCTGAGGCACAGTTTAAAGGTAAGGGCGTGTCAGCCTGTGCCACCTGTGATGGTATGTTCTTCCGCAATAAAACTGTAGCCGTGATCGGTGGTGGCTCTGTAGCCTTTATTGAAGCTCTGTTCTTATCTAAGCTGTGCTCTAAGGTTTATTTAATCCATCGTCGTGAAGGCTTTAGAGCTGAGCAGATCTTAGTCGAGCGTATTAACGAATTGGCAGCTCAGGGCAAGGTAGAGATGCTCCTGAATGCTAAAGTAACAGAATACGTAGGTGACGATCTGTTAAGTGGTATCGTCTTAGACGTAAAGGGCGAGCGTCGCGAATTACCAGTAAATGGCGTTTTTGTCGCTATTGGCCATCAGCCAGCAACCGAGATCTTTGCCGGTCAGCTGGATCTTGATGAGGGTGGTTACATTAAAGTAGGCGCTGACGGAAAGGGAGATACTGCCACCTCGTGCCCTGGTGTGTTTGCCGCTGGTGACTGCGCTTATCCACGCTACCACCAAGCCATTGTTGCAGCCGGAGCAGGTTGTAAGGCTGCTTTAGATACTGAGCAGTATTTGCTGGGTATCTAACGTCCTGTCCTGTGCAGTGCAAGTTTTCTGGGCTCTGATACCATCAGAGCCAGTCTCAGTATGGGCATATGCGTCACCGCCACTGTCGCCACTGGCTCTGTTATCCAATATGGCAAAGAGCCAGAGAGAGCGGTGAGCGCATGCTGCTTAGCACTTTGGCCTTCTGATTAGCCCTTTGGGCTTAGCCCCAGAGGCGGAGCCAAGGTTAGGCTTGGGACGAGCCCAAGCCTTGGAGCCTAAGCTTGAGACTCAAGCTTTAGGAATAGCGCTGTGCGCTTAGAGGTGTAAGCGCGTGAGCACTTGCTCGTAGATGGCGCTGAGCTTTTCTAGATCGTCGACCTTAACACACTCATTGACCTTATGAATGGTGCCATTGCATGGGCCAAATTCGATCGTCTCTGCACCCAATGGAGCAATGAAGCGGCCATCTGAGGTGCCACCTAAGGTGTTGAGCTCAGGTTGCACTCCGGTGTGTGCGGTGACTGCTTCTTGGAGAGCCTGTACTAAGGTGCCATCGCGCTCACTGATAAATGGCAGGCCATTGATCACATAGCGCACAGTGGCGTAAATACGCAGCTTCTCCAGCTTCTTTTCTACCAGCTTCTGCAGCTTTAATGGCGTCTGTAGTGGATTAAAACGCCAATTGCACATGATCTCACAGGTACCTGGTGCAATGTTTTCGGCACCGACACCAGAGTGGATGTTTGTTACATTAAAGGACGTTGGAGGGAAGTCCTCGGTACCTTGATCCAGTGGAGTCTCTAAGAGAGCGGCAATTAATCTGGCTCCGGCATGAGCTGCATTATTGATACGATTAGGATAGGCCACATGGCCTTGAGTACCATGGATCGTGATATGGGCTGTCATGGAACCACGACGGCCAATCTTGATGGTGTCACCTAAGACTTCATTGCTCGATGGCTCACCCACAATGCAATACTGTGGATAGATCTTCTCTTTTTTCAGCCACTCTGCCACAAAAGGCACACCACCGACAGCATCGCCTTCTTCGTTGGAAGTAACTAAGAGAC
>DXEV01000035.1 GCA_019114785.1 Candidatus Anaerobiospirillum pullistercoris | reverse complement strand
TGATTCTGTATAATTGCCCTCAGTGGCTAAAGGCTTATTTTTATGTATTGTCATAAGATGACTTTACGTCATCTTTTAGCAGCCTTTAGCCTTCTGCTCCATCTTGGTGAGTTAATTAATGGCAGTCCCCTTTTGGGTAGGCAAGGGAAAGTTTTGGATGAACTAAGCTACACATGGTGACAAGCACCGAGGGCCTTTTTAGGCCCTTTTTTGATCCATAGAAGTCCAATTGGGGAACAAGTGCAATTGGTGGATCAGTGCTGGAGATGTAGGACAAAGAGGAAGGGAAGATTGAGTGCCGCCTGCTGGAATAGAGCCAGTTTGCGGCTACTCGATCGGGGGACGAGCAAGGAAGGCTATTCGTTGAGCAGGAAGCTTAAGGCATCGCTTTCTGCCAGCATCTTGGCTGCTGTGTGGGTAGCATCCACATGATAGGTGCCTTGCTCAAGCTGCTGCTTGAAATAAGCTACTTTGTCGTAGTCCACACCGTCAGATTCACGGGCAATGTTGGTGGCCTGCGAAAAAGTTTGAGCAGCTGCAGTAAGAATGACGTCATCAGGACTTGGGGTACTGAGTGAGTCGCCACGTAAGCTTTCTGGGGCTTTTGGAGCGACTTTAGTGCTACGACTAGCCACACTTTCTGGCATGGCTTGAATCGCATGATTGCGTAAGATATCGATTGCCATGGCAAATCCCCTTCCTAATCAAATGCAACCAGAGATCTGGCTCATTTAGTTTGCTACCTGTTAGGCGGCACAGATCTTGTTTTGTTCAGTTATGTGAAAATTGACCGCGAAAACCGTTAGGAAAACCATTAGGTTTCAGCAGCGCATACAAAGAGGTACCTCTTTAAGCTGGGTGCTGCATCTTAAGAGGGCTACACAGGCTTAGTCTGCCTGAGCCCATTTATCCCAGATTACAGATTCCTTGCTCCTCCGTTTTAAGAGGCTGTCAGATAGAACCTGTCGGATGGCGGTGTAAAAACTCGTGAGCTTCCGCTCTTGCGGTTTACAAAGAGCGGCAAAATGTTATTAATCTTTAGCCCTGATATTGTAATGCGAAGCTATCTTTTCTCGCAAAATGACACGCACTGACCATGTAGTTCTGTCGTCGTTGCGTGGCGGGCTTAAGATCTCAATTTTCTATCTCTTGTCAGTTTTATCGGTCACAAGCGCCGTTTCTATAGCCCCTAATCGTTAATTTTCTTTAGGAGAAGCTTGTTTAGATCTGTCCGATCCCGCAAATAGTCTGTATCTTGCAGCGTGTCTTGGCTTTGCTTGGGCAGATCTTTGTGAGACTTAAATTTCGGTGCGTGGATAGAGCAGGGCAAAAGCCATAAGATAGTGGTCTTTGGCTGCACTAAAAAGGTGCGATAGGGCATTGCATGGTGTTGGCTGCTGCGGTCTAGCCTCAAGTGCTGTGTTTTGTGGGGAGAGGGATCACAATCAGACAGCTATGCCTGTTGTTATGGGGCGTTGGGATGAGGTGAAAAGAGGGCAGGAAAGCCCTCTGGTTGAGGGCAGGGCAAGATCTCTTTTTGGGGTGGGCTTGGGGTGTCCTTAGAAAATTACTTCTACGGTGCTTGGCGCTGTGACTACTCCCATAATGATTTTTTGGCTCTTGATGTTGCGCACTCGAATGGTTTCATTGATGTTGCCATCCTCAAGGGCTTGTCCACTGGTTTTGAGTGAGAGCCCATGACTACGAGCAATGATGCTGATCTTGTCGTTCTTACAGACCACGCAGAAGCTATTAGCACGGATTTGCTCTCCAGCCTTAACTTCACGCTTTAAGCGGCTTCCCACCAGAATGTTGGGATCTGATACAGCGGTGGTGAGGTTGGTATTTTCGTTGAGGTAGACGGTACGCAGGTCGCTAGGAAGGATCACATGGCCACGGCTTAAGTTTTGGGCAGCAACTAAAGCTGGAGTGAGCATAGAGACACGCACAGGAATATAGAGCGTGTATTCGTTGCCAGGTTGGGTACAAGTGATTTTCACTTGAGAGGTGCTGCGGATCTCAGAGCCACGCAATTCGGCAGTGAGGTAGCCCTCACAGTGACCACCATAGTCACGGCGATCGTCGAGGCGTCCTGCTTCAACTTCAATTTTGGTGTCAGTTTGTTCTGGGAATTGAGCAAGGATGTATTGCTCTGCCACACGGCGTAAAAAGTCAGCTTCTTCAGGCGTAGCTTGGACAGTAGGGCTAAAGCTCAGACCTAAAGCACATAGAGTAAGGGCACAATAGGTGTAGGAAGCGCAAAAAAGTTTGGCTAATTGCTGCATAGGAGCTAGTACGCGAAAGTTGGCAATTGAGCGCAAACGTCCTAAGTCGTGTTTTGTTTTAAAAAAGTGCATGAGCCCTCCCCACAGGAGATATTGCCAATACGAAGAGCGCCGAGAGATTCCAAGTCTTTATTGCTGGCGGCCTCTGAAAAAGTGTAGCACGCAAAACTTGCATTAGCCTTAGTTGTTTGCACCCCAATTTAGAGTTTAGTGATCACGGCTTAGTCTTAGTTTTGGCAAATTATTGGGCTAAAATATGATCGGCTCGCAGATTTGGCATTTTTTCGGGCAAAAATCCATTCTGTGCCCGTTCTTTGCTTTATCATGTCAATTAGGTAAGACCATTTTTGGGTGTTGACCCTCTGGGTATTGGCCCAATGCAATGATCGGGGTCGTGTACAAATAAGGGGATTTTTATGGCTGGCGTAATGGATAAAGTCAACCAGCTGACTGAGTTAGTTGGT
>DXEV01000034.1 GCA_019114785.1 Candidatus Anaerobiospirillum pullistercoris | reverse complement strand
TCCATCACAGCAGCATCCTGCCCCTTGTGACGAGAGGCTGGTGTCACAAAGTTAATGCCCTTGTGATACTGCATTTCGTTGTAGCGGCGGGCATAATCTTTGACGCCCTGATCACACTCTTGAAGCGTGCGGTAACCGGTAGTAGAAAATGCCATTGGCCCCTTCAACGTACCAAAGAACGACTCAGCATAGGCATTGTCATTACTGCACCTAGGATTGCTGTAACTGACTTTACGCTTGCAGTCTTGATCATCAGGAAGCAACAAACTTAGGAGCTCACTAGAGCGCATGGCGGAACCGTTATCAGAGTGAATCGTCAACTCAGACTCTGCGGTAATGCCTTGCATCTCAAAAGCCTGTTCAAAGAACTTCCTAGCAGTACGTCATGTCTGGTCTGCTTCAGCCGAGATATTGATAATCATGCGGCTGTAGAGGTCTATGATGCTGAAAATGTAGACAGAAAGTTTGCAGCCCGCTGCTCTATCAAAGTATTGCATGATAGAGACATCCCAGCACCATACCTGATTCGGGGCAGTGGCCTTACACGGTAAACGTCTGTAAGTACCTGCTGGTAATTCGGCAGGGTTGGATGGCTTCCTATGCCCCACCAAATGTTCCTTTTTCGCAATTCGGTAAAATGTGCTTCTAGAAGCAATGAATTCACCGAACAGATCGAGCGATAAAGTCGACAACTGCGATATGGACAAGTCACTGAATCTAGGATCCTTAAGCACTGAAACAACACGTTGATACTCCTCATCGGTCAAGGCAATTTTCGGTTGACGTGTAGTTACAATCCCCTTTCGGTTCGGATGAGTACGCTTATCGTCAGCCTCAGGATCCTTTTTCCAGCTGTAGTAGCGGGTAGTTGAGATGCCAACACACTCAAGAGCTTTGAGTAGAGGGAGTTTGTGAGCCTTGGTCACTTCCTCAACTAAAGCAACTATCTTTTTGCGATCTTGGACACTAACCACCCCTTTATTAGCTACTCCGCCAAGATCGCTTGTAATTTTTTTAGGAAAGCAGCCTCCTCCGTGAGCTGAGTGATCTTCTTCTGATTCTGAGCCAACTCTTTACGAGCAGTAAGCTGCTGACGACCGTATTCTGCTAAGGCTTCGTTATCCTTCTCTCGAGCAGCAGTCAGTTGAGCCACCTCGTTACGAAGGCCACTAATTTCGCCTTTGTACAGCTTGATGTCCTCTTTGTCACAAATGAGTGCATTTTTCTGCATCCACTCACCAAAGGCCTTGAGCTCAGCCAACTTGACATTCTTGGACCGACAGAAAGCGACTGATTGCTCCGAATCAATGCCCAAATTTGCACAGTGACCATAATCCAAGACAGCATCAAACACCGTCGAGTACCCATGAGGGATCCGGATCTCTTTAGGGCCAGCCGAAAAACTTAAGCTCCGGCGATAGTGGTAATTAACAGTGTTTGCCGACACACCAAAAGCGCGACCAATTGAGCTTGCCGTTTCGCCAGCTTTGCGGCGCTGACAAATCTCAGCGATTTGACTGGTAGTCAGAACTTGATTACTCATCTTCCATTCCTACAAAACAAGCCGTCAGATTATATCGTTGTCCTCCGTCGACTTATATAGTGCCAACCATGATTGCCTTTCATGATTATATTCTAAGACATAATGATATTGCGCACAACAGACAAATAGCCAGTTATCGTAGCCATGTTGAGCATGTGTTTGGTATGTGCGCAGAGCTAATGGGGCCAGCAGGTGTACATGGCTTAGGGTTAGCGGATGCCAAAGCCTCAGCTTACCTTAGGATCACGCTATTCAACATGCGGAGATATTGTTGTTGGTTACATCAACAATCACAGGCTTCGCAGGCCTCTGTCCCCGTTGAGACACATGAAGAGACTCAAGACCTAGACGCCTCTCAAACCATAGCTTGCGTTAGTAGTTCCAGTAATCAATGTGACTACACAGAAGCCCTAATTAATGCCTCGTTATCAGAGCTGAGTTTTGAGACCACTAACTTCATTAGCGATTCTGATTACGATTATTTTAGTGGCAATGGCGATGACACCTCTTTTAAGGCTAAAGAAGAGATCTCAAGACTAGGAAGCTCAAGGGACGAGTCGCCATTATTAGGTGAAATAGGATCTTCGCTTTCTTTGTTGGACATGAAGGCAATACACTTCCGTAAGTGTAGATGCAGTCCCAAAGCGCTACTGTACAGTCAATGTGCGAGCTTAGCAGGTATCTGAGCGTACTGGTAGCAGCGAGGCTATCGCTGTGACAGAGAAAGCGTGTGTGAGCTTAGCGGGTATCTGAGCGTGCTGGTAGCAGCATGTCTATTGCTGCGAGAGGGAGATCGTGTGAGCTTAGCAGGTATCTGAGCGTGCTGGTAGCAGCATGTCTATCGCTGTGACAGGGAGAGCGTAGGTAAGCTTAGCAGGTATCTGAGCGTATACGCTAAATCTATAGAAGAATCATATCGGTTTGAGCCGGTTATGCTCATTTGCACTAAAATAGAGCAGTGTTATTTGTAATGTTCTCCGTAAATTCTTAAGTCAGCATACTAGCTAAAAATTATATACATGCCACGTAAAGATATAAATAATAGTAATTATATAATGATGCAATATTTATTTATCCTGCACTGATATCCGGTTATATCATTTAATGATACCGATCTATTTTTAGAACTCGCCAAATAATCTTTCACTTCCTCGAGATGCCAAAGTTCGAGAGCATGATGCAACAAAAGAAGGCATCTAGCCGTCTGGATCGCTGGATGCAGTACTTTTCTTGTGCAAATCCTCAGGAAGTTCTGGCATTTGCCAAACAGGATCCTCTTTTTTCTGATGTTCTGGAGGCTGAAAAAATGTATCTCAGCGACGACGAC
>DXEV01000033.1 GCA_019114785.1 Candidatus Anaerobiospirillum pullistercoris | reverse complement strand
TACGGATCCTGATCAAGACACTAATGAAGTGGCCGCTGCTGCTTTAGAGGCTGCAACTGCAGCTGCTGATATCGCCGCTGAGGTTGCTGAGGCAGTGGAAGCAGAGGCTGCTGAAGCCGAAGCCGCAGAAGCCGCTGAAGCCGAAGCTGAGGAAGAAGCAGAATCTGAGACCGAAGGCGAAACTGCTGAATCCGGTACAGAGGAGAGCGCAGCTGCAAATAAAGCTGAGCCAAGCCCAGATGAGCAATCTAGCTCAGAGCCTGCAGAGTCTGAGGCCCAAGCCAGTGCCGCTGATAGCGCAAGTGAGAGCCAAGCGGAAGCTCCAGCTGGTGAAAGCGCTAGCGCTGAAGCTACAGAAGCTGCTGTAGCCTCTGAGGTGGCAGAGCCTGCCCAAGGTGCAGACACTACTGAGGCCCCAGCAGGTGAGGTGACACCTTTATCGGTAGATAGCATCAAGCCAGAAGAGATTGCTGATGAAGTGGTTCCTGTAGAGTCTACAGAGACTGCTGAGTCTGAGACTAAGCAGCCAGAGGCTGAGCTGGATCTGGCTTTACACGCTGATGCCGTTAAGGCTGCTTTAGAGGCCGAAGCTAGTGGCGAGAATCCACAGCAAGCTGCCGCCGCTGCCGTCGCTGCTTCTAAGGAGCAAGAGACAACTGAAGCTCAGGCTGAGGCCGAAACCTCAGTAGAGGTTGAAGCTGTGACCGCCGCCGCTGCTACAACTGCTACAGCCGCAACAGCTGCTGAGTCTGCTCCAGTCGAAGAGGCTAAGGCTGACAAGGCCGATAAGTCTGAAAAGGCAGAGAAGTCTAATAAGACTGAAAAGGCCGAAGCTGCTGAAAAGACTAAGGAAGAAAAGAAGGCTGCTAAGGCTAAGAAAGCTGACAAGGCCAAGGAAAAGGAAGAAAAGAGTGGCAATGACGATGATGACTTTGCTGCTGAGTACTTCAAGAACGTGGTTAAGTTAGCTCAAGCTGAGGTCTTAGAGCCTCATCACCATAAGGCTGAGACTAAGGCTCAAGCTTCGTTTAGCTCTGATCCTGATGCTTCGCTGACGGATGCGGCACAAACAGCTCAAGACCAAGTGGTTTCTGAGGAGACCTCGGTTGTAGCTGAAGCTGTAGCTCATGCTGCCAACGCCACTGACGCGACCGCTGAGGGAGCTCAAGCTGAGCAGAGCCCAGACAGTGCTGGAACAGCCAATGCTGAAGCCACTGAGGCTCAGGTGCAGCCTGATTTAGATCTGGCTTTAAATGCTGAGGCTGTGGCAGCTGCTATTGCCGCTGATGAGGCTAAGGCTCAAGCTGAAGCTGAAGCCGCTGCGGTTCAAGCTGAGGCAGAGGCAGAAGTAACGACAGCAGAGCAAAGTGCCGATATGGTGAACTTTGCGATCTCGCAGGAAGATGCCCAAGAGATCAGCACTGAGGTCAGCCGTCAGGTAGCTTCTGTGGGTGAGAATATGGAGACTGTGGACACGGTGCCAGCTCGCAATAAGGACATTGCAGACACCAATTTCAATCAGGACTTCGTGCAGCTCAACACAGAGAGCGTTACGGTTAACTACAGTATGGAGCACGCTTCTGACAAAGTTACAGAGGTGCAGCCAGAGGTGAGCGTCCAGCAGCCAGAGCCAATAGTCCCTGAGGCATTAGCTGAAGAGCCTGTAGTGCAGGCTGACACCAGTGCTGCTCCAGCTGAGAGCTCGGCTGCACCAGCTGAGAACTCAGCAGCACCTGTCGAGGCTGTTGCAGCTGAAGCTGCTGAAGCTGAGTCGGTGGCTCCAGCTCAAGACCAAAGCCAAGCTGAGGCTCAACCAGAGGTGACTCCTCAGGATGAGACCCAGTCTGAGCCGGAAGCAAAGGCCGAGGTCGAGGCATCTGAAGCTGCAGCTGATGCGGAGGCTAAGACTGAAAGCAGTACTTGGCAAAAGCTGACCAGCGTACTGAAAAAGCATAAGGACTAAGGTCTAAGGCGGCTCCTTACCACTGATTGTTCAAAGCTGGTAGGGAGTCCGCGCTGCTTTCAAGTAAAAAAGAGGGTGTCCTTTGTGGCACCCTTTGTTTTTGGTAGTTGCTCAGGTGATGACTGAGAACTGTGATGTGAAGGTTTTAACTTAATTCCGACCTGCCTCTAACAATTCATAGGCACAATGACCAGCGTTTAGAGATTTTGAGGATTTTTCCATGCAAAACATCAACGCCCGTTGGATGCGTGCTATGTTTCTGGCAGGTTCGGTCATGGTGGGAGGTATGTGTGCCATGACTGCTGTGAATACGGCCTATGCGGGCCCTGTGAGCGAGAAGATCATTGTGGCCCACCGTGGTGCCAGTGCCTATTTGCCTGAGCACACTTTAGAATCTAAGGCTTTAGCCTACAACATGGGCGTGGCCTACTTAGAACAAGATTTGGCCATGACTCGCGATAATGAGCTGGTGGTGGTTCACGATCACTATTTGGATCGCGTCACTGATGTGGCTGAGAAGTTCCCAGATCGTGCACGTGCTGATGGCCGTTACTACGTGATTGATTTCGATTTGGCCGAGATCAAGACTTTAAATTTCACCGAAGGCTTTAACGTGGTGGATGGTAAGCGAGTGCAATCCTATCCAAATCGCTTCCCAATGTTCACCTCGACCTTTAAGATCCACACTTTTGCCGAAGAGATTGAGTTTATTCAAGGCCTCAATCGCACCATGGGTAAGGACATTGGTCTGTACGTTGAGACCAAGGCCCCATGGTTCCACAAGCAAGAGGGCAAGGATATCTCTAAGGCCACACTTGAGGTGCTGAAAAAGTACGGCTACACCTCGCGTGAGAGCAACGTGCTCTTCCAGACCTTCGATTACCCTGATCTTAAGTACGTAAAAGACACCTTGATGCCAGAGCTGGGCATTGATCTTAAGACCGTGATCCTCATTACTGGCAATGATTCCAAGGAAACTTATGAGCTTAAGGACGGCAAGTGGGAGCCTTATGACTTCAACTATTTGCTCAATCCTGAGAACTTTGCTGAGATCGCCAAGTACGCTGACGGCATGGGCCCAGCCTATAACATGCTGTTTGATCTTAAGAAGACCACTAAAGGCCACATCGTGGTTAATGACTTAGTGACTAATGCCCATAAGCATGGCATGGTGGTGCATCCTTACACTGTGCGCGCTGATGCTCTGCCAGATTATGCCAACAATGTGGATGAGCTCTATCAGGCGATCTTAATCGATGCGGATGCCGACGGTGTGTTCACCGATTTCCCTGATTTAGGCGTCGCTTTCCTCAAAAAGCACGAGCAAAAGTAATTTTCATTTGATGACGCTGTGCCGCGTCGCTTAGCGCTGTGCCGCTAGTGCAGCGCCATAGCGCTGCTAATGCAGCATCATAGCGCTGCCAATGCAGCGTCAAGCGCCGTGTGGCGCAAACAGAAAGCAAATCCGAACATGGGCCTGAGAGGCAAAACTCTCCGGCCCTTTTTGCTTTTGGACGATTGTATGTGGCAGGGATAGTCTTAAACTGCTAAAATGAGCGGTTAATTTGGAACTTAGAGGGCTTTCTCCTTTCTCTAAGAACCAAGATTTTTGAGTAGGATCAAGCATGCAAGATAGTATTCTGAAAAGATTAGATGCCATTGAGGAGCGTCATCAAGAGGTTGAGCAATTATTGGCTCAGCCTGAGGTGATTGCCGATCAAGAAAAGTTTCGTGAACTCAACCGTGAGTATTCGCGCCTGCAAGTTATGGTCGATACCTATAAGGACTATAAGACCTGCAGCTCCGATCTCGAAGAGATGGAGAGCATGTTAAATGGCGACGATGAAGACATGCGCGCCATGGCCGAAGAAGAGATCGAGCCAACCAAAGAGCGCTGCGCTAAGTTAGAGCACGATCTGCAAGTGCTGTTATTACCTCACGATGAGCGTGATGACTGTAACTGCTTCTTAGAAATTCGCGCTGGTACTGGTGGTGATGAGGCTGCCTTATTCGCAGGCGAGCTCTTCCGTATGTACACCAAGTACTGTGAGTCCAAGGGCTGGACTTTAGACATTGTGTCTATGTCCGAGGGCGAAATGGGTGGTTGTAAGGAAGTGATCGCCAAGCTGTCGGGTGAAGGTGCTTATGGCTATATGAAGTTTGAGTCCGGTGGCCACCGCGTACAGCGTGTGCCAGAGACTGAATCTCAAGGCCGTGTACACACCTCTGCTTGTACGGTGATGGTGTTACCTGAGATCCCACCTTCAAAGGCTCCAGAGATCAATCCAGCTGATCTGCGCATTGATACCTTCCGTGCATCAGGTGCAGGTGGTCAGCACATTAACAAGACAGACTCGGCTATTCGTATTACCCACATTCCAACAGGTATCGTGGTAGAGTGCCAAGATCAGCGTTCGCAGCACTCGAATCGTGCTCGCGCTATGGAAGTGCTGATTTCGCGTTTAGCTAAGTTAGAGGAAGACAAGCGCAATGCCACTTTAGCTGAGCAGCGTCAGAGTGTGTTCAGTAGTGGTGATCGCTCCGATCGTATTCGCACTTACAACTTCCCTCAGAGCCGTGTCACGGATCACCGTATTAACCTCACTTTATATCGCTTAGCTGAAATCATGGAAGGCAAGCTCGACCTGATTTTAGAGCCAGTGATTGAGGAATACCAAGCCGAGCAGTTAGCCGCTATGGCAACTCAGACCGGTCTTTAGCGAAAGCATGCTCCTACCAATTTCTAGAGGCTAATGCTTCTGAGTCCTCAGAGCGTTAACCGCTAAAAGTGGCGCTAGAAAGCGCCACTTTCCAACCAATTCCCCCCGCCTCAATTCCATCTGCTTTTCCCTTTTCTTTCCTTTCCTGTCTTTTCCCACTTGGTCTACTGCCTAAAGTGCTCTTAGTCTAGGTTTTCTCCATCTGCTCATTAGGGAGTGTCCATCAGGTACGCATCTTGTTACTGTGACCGCTCAAGGTAAGCTTCGTTGCTGAGCTCAACTGTCTTTGGCTTTGGTGGCAAAGCCTTGGGCGGCGGTAGCCTGCGGTAGGCTGCCTCTGCCGTCGTGCGCTTTGCGCTTTGGTCGCTTAGAACGAAAAAAGCCCCGCTCTGTGGAGGCAGGGCGGGGCATTCTTAAGTTTTAGGGCTAAAGCTCTTAGAGCCTTAGCTGACTTTTGCTATGTGAGCCTAGGATGCAGGGCCTAGACTCGAATTCTTTTGTCTCTATTAGGCGGCGTGACGCTGCTCGTTAAAGGCATCTAAGTGCACTGGGTGCTTGAGCTCTGGAGCAGAGAGCTGAGCAATGATTGCTTGCCAACGCTCGGCCACACGCTGCTCGGTGCTCTTGCTTGGCAGGATAGTGGCAGCCTCATGGGCAGCGTTGTGAGCCTTTAAGCTCTTTTGAGCTGGGGCCTGAGCCTCGCTGTTACCATAAGCGGCGATGTAACCTTCGGCCTGTAATTGAGCGGCGTTGCTAGCAGCCTGCTTGATGGTCTCTACTAAGGAAGCCTTAGCAACTGGAGCCTCAGCGGCCACAGTCTCAGTCTTGCCATAGGCATCGATGTATGCAGCGGCTTGGGCTTGAGTAGCAGAGCTGTTGCTGTACTTTTGGGCCATCTCGGCGACAGCACCAAACATTCCTAAGGATTTAGCTGGGGTACCGGCTAAACGCTCAGCAAACATATTGCGGGATTGCATCATCTCTAAAGCGGTTGGGTACTGCTCTTGAGCCTTGGCAGCTAAGCTCTTCTCAGCTGGAGCCTTGCTTACAGCCTCAGCGCTGCTTAAAGCGTTGGCATTAAACTGAGCATTAGCACCGGCTAAGCGGTCAGCAAAGGCTAAGCGAGCCTCGCTCTCACGCACGTTGTCGTTGTAATTTACAGCTAAGCCTAAGGAAGTATTGGCGTTAGCAAAGTTACGGGCCATCTCAGCGACAGCGGCATAACCACCTAAAGCAGCCATATTGATACGTGCATCGCCACCGGCTAAACGCTCAGAGAAAGCGGCACGGGCTTGCATACGCTCGACAGCCTTAGCATGTTGCTTCTCAGCACGCTCTAAGATGCTCTGCACGTTGTTGGCGTTAGCAAACTTACGGGAGAACTCAGCTACAGCACCAAACTCACCTAAAGCGGCGGTGCTGAAAGCTGCCTTGCTATTACCAGCTAAGCGCTCAGAGAAAGCAGCGCGAGCTTGCATGCTCTTTACAGCCTTAGCGTGTTGCTTCTCAGCACGCTCAAAGAGGCTCATGGCAGTAGCGGCATTGGAGAAGTTCTTGGCCATCTCAACCACAGCGGCGTAAGCACCGAAGGCAGAGGCGTTAACTGGAGTATTAACACCGGCTAAACGGGCAGAGAAAGCTAAGCGAGCCTCGCTCTCGCTTAAAGTAGCCTTGCGGATCTGCTCACGCTTGGCACTGGCGGCTAAAGCCTGCTCAGAGGCAGCTGGATTATTAGCAGCTAAGGTTGGAGCTAAGTCGGCAATGGCACCGTAAGCACCTAAAGAAGGGGTGCGCACCTTGGCACCGGCTAAACGGGCGGAGAAGGCTAAACGGTCATTGGCGGCTTGGAAGTTGTTGTTTTGCATAGTAGCAGTAGTCATATGAGAAATCTGTGCAGAGGCCGAAGAGGTGGAGGCGTTAGTTGTCTTGTGCAGGTTGTTTTGCACGAAAGCCATGACGGCACCGTTTCCGGCATAAGTGTAAGCGCTTGGGACGTTGACGTTGGTTGGTTGCAGGCAAGCGACAAACTTGCTGAATAAATTGCCCACTTTGCGCATTAAAGAAGTCGAACTGTCAGAGATGTGGTCGCGATTACGAATAACATCAGACATTTGAAAAATCCCCGTGGTGTAACAAATTGACCGCAGGAAACATGAGCAACAAGC
The DNA here is from genome assembly GCA_019114785.1 of Candidatus Anaerobiospirillum pullistercoris. Classification (GTDB taxonomy): domain Bacteria; phylum Pseudomonadota; class Gammaproteobacteria; order Enterobacterales; family Succinivibrionaceae; genus Anaerobiospirillum; species Anaerobiospirillum pullistercoris. Next base: position 22,772 of record DXEV01000033.1, on the reverse strand, counting down.
TCGACTATCACACCCCTGAGCTTTTCCTGTCCTGTGCAGGATCTGCTGGAGACCGCCACGCGTTATGTTTAGTCGTGGGTCGAGGGGGTGACTCTAGGAAATCGGCTCTACCACACTCTCAGTAAGAATTTAGTGGAGGGGGAGGTAGAGGAAGCGATGGCTAATAACAAATCTGCCATCAAAAATCTGTGAACTACATCACGTTTTCCGATGGCTCTATTGTAGCAAATTTTTGTGAGATAAATCACAAATTTTTAAAAAATTTTCTGAGATAAAGTGCGTATTTTTCGCAGGTTAAATTTGTGTAAACCAGCATAAATACAGGAACGAGGGCTGATTTTGGTGCTTATTTACAGGGTTTTGTCCGTCGCAAAAGAGGTCTTGTCAGAAGCTTTGGTTTTGTGGTTGGGCTCTTTATGGGGCATAGAGCCATAGGATGCGGTTAGATATGGTGCAGAGCAAATAGTGACTGGGTAGGGAGATGTTATTAGGTGGCTTTGAACATGGGCCCTTTAGTGTACCTTATGTCTTTGGGGGCCTCATGGTGGCTGGCCCTCTTAAGGCTCTTAAGGCAACAAGAGGTAAAACCGGCATGCACGGCTATCAGCGTCTATGCCTTAAGTCCTTAATGAAGCAGAGTTTGCTGTTATGAGCTTAAGCTCATGGATGGCGAGGGTTTTTTGTGTCTGTGGCCACGAAGTTGGTGGCAAAACCTTGATCCAACAGTGAGCCGTTGTCTATTATCAGAGGGGTCTAGAGAGTTCCCCATAGGAGCGTTTTCGGGCAGGGAAGGCAGTGACAGTGCTGGCCGTTGTGGCAGGCACAGAGCTGGCGTTGGTGCAACTGTTGTTGAGGAGAGCAAAGTGCAGATCCGTGCGTTAGTGAATCAGGCTGTAGTTTTATTAAGAGAGCAAGGCTTTGAGAGTGCACGCTTAGAGGCTGAGCTCTTGATGATGCACGTTACTAAATTCAATAAAGTGCAGTTGCTTACCCATGATCTCGAAGAGCTTCCAGCTTTAGATGAGACTGTCTATAAGGCTTTGGTTGACCAGCGCCTGCAAGGTACTCCTATTGCCTATATTTTAGGTGAGCGCGACTTTTGGGATCTCACCTTAAAAGTAACCCCTGATACACTGATTCCGCGTCCTGATACTGAGATCTTGGTGGAAAAAGCTCTGACCTTGATTCAGTGCAATCATTGTCGCGATGTTTTGGATTTAGGTACAGGCACGGGCGCAATTATCCTTGCCTTAAAGCACTCTGCTCCTGAGATCCGTGCCACGGCAGTTGATCTGTCGCCTAATGCTCTGGCGGTGGCAATGGAAAATGCACAGCGGTACCACCTCGATGTTGATTTCCGGTGTGGCTCTTGGTTTACCCCGCTGTTACCAGAGCGCGAGGGGGCAAAAGGTTTTAAACCTCAGTTTGATCTGATTGTTTCCAATCCTCCTTATATAGAGGAATACGACCCCCACCTCCAAGAGGGTGATGTGCGTTTTGAGCCGCTATCGGCATTGGTCTCTGGTCATGATGGACTTAAGGATATACGTCTGATTGTGCATGAGAGTAGGGCATTTTTGCGGCCTAATGGCTATCTGATGTTTGAGCATGGTTACAATCAGGGAGCGGCTGTACGTCAATTGCTCGAGGAAGTAGGCTTTGCGCAGGTTGAGACTTTGCGCGACTATGGGCAAAATGAGCGTGTAACGTTAGGGCGTGCTTTGTCTTAGGTAGCTTACAGCCTAAGGCTGAACATAGGGTAAGCCTTGTTGGTAAGCCTTGCGTGCAAGCCTTAATGGCTTGTCACAGTGTGACAGGTCTCGTTTTAGTTTGGGATTGAGGAAGAGGACTAAAGATGTCTTTGCAGGAAGTAAAGGTTGGAAATTTCTCCATCGGTAATAACCTCCCTTTAACCGTGATCGGTGGTTTGAACGTATTGGAGGATTATGAGCTTGCTGCGCGTACCGCTGAAGCTTTCATGATGGTGTGCGATAAGCTGCATTTAAACTACGTTTTTAAGGCTAGCTTTGATAAAGCTAATCGCTCTAGTCTGCATTCCTTCCGTGGCCCAGGCCTAGAAGAGGGCATGAAGATCTTTGCTCGCTTAAAGCAGGATTTTGGTATGCCTATCATTACCGATGTGCATGAGCCATATCAGTGTGCAGAGGTGGCCCCTTATGTCGATATCCTGCAATTGCCTGCTTTCTTAGCTCGTCAAACGGATCTGGTTCATGCTATGGCCGTTACGGGTAAGGTGATTAACGTTAAAAAGCCACAGTTTATGGCCCCAGCTCAAGTTTTCAATGTGATTGAGAAGTTCTCTGAGGCCGGTAACGAGCAAGTGATGCTATGCGAGCGTGGTAGCCAATTTGGTTACGATAACTTGGTGGTTGATATGCTGGGCTTTGGTGTGATGAAAAAGGTCAGCCATAATGCACCAATTGTCTTTGATGCCACCCACTCTCTGCAGTGCCGTGAGGCTAATGCCCAAGCCTCGGGCGGTCGTCGCTCCCAAGTTTTAGATCTGGCCAAGGCTGGTGTGTCTCAGAAGATCGCAGCAATCTTCCTTGAGACTCATCCAAATCCAGATCAAGCCAAGTGCGATGGCCCAAGCGCTTTACCTTTAGATCTGCTCGAGCCATTCTTAACTCAATTGCGCGATCTTGATGTGCTCATCAAGTCTCAAGAAGAGTTAGAGATCAAGTAAGCGTAAGCGTTTTGCGCGGTATGCGCGCGGTGCGTGCGCAGTGAGTAGATTTTGTAACAAAGGCCTAGGTGAGAGCTCTGGATAGGGCTTAGCCTCGGCCTTTTGTGTTTGGTTTGCTGCTTTAGATAGCTGTAGATGGCAGTGCAAGTCTAAGCTTAGACTGCCATGGAGCGTAGTGTTAGTGAGTTGGGGCTGGTGCTGTTTGGGCAAGCTTATCTTGCATCTTGTGAGTGTCATTGCGGTGCAAAAACGACGAATGCCGAGAAATAAGCCATTTTTTGCTGCAAATGATGTTTGCATGGGCTAAAATACTTGGTTTCTAGCGTGGGCCTTTGGTAAAGAAATAAAGAAAAACTTTGCCAAGGATGAAACTTTATGGCTCCTGTGCTATCTAAGTGCCCGTGTTCTGTGTTGCTCAGAGCTCTCAAGTTAGTAAAACCAGAGCCTGTCAGCAGCATAAAAATTTGGTTTTGATCTTTCTTCGATGCCTAAATCTGAGCTGCTGCCTTTGCCGCAAGGTAAAGTTTGCTAAGCTTGGAGCAAAAGGGTCATTACTGTCTTGGCGTGTAACTAAGGCAGGGCAAGCAAGTCTAGTTGCCGCTTAGTGGGCGACCCTAATATAGGCTTCAGTCATTTAGATGGCAGGGCATAACTCTAGTGTTTTGCTAATCTCCATCTAATTTTCACTGATTAAGCTAAGGCATCTTTTTTGTTTTCTTTTTACGGAGCATCAATAAATGCTTAGTACTAACAACCCTCGAGTCAACACAAAGACTCTTGTTATGTCATCTCTGTGTGCAGCTTTACTGCTCAGTGCTTGCAATGACTCTAATGCTGAGCAAAAGACTGCTTCTGCTGCCCCTGCAGTCTCTGCTGCCTCCCAACAAGATGCTGGGGTTGGTTTAGTTACCTCCGCTGCTGATATCAATCAGCGCAACCATGTCTGCTTCACCATGGACGTGAATAACGTCAAGTGCGTGTTGGGTGATACTGTGGCTTACGTGCCTCAACCAATCTTAGAGGAAGACGCCGCCGCTGCTGAGCAGGCCATTAAAGATCAGGCCAAGAACAACAAAAAAGATGACAAGAAGGGTTCTAAAGAAGATAAGGAAGCCGCTGCTGCTGAGCAAGAAGCTACTGCTCAGTTATTAGCTAATCAAAAGGCTTTAAATGAGGCCCGCTCTTTAGTCTTCGTCGCTAAGTACTGCGATATGGAGCGCCCAGTGGTTTACTCCAAGGAAGGTGTGGCCTGCACCTTTAAGCCTCATGCTTTATATGACGCTGGTGCTGTAGCTGAGGCTACTCAATACCAGATGAACCTGATTGCTGCTGATGACTTCTTCAAAGAGGTCGCCGCTATTCCAGGTGTAGAGAAGTTTGAGGATCCTGCCTTTGGTAATCACGGTGGCTATCGCTTATTCTTAGAGCGTGGTAAGACCGAGGGTGCAATGGCTATTGGTGAGTCCACTGCTGCTCGTATCTTAACCAAGCGTATCGATCGTGAGGGCAATGTTTTAGGCTTCTATCACGAGGAGCTGAACTTTGCTAACTTAAACCCTCAGATGAAGATCTTAACTGCTGGCTTAGTTGCAGGCGATCACGTGAAGTTAGTCTTTGATACCTCCTTACAAAACGAACAACCTCTATGGCGTACCTCCTCGTTAGAGTTTGGTCAGCCATACATTTGGGAAGTTTTAGTTCAGGCTGTAGGCCCAGCTCAGCGTGCTCCAGCTCCTGCCCAAGCACCAGCTGCCACCCCAGCTCCAGCTGCTCCAGCAGCCGATGCTAGCGCCCCTGCTGCTAAGTAGTTATTAGGCTCTGTATCCGAGAGCGGATAGAGCTTTGATCAGCAAAAGAGCTCTTGTCTCTATAAGGGACAGGAGCTTTTTTGTTTTTGGGCAAAGATGGCGCATAAAAGGTGATTTGTGCTTTGGAATAGCTTTTTTTGAGGGGCTTTTTGCTACAATGCACGCCATTGAGCCAATGCCTCTCAGATGGATAACAGATCTAAGGTGCTCACAGCTGCAATCTCTATTTGTAGTTAGCGTCTTTTCAGAAAGAATTAGTGGGAGAGGTTGCAATGTTGCTTGGGAACATATTTGCGCTTGCTAGCGATATGCGCTGTGCTCAGCTAACGCTGCACTCAGCGCAGTGTCAGCTGGCGCTGTAACAACATGTTCTGTAGCAGCAGTGAGGCGGATAAACAAAGTTAAGTGGTGATACCTGCGAGGGGCAAAGGCGTGTGTTTTTTGAGGTTTTCTTATGCTTATTCGTGGTTTGATCGCCTTAGCGTTCGGTACGCTAGGTTTAGGTATCACCGAATATGTGGCCATGGGCTTGCTGCCATACTGGGCAGAAGGCTTTAATGTCTCCATTGCTGAGAGTGGTCATGCAATTTCGGCTTATGCCTTAGGTGTGGCTATTGGTGCTTTCTCCATCATTTTGATGCGCACCATGAAGCTGAAAAACATCTTGTTAGTGCTGATTGTGATGCACATTGTCGGTAATGCTCTTACCGCCTTTGCTCCAAGTTTTGAGACTATGCTGGGAGCACGTTTTATTGCCGGTTTGCCTCATGGTGCCTATTTCGGCGTGGGTTCTATTATTGCCCAGCGTCTAGCTGCAAAGGGTAAAGGCACCAGTGCTGTGGCCATCATGGTGGCCGGTATGACGGTTGCCAACATCTTTGGTGTGCCATTAGGTACCGCCTTAGCCCACTCCCTGTCGTGGAGAACCATTTTCTACATTGTGGTCTTATGGGGCGTGCTGGTATTAGTCAGTGTCATGATGTGGGTGCGTGATGTCGGCAAGATCAAGGACACAGGCTTTAAAGGACAGTTTGTTTTCCTTAAAGATCCAGCTCCATGGTTAGTGCTGGCTGCCACCATGCTTGGTAATGCCGGTATCTTCTGTATGCACTCCTACATCAGCCCAATCTTGACTGATTTTGCTGGTATTCCGCTGGAAATGGTGTCGGCTGTGCTGGTGGTCATGGGTATTTCCATGGTGATCTGCAATCTGGTGTCTGGTCGTCTGTGCGATCGTTTCACCCCAGGTTTAGTTGCCACCGTGTGCCAATTTTTAGCCATTTTTATGCTCTTAGGCATTGCCTTTATGGGCAGAAATCCAGTGCTCTGCGTGATTTTCGCAGTGATCACTGCTGGTCTGCTCTTCGCTATTTCTTCACCAGAGCAGGTCTCGATCTTAAGAGTGTCACCAGGTGGCATGCTCTTAGGTGCCTCCATGGTACAAGCTGCCTTTAACTTAGGTAATGCTTTAGGTGCCTATGTGGGTGGTATTCCTTTTACCCTGAATATGGACATCAGCTTCGTTACGATCTTTGGTGCGATCTTAGCGGCAGTAGGTGCAACGGCTTTATTGGTGTACTACAAAAAGCACGAGAGCCTCTTCCCAGATCCAGCCGAGACTGATACCGCCGATCAACAAGATGGTGTGGCTCAAGGTGCAGGTTCTTCGCTTGAGACTCATGAGTTTGGTATGTCTGATGAGCTTATGGCCAAGTACCATGCCCAAAAAGCAGCAGCTTATGCCGCAAAGGCAGCAAAGGCCGCTACGTATAACGCTATCCATGAGGCCGCCGCTGCTAATACTACTAATGAGACGGCTCCTACTGAGGCTCAGGTCGCTGCTGAGACTCAGGTCTCTGCTGAGACTCCAGCTGTAACTGACGAGGTTAAGGCATCAGAGCCACCAGCTAAAGAAGAAAAAGAAGAAGCTAAGCCTGAAGACGCCAAAACCTCTGACAGCAAATAGTCCACGCATTTTCTAGTTGCAAGTGTGATGTGAGGATTAAGGCATGCTTGTGGTACAGCCACCTTCTCTGGGTAGAAGCTTAGGGGAGTATGGTGGCAAGCCATAAGCCTGCCAGCTGCCTATATGGCCAATTCTTGTGTAGGCAAGGCTATCTCAGCAGATGGCTTCCTTTGCTGGTGCGACCACAATTTGAGCGTGGTTGTAGGGACTGGTTAGGCTATGTTTGTGGCGTCTGATGCCTGCTGCTGTGGCCAGCTGTTGGGGCTGTTTGGTGGTGTCGCAATGAGCGATTTAGCGTCGCAGTGCACCACGTAATTCGTCGCGGGCTGGTAAGGGCTCTAAAGAAGTGCTAAAGCCTTGCAGGCTCTTAGTGAGCTCTTGGCGGGCTTGGATAGTAGCTGGCAGATCGTGGATAAAGAAGATGCTCTCGGCTGTCATGTTGGTGTTAGGCCAGAGATGAGCGATAGAGGCTTCTTGAGCGCTGAGTTCTGTAAAGTGTAGCTTACGGTATAGATTGCAGGCTGGCTGTAGCGAAGCGATGGTGTCTAGGCTCAAAATGCGATAGCGCGCCATAGTGCCTAATAACAGTGCTGATAGCACTAAGGCTGAGGCTGTGCCTTGGCGGCGATATTGGGGCATGACGTAGAGCCGTGAGAGATGGATCACGTCCGTGAAATTTTCGTGCAAGACGCAACGGCCCAAAAGATGGGCAGGACTATTGTTATCTAGGCTAGGGGCGTTATCATAGGCAAGCAGAGAGAGTCCAGAATTGATCTCATTTCGGGCGCGCAGACGTCCTTGGGTGGCACCGCTTTCTGGAGAGGCATCAGGATGTAAGGCCTGAAACACACTTTGATGGAGCTCAATCAAATCAGAAAAATGAGATTGGTTAGCAATGAGCACCTGCATGATCTTCAACCTCAACTCATATCTTTATGACAGGACAGACAAGGCAGTTCCAAAAATTGGATCGCAACCGTTCCTACAAGTTTTAGCTTAAGGCTTTAGCCTTAAGCTTTTGTAGCTAGATCAGATCTTGGCTTTTCGCTATGATCATTATAGGACGCCTAATTTGTTGTGGCACATTTTTCTTTGGTAAAGCTAGATCCCGAGGTTGAGCCATTGACTGAACGCAAGACGGATAGAGGCATGAGTTCAGCATAGAGGATGCGACTGCATCATGAGAGCCCACACAGTTAAGTTAAATAGAGCGAAGAAATCCCAATGCAACAACACCGTGGTGGGGGGGCTGTTCATGGGATCTCTAACTCTCAAAAGTGCTCAATAGCATAAATAGGAGGCGGCGCATTAGTGTGTAAGATGGGCCTCGGTGTGGCCCTAGATGATTTGCGCCGATTTTTCATGAAAGCTACTCCCGAACAAATAGCTGCGGCTGAGAACATGATCAACCGTACCATCAAAATTAGTAGTGATGTAGGCTTGCGTGCATTCGTAAGTCCTCGTTATTGCGGTGAGTATGATGGCAAGCTGATCTTTGCTTTTGAGCACTCCAAAGAGATCTCCGAGGCCCAAGCTAAGCGTCTTTACGCCTATCCTAAATATGCCATGGTCGATCTCAACTATCCTGACAAGTTCTATGTAGGCTCCGAGATTGAGCGCCACTTACAGCAACTGGAGAAAAGCAAAAGCACTGATAACAACTAGGCGTGCACAGCAGCTTAGCAGCTTGGTAGCCTTAGCAGCGTTGCTGGGTAGAGCGCGTCCTGTTCCAAGGATACAGGTGGCTGTATTCGCCAAGTTTTTAGGCAAAGATCAGGCGGGAAAGCTTGGGAACACAACGTGTGGATGCCGCATCCTGTGGCGGAATATAGCCTGCCCAAAGGTTTTGGGGCTGCCCTGTTTCGTTGTATAATTCCAAAATGTGCACTTTTGTGGGGCTAAGAGCAGTACAAGATCTGATCCATTGGGAGAGCTTGTTTGTCTGCCATAGATTTCGCAAAGGTTGGGCCTGTCATAGAGTTTGGCGTGTAGCGTTTGGTTTAGCTAAGGCTTGTTGCTGTTGGCTGTTAGCTGTCGGCTATTCTATTGTCAAACTTGGTTACAGGTGGGTGGGTGACGTGAGAGTGTGCTCCTGTCGATAGAGCCTAAAGGCGAGAGCCTTGGGGTTAAGCTAACGAGATCCTGTGCTTTTACGCTTAGGATATTCTGAGTTACAGACTTCGCTCTGCTGAGCACGTCTGGAGACTGTAGAGCAGTATGGGTGCTGTACTAACGTTGGCGTAGCCAGCTTTGCTGGCGGGTATGGGCAGAGGTATGCGCTAGAGCGCCTTGGGTCATGGCTTGAGCGACTGATTCATATGAGCTGGATTGACAATATTAACGATTTTACAAATGCACTCTTCAAAAAGAAGCCTGATAGCAGCAAGCATGAGATCCCAGAGGGCGTCTGGACTAAATGCGAAGCTTGTAATCAGGTCTTATATCGCAGTGAATTAGAGCGCAACCTCAATGTGTGTCCTAAGTGTGGCCACCACATGCGCATTAAAGCTCGTGCCCGTCTGGATTATTTCCTTGATAAGGATGGCCGTGAGGAGCTGGGTGCTGACTTAGAGCCACATGATGTGCTGCGCTTCAAGGATTTAAAGCGCTATAAGGAGCGTTATACCGCCGCCCAAAAGAGCACCGGTGAGAAGGATGCTATTGTGGTCGAAAAGGGTACCTTAATGGGTATTCCAGTGGTTGCTTGTGCCTTTGAGTTTAATTTCATGGCAGGCTCCATGGGCTCAGTGGTTGGTGCTCGTTTCTGCTTAGCTGTACAAGAGTGTATTAAGGAAAATCGTGCTTTAGTGTGTTTCTCCACCTCAGGTGGTGCGCGTATGCAGGAGTCACTGCTCTCTTTAATGCAAATGGCTAAAACTTCTGCTGCTTTATCCCGTTTAGCTGAGCATCATTTGCCTTTTGTCTCGGTTATGAGCAACCCTACTATGGGCGGTGTTTCTGCCTCTTTGGCCATGTTGGGTGATATCAATATTGCCGAGCCACACGCCTTAATCGGTTTTGCTGGCCCTCGTGTGATCGAGCAAACTGTGCGTGAGAAGTTACCAGAAGGCTTCCAACTGTCTGAGTTCTTGTTGGACAAAGGTGCCATCGACATGATTGTGCCACGTCACAAGCTGCGCACTGAGATCGCTGAGTTGCTAGCTAAGATGCTGGACTACAACTTAGATGGTGAGACCTATGTGCTCTCGACTAATACCTTGGATGTGATTAATTTCAATGGTGAGCCAGAGCAGGTGGCAGATTCTGAGCCTGATGCTGTGCCAAACAATAAGCGTAAGCGTGCCACTAAAGCCAAAGCTAGCGATGAGGCTAAGGCCAGCGATGAGACTAAAGCCAGTGACTCTTCTAAGGCTACCGAGCAGGCCGATTTAGCTGAGCAGGCCGAGGCTAATACCGCTGCTAATGCTGATAAAGACAGTAAGACTGCTTCGGCTAAGGCCAGCGATGATAATGCTAAGAAGAGCCCTGCTAAGCGCAATGGTAACAGCCATGCTGCTAGCTCGAGCTCTGGTAGTAGCTCCAAGCGCCGTAGTTCTAAGGAATAGCGTCTAACTCTAAGCTCTAGCTTGCGTTAGTTGGAGAGAAGATATTAAGGGCGTAGCCCTGCGAAAAAAGCTGCACTTTGTTTGCGGCTTTTTTTGTGTCATGATGAACTCAGAGCGCTGGGCAGTGTTTGTTACCAGCAGCGTTAGGCACAAGGAAAAGGAGACAGCGATGACCACAGTTCAGACTATTGGAGGCGAAGTGGCGGGTAAGCTTGAGCAAGATCGCTCCCTCTTAGAGTCAGCCATGCAGCAAGGTCAGGGCTTTAGTTTAGAGCAATGGCTGCATTACTTAGAGCAGATCAACCCCAACCATATGGCTTTGGGTTTAGAGCGTGTCACCGAGGTAGCTCAGCGTTTACATCTTTACAGTGATCTGGTGTACCTTAATCCTTTTATCGTGACTGTGGCCGGTACCAATGGTAAGGGTTCCACTTGTGCCTTAATTGCTGATGCCTGTCGTCGTCTTGGCTGTAAGGTTGGTCTTTTTACCTCACCTCATCTGTTGCGTTTTAACGAGCGGATCAATATCGATGGTCAGGATATTGATGATGCCTTGCTATGCTCCTGTTTATATGAGGTGATCTGTGCGCAGAAGCCAGATGCGCAGATTGAGCCCGTATGCAGCAATGATGAGCTAGCCACCATGGCCATGGTTGCCGATAGTGATGACGACGTTGCTGACATAGAAGCTGAAGCTGAGGCCTCTGAGTCTGATAGCTCAGCTGATGCTCAAGAGGCCATGTTTATGGCAATGCAGGCTGCATCTGAAGTAGGTGAGGAAATTGAGCGCCAGCCACGTCCGCTGCAAAACGAAGTAGTGGATCTCACTTACTTTGAGATCACCTGTTTGGCTGCGGTACGTGCTATGGCCCGTATGCGCTGTAATCTCTGGGTGTTAGAGGTGGGCTTAGGTGGTCGTTTAGATGCCGTCAATGCTTTCCCTAATGATCTGGCCATTATTACTTCGATCGGTATGGATCATATGAAGATCCTCGGTAATACCACGGCCCAGATCGCAGCTGAAAAGGCTGGTATTATCCAAGCCCAAGGCAATGTGATCTTAGGGGCTAATATCGATGCCAGCGCTATGCGTGAGATCCTGCAGCAGGTTAAGCGTAATGGTGCCAGCGTTTCGATTGAGGGACAAAACTTTAGCACTCAGCTCCTGCCTGTGTCCGAAGTTTCGCCATCAGAGAATGAGGAAATCTTTGGTATTGGTGAGATTGCGGGTGAGTCCCAAGAGTTACGCTACCAAGATCAAGATCTGCGCTATAACCTCTACTTGCCATATCCAAAGGTGCCGGTGAGCTGTGCTGGTATTGCGCTGCATGCCATATTCTTTATTCTGCATTACTACTTAAACCATGAGCGTGGCCGCTATGAGGATCTGACTCATATTGCCGAGGCCTTAAAAGAGGCGGGATTGCCTGGCCGCATGCAGCGTGTGGCAGATAAACCGCTGATTTACCTTGATGTGGCCCATAACGTTCCTGCGGCTAAGCATTTGCGTGGTTTGGTGCTGCGTGCCTCACGTTGCTCCCAGACCCAAGGCAAACGTCGTGCGGTTGTCGGTATGCTTAAAGATAAGGACGTAGAAGGTGTCTTGCAGGTGTTAAAAGATACCTTTAATGTTTTCTACGTGGCTACTTTACATTGTGAGCGTGGTGCCGAGGCAGAGCGTTTAAAGCAAGCTTTAGAGCAGCTTCCAGGTGCAGTGGAGGTCTTTGCCTTTGATTCGGTGACTCAAGCTTTAGAGCAAGCCCGAGCTGATGCCAGCGATAAAGATGAGATCACGGTACTTGGCTCCTTTGTCACCGTCGCTGAGGCCTTAAAGGCTTTGGAGCCTCAGGCTTAAAGTGCTGGACTGTGCTGCATCACTGATCCTGAGTGCACAAGTGCACATTTAGCGCACCGCAGCGTGCAGCACAGCAGTGCGAGCGTGTAGCACTTTATGCTTTGTTCTGACAGGGCTTAATCGCCCTGTTTGAGCCAAATAGGGACGCTTTTTGCAGGAGATCTAGCTCAAACCAGCTATTTTGTTGGCAAAAGGCAGAAAAAGGCAGAAAAATCAGCAAAATGCAGTGACAGCGCGCTCATCGCCAACTTTTTGGCAGGTTTTTGGTATCGGCTGCTTTTTCTGTTCTGTGATTCCCTCTGGTTTTGTCATACAACTTTCACGAGAGTGGCCAAGCAGCCAAGCAGCCAGCGAGTAGGGTAACTCAGAGTCTGTGATTGCTTGCATAGCCTTGCGGTGTTTTGAGCTGCCCTCTGTGGGAGTTTTGCATAGTTCTTCTAGAAGTAAGGTGTAAGGTTTCGGATGCCCGTGGCCTCTGGTGTTTGCCACGAGGCTAATAGAGAATGGGCTGTGCTCTTTCTAGACTAAAAGAAGAGTTGAGTACGGATTGAGCGCTTTGGTTTTGGCAATCCCCGTTGCAGGATCGGGAGAATACTAATGGCAATCAGCACTAGTCTACGCAATAAGCTTGTAGGCTTCATCATTGTGGCTTCGACGATTTTGATCTTTTTACCAGTGCTCCTCTCAAAGGACATGATCAAAAAAGACGCTCCTGATAACAATGCAGTGGCTATTACGCAAAATGGTGCACTGCGTGATGCTAATGGTAATTTAGTACCTCAGGGTCAGCCTAATGTTGATCAAGCTTTGAACATCTCTGGGCAAAATAATGCCTTGGTTCTTACCGGACAAGCTCCACAGCGTGGCCCTCAACCTGAGCTGAATCCTAATTTGGCAGCCAATAGTAATGTTGCTAACGACAATAGCGTAGAGATGCTGGAGTTTTCGCGTCCTCAAGCCCAAAACTCACGTCCACCTCAGGCTTTAGGCCCAGCTCCATTGCCAAGCAACAAACAGCCAGAGATCTTAGAGGCTAAGCCAAAGCCTCAAAATCAAGCTAAGCAGCCAGAGATCCTAACTGCTAAAAATAAGCCTGCCGCTACTAATAACAAGCCAGCAAGTAAGCCTGCTGCTACCAGCAACTCTAGTAGCTCTGCCAGCGGTACTAAGGTGATTGCCGGAAGCAAGCCAAGCGAGCGCTTTGTGATTCAAGTGGGTGTGTTTGCTAAACGCTCCAACGCTGATAATGTGGTCGCTAAGATCAAAAAGGCAGGTATTTCGGTCTATGCCATTGAGGTGGCCTCTAATAATAAGGTTCTGTATCGTGTCTATGCCGGTCACGCTAATTCGCGCTCGGCACTCAATGCTCAAGTAGCTCAGATCGATAAGCTCTGCGGAACCAAGAGCAAGATTGTGTCTATTTAGAACTTGAGCTCAACATCCTGATATCTTGAGGCATTAGTCGTCAGTGGTTCCTGCATCACTGCACTAATTGCCTCATTTTCTTTTTGCCAGCTACAAACTGGGCAGAGCACTGTTCAGCGCTGTTCAGCAGTGCTCAGCAGTTGGCAGCGCTTTTGCCCTGAGGGCCCCTCAGGAGCCCCATAAGGGCAGTAATCATTCTTTTGTCTTTTCTTTTGAGCGGAGGCCTCGGCCGTGAAGATCCAGCAATTAGTGTCTTACTTAGATGAGCTCTTAGCCGTCAATGATTTCCGTGATGTCTCCTATAACGGTTTACAGGTGGCTGGTAGCTCAGAGGTGCAAAAGATTGTCACAGCGTGCTCCGCTTCGCTGGAAGCTATTGATGAGGCAGTCGAGCTCGGTGCTGATACCTTATTGGTTCACCATGGTCTGTTCTGGCGTGGAGCTGATCCTCGCTTAGTGGGTAACTACTACCAGCGTGTGAAGAGCTTGATTGAGGGCAAACTCAATTTAGTGGCCTATCACTTACCAATGGATGCCCATATGAAGTGGGGCAACAATGCCTACTTAGCTCATATCTTAGGTTGCGATAAGTTAGATTACATCGTGCCAAGTGATAAGACCTCGATTGCCATGCGCGCTCAGCTCTTAGAGCCTCTCACTGTTGATGAGATTGTCGCTGCTTTATGTCACCGCTTAGACACTAAGGTGACAGTGTTAGGCAACATTACCGAGGATATGATGATTGATGATCTGGCCATTTGCTCTGGATCTGGTTCTTCGGTCTTGGACAATAACAAATGCCCAACCTTCCAAGCTTTAGTCACTGGTGATGTGAATGAGCAGACCTATCACATGGCAGTGGAGACGGGTACAGTAGTCTTTGTGGTGGGACATCATGCCTCCGAGCAAGAGGCAATGAATCTCTTAGGAGCTCATTTAGCTGAGCAATTCGGCTTAGAGCACTTTGCTACGCACTTTGCCTACGAAAAGAATGTCGCCTCCTACACCATGGGAGCAGGCAATAACATCGTGTTAGAGCCAGACGAGGCTTAAGCGCTTGCTATGCTAGAAGCTCTTAGCCCTTGAGAGCAATCATAGCTTTGAGTCAGGTGGCTTTCTTGTAGTGGAGGTCTTGCCAGATTGGCTACACAAGATGCCGACACGGCTTGAGGCTAGGATAGTTACAGCTAAGCTGTAATGTGTATGCGGGCAAAGCAGTTCTGCTGTGGTGCAGTAGGGGCGGTTTTCTTTTGGCTATGCAGAGAAAGCTGTGGCGGGTGCTATAATGCGCGCCAATCTGAAGGCGTAAAATGCGCCTTTATGGTAATTTTGTGCCCATTTCTAGGTGGCACTTAGCGAGCTTTTTCCATAGTTTTCTTTAGGGGTTGGACATGGCCGATAAAGTACAAGTCGAAGCTATTGATACGACTTTAAGTCCTCAGGCTCTATTAGTGCGGCAGGCTTTATTAGAGCGTGGCCTTGAGACCCCGCTGATCCCAAATGATCTGACCGCGCAGCAAAAGCGTGACAAGATCTCTGCCTGCATGCGCGAAATGATGGAGACCTTAGGCTTAGATCTCAATGATGATAGTCTGATTAAGACTCCTTATCGTGTAGGCAAGATGTTTGTCGATGAGCTGTTCCGTGGTCTTGATTACCATAACTTCCCTGAGATCACGCTGATCGAAAACAAGATGCAGGTCGATGAAATGATTAAGGTTAAGGACATTTCCTTTACCTCGACCTGTGAGCATCACTTTATGGTGATTGATGGCATGGCAAAGGTTGCCTACATGCCAAGCAAGAAGATCATTGGCCTTTCTAAGATCAATCGTATTGTGCGCTTCTTTGCGCAGCGTCCACAGGTACAGGAGCGTCTGA
The DNA here is from genome assembly GCA_019114785.1 of Candidatus Anaerobiospirillum pullistercoris. Taxonomy (GTDB): domain Bacteria; phylum Pseudomonadota; class Gammaproteobacteria; order Enterobacterales; family Succinivibrionaceae; genus Anaerobiospirillum; species Anaerobiospirillum pullistercoris. The sequence continues at coordinate 7,564 of DXEV01000033.1, read as the reverse complement.
CTCAGCAGATCTTAGTGGCTTTGCAGACTCTGCTTGAGACCCGTAATGTGGCTGTTACTATTACCGCCACGCATTATTGTGTTAAGGCACGCGGTGTACAGGATCCAACCTCATCGACCACTACCACAGCTTTAGGTGGACACTTTAAGCTCAATCCTTCCTCACGTCATGAGTTCCTAACTGACGACTAAGTCGGAGCTGAGATCATCAGGGGCGGGCGCTGTAATATCAGCGCGCCAAGGTGCGCTGCTGGTAGCTACCAGTTGCCAGCTGGTAGCAGTTTAGGGTGAGTGTTTTGCTCAGGTGCTGAGTGTGAGCTCAGGTGCGGGCTGGGTAAAAAGCTGACAAGTTAGAGAGCGTTTTTATGGCACGTCATGAAGATAACTACAAAGTTGCTTTGATTGTACCGGTCTACAACGAAGAAGAGACCATTAGCACCTTTGTGCAGGTGGTGGAGGAAAAACTCCAGTCGGTGCTCGATCATATTGAGATCATCTTTATTGACGATGGATCTAAAGATCGCTCTGTGGCTATTATCGAAGAGCTGATGGCTCACAACCCTCGTTTGGGACTCATTAAGCTCTCACGTAATTTTGGCAAAGAAGCGGCGATGACAGCTGCCATTGATCTGTGCGATGCCGATGCCATTGTTCCGATTGACGTTGATCTCCAAGATCCTCCAGAGTTGATCTTAGACTTTATTAAGATCTGGCGCAGTGAGGATGTGGATACAGTGTATGGCGTGCGTGTAGATCGCTCTGCTGACTCTGAGGCCAAGCGTGTGACCTCTGGTGGCTTTTATTACGTGTTTAATAAGCTGTCATCAAAGGTCAAGATCCCAGAGAACGTGGGTGATTTCCGCTTGATTGACTCTAAAGTGATCCTCACGGTACGCAACCTCCACGAGAGCAACCGCTTTATGAAAGGCCTATATGCTTGGCCTGGCTTTAAGAGTAGGGGTGTTCCTTATGTCCGTCCGGAGCGCTCAGCCGGTACCACTAAGTGGAATTACTGGAAGCTGTGGAATTTTGCTTTAGATGGCATTGTGTCCTTTACCTCGCTTCCTCTGCGTATTTGGTCTTATATCGGTGCTGGTATAGGCTTGCTGGCCTTAATTTACATGGTCTATATCATTATTGGCACTTTGGTAAACGGTATCGACGTGCCAGGCTATGCTTCGATCATGTGTGTAGTACTGTTCTTAGGCAGTATTCAGCTTATCTCAATTGGTGTGATCGGTGAGTACTTGGGGCGTATGTCAGAAGAAGTGAAGCATCGTCCGGTGTATGTGGTTTCCACCATTAAGGGCCAGCTGAGCAATCGTTTGATCCAAGGCTACCAGCGTGCTAGCAGTGGCATTTACTTCAATGAGCGCATGCCTGTAGCAACCGTTAAAGAGACCGCAGCAGAGGCTGGTGAGGCCTCATCTGAGCCTGCTATGAAGCAAGGTGAGGGTGAGCACAAGTAGTGTTGGTGCTTACAGTTGCAACGCCCATTTTAGTTAGAGATATGAGCTTTCGGCTGCTCTCAGGAGAGTCGGTTTTTTCAGGAGATAAGAGCTAATGCGCATTGCCATGGGGGTGGAATACGCGGGATGGAAATATGCTGGCTTTCAACGCCAGAATCATTTGCCAGCGGTGCAAAATGAGTTAGAGCGCGCGATCTCGCAAGTGGCGGATGAGCAAATTGAGCTTAAGTGTGCAGGTCGTACTGATGCAGGTGTTAGTGCCACGGGGCAGGTGATCCACTTTGATGTCACCAAAGAGCGTCCTGATCGTGCGTGGTTATTAGGTACTAACCGTTTTTTACCTTCTGATATCTCTATTACATGGGCAATGCACGTGAGCGATGAGTTCCATGCTCGTTTTTCCGCTCGTGCGCGCCGTTATCGCTACATCATGCAAAATAGCGACTATCGTCCTGGCATCATGCGGGCTGGAGTGTCGTGGTATCGCGGGGAATATGACGTGGCTGCTATGGATGATGCTGCGCAGATCCTGCTAGGAGAGAACGACTTTGCTTCCTTTAAGTCGGCTCAAGACGAAAACCCACATTCCATGCGCAATCTGCATTTTCTCCATGTAGAGCGTCGTGGCCGCTTTATTATCTTTGATGTGCAAGCCAATGCTTTCCTGCACCACATGGTGCGCAATCTTGTCGGCTCACTGTTGTTGATTGGTAAAGGTGAGAAAGATAAGGCGTGGTTAGAGGAAGTGTTTCGGGCTAAGAACCGTGATCTTGCAGGCCCAACCGCCCAAGCTGAGGGTTTGTATTTGGTGCATGTGACCTACGAGGATCATTGGCACTTACCACAGCGCCCAGAGGACATGGGGCCGCTCTGGTTCTAGAGGCAAAACAAAGGCTGTCGTTTAGCATAGGGCCAAAAGACAGCCTTTTTTGTAAGCTCGCTATGACGCTGCCACACCGCCGACGTGGTCTACACACCGCCGACGTGGTCGTTGTGGTCGACGGTGTTACCCACTGCGATAGAGCAGCGGGTAAAGTGTGGCAGGTAGCTGCGGAGCCAATTAGTTCCAGATCTTGACCTTATTGTGGCCAACACTCAGTCCCTCAAGAGGACCAACGTGGCAGGCGGCAACATCACGTTTTTGGTCACGCAGATCGGTATCGATGGTTAATGGGGTACCATCTGGATTCTCATATCCACACTCGCTCAAACGAGTCTCACCTAAGGCTTCAGTGTCTAAAGCCTTAAAGGTCAGGTCTAACATCTCGGCAGTGACATCCATTTCTACTTGCAGACCATGGACATCGCGGTAGATCTTCAGCTGAGGATTGTGGGCGCTCAGCACATGGTGCTCTTCCTTATCGAAGGCAGGGGCATCATTCATGTAGACATTGTGATTAATGTAGACAGGATCCTTGATCTTCTCAAACTCTTCCACATCCTCACGACCAGTGGCCACAGCCTTCTCGTGGTATTCCTCGTAGGAAGCACAGTAGCCATTGTAGAAAGCTGTACCGAAGTTAGCAGCAGGATTCTTGTCCTCTGTACCACCAATGAAGTAGTTACCATAGACGCGATCGTCGCCCGAGTACACTAAGGCATAGCCAGTGACGTCAGTGGAGTGAGGTGCATGGTATGGGGTGGCACGATTCAGCACAGGGATATGTCGGGTAAAGCCTGCAAAGATATTGTTGACCAGAGCAGTGCCTTGGGCCACGTTATCGAAGTTGTAGTGAGAGCCAAAGATGTTGTTATCTACTAAGCATGGGCCGTGGGTCACTTCGATCATGATGTCACGATAGTTCTCGTAGAAGACATTGTGCGAGACACGGGTGCCTTGGGCTTCCCAATCCAGCCAAATGCCTAAGGTGCAATCGCGGAACTCATTGTGGTGGATCTGCACATCGATGGCGGCGTGAAGCTTAATACCTGCGATCTCGTGGCCGAAGTACTCGTGCTTCATGGCGATATCGTAGATCTGGTTGTGATGGATGTTGGACTTGATGCAGCCCATGTGACCGACCACAGCGTTTTGACCGCACTCATGGATCACGCAGTGATCAATCTCATGCGAACCCACCAGTTCGGTGCTCCAACCACGCTTGAGACCCTTAAACACATCTTCAAGCTGCTTTTGATAGCCTGGCTTGCGCTTAAAGCGGATAGCCTCGTTGTCACCGGTGCTGATCTCTTTGCCCAGCGAGATGGCAGAGGTCTTTACATCGTGCAGATGGCAGTATTCGATGTGCCAGCCATTAGACCAGTAGGTATCGATCATGCCACGTTGTACACCGGTTGGTGGAGCCCATTGGGTAGCGGCATGGCAGCACTCAAAGCCACTGATGGTGATGTAGTTAGTGTTAACCTGAGATGGGGCAAAGCAGCACTCACGGACATTGATTTCGATGGTGTGACCTACCAGCTCATTTTGTGTGAAGTCACCAAAGTAAGCATAGATGGTGGTAGTGCCTGCCTTGTGGTCAACCTCAGCAAACCATTGATAGACAGTGCGCTCACTGTGAGGGATCACCTCTTGGGTATCAACCCATGGGGAGCAAGGGCCAGTGCGACGCTCTTTTGGATTCTTAACCTCATCCAGAGAGGTGGCCTCGTATAAGGTCTTGCCATCAAAATAGACATCACCGGTGTGCAGGCAATGAGGCCATGGATCCATGAGCCAGTCACCACTTAGGATGGTGTCATAAGGGTTGTAGTTGCCAAAGATCTTATTGTCGATTACGGCCTTAAAGACAGGCACGCTGGCACCATCGAGCTTGGCTTCTTCCCAATTGGTGATCACTTCTGAGCCCTTGATCACGACCTTTGCGTTAGGGGCTGCTTTGTAAGTGATGCGCTTGGTGTTGGAGATACCACCCCAGCGTGGTTGCACGCACTCACGGTAGGTGCCAGAATGTACTAAAACAGTGTCACCTGGCAGAGCCAATTGAGCAGCATGGTTGATGGTGGCAAAAGGCTTTTGCTCGCTACCGTCGTTGCAATCGCAGCCGACTTGTTGGCTGACGTGATAGATGGTCATAGGACAGAAAACTCCAATTTAGACAAAAAAGCTATCAGGACAGGGCATAATCTTGTTCAGACTATGCCTGTCCAAGCACTGCCAGATAGGCAGTGCCTGTGAGCTTTTGGAGTTAGGGCTATAGCCCTAAGCTATTCGGTGAGGGCTTAGATCAGGTCGAAACCGTCACGGGCAAAGACAGGGGTGATCTCCAATGGAGTTGCCACCGTAACAGTCTGGCCACCTTGATAGGTTTGACCAGTGTGGATGTCGCGCCATGTAGCACCGGCTGGCAGGTAGACCTGCTTCTCTGTTTGACCTGCCTCATACACAGGGGCGATCAAGAGGCTTGGGCCAAACATGTGGAGATCTTCGTGCTCGTAGGTCTGCTGATCCTCAGGGAAATCGTAGAACAGAGGGCGGATCACAGGGGTGCCTTTGGTGTGAGCCTCTTCCATGATCTGGGTGATATAAGGCTTCAGCTGCACACGGTACTGCATGTACTTTTTGCAGATCTCATAGACGCGCTCGCCATATGAGTAGACCTCATTTGGGCCACCGGAGCAGCAATAAGCACCACCAGTAGTGCCTACAGGTTGCTGACGTGGCTCACGATCGCCATGGACACGCATTACTGGGCAGAAAGTACCCCACTCAAACCAGCGGGCAAAGACCTCACGATAGGCTTCATCATTGGCATTACCACCATGGAAACCACCGATATCGGTTGTCCACCATGTGATGCCTGCAAGTCCCATGTTAAGGCCAGCTGCGATCTGATTGCGCATCGAGCTGAAGGTAGTACCGATATCACCTGACCACACTAAAGCACCGTATTTTTGTGAGCCAGCCCAAGCACAACGTAAGAGGTTAAGAATGTTCTTTTGACCCTCTTGTTGCATACCCTCAAAGAAGGTCTTGGCATACATCACAGGGTACATGTTGCCGATCTGAGCGTTAGAGCCAGCATAGTAGCGGAAGTGATCGAAGTCGTAGATCTTGTACTCTGGCTCAGCTTCGTCTAACCAGAAGATCTTGACGCCACGATCGTAGTAATTCTTCTTAGCGACGTTCCAGACAAACTTGCGGGCCTCTGGATTAGTGGCGTCAAAGTGAATGGTAGGGGCCATGAAGTCCATACCATACTGCACGCCACGCTCAGTACGAATGAGGTAGCCGCGCTCATTGAGCTCCTTAAAGTTAACCGAGGCGGTTTCCACTGTAGGCCAGATCGAGACCATCAGCTCAATGCCCATGTCTTTGAGCTCTTTGATCATGCCCTCAGGATCAGGCCAGTAGGTAGGATCGAAGTTCCAATCGCCTTGATGCTCCCAGTGGAAGAAGTCGACCACAATCACGTCGATTGGCAGGCCACGCTTCTTATACTCACGAGCCACCGAGAGTAATTCCTCTTGAGTGCAATAACGCAGCTTGCACTGCCAGAAGCCCATGGCATAGTCAGGCATCATTGGTACGGTACCGGTGACGCTGGCATATTGCTCTTCGATCTCAGCTGGGGTATCACCAGCGCAGATCCAGTAGTCCAGTTTCTTGGTGGAGTAGGCAACCCACTCGGTTAAGTTACGGGCAAAGGTGACTTTACCGACTGCTGGGTTGTTCCATAAAAATCCGTAGCCTTGGGTGGAGAGCATGAAAGGCACTGAGGCTTGGGAATTGCGTTGTGCCAGCTCTAAGGTGCAGCCTTTGAGATTGAGGTAAGGCTGCTGATATTGGCCCATACCGTAAATGCGCTCATTGGCATTAGGCTCAAAACGTGCGGTTAGCTGGTAGTCACCACCACGATGTGGCATGAACTCACGACCAACGATCTCAAGAGCACTTAGGTCTTTGGAATGACCATCGAGGCGATTACGGGCAAATTCTTCTAAGAGTAGTTTGCCTTCGCTGTTGTAGAAAACGATCTTGCCACCAGCGGTGATCACGGCCTTGATCTTGCCGTTTTGGATGGAGCCGCAAGGAACATCGATGTATTGAGCACCTGGGAAATTGCTCACGACAGTCTGACGCTCAGTCCAAGTTTTGAGCTCACAAGACTTATTGGCAGAGCCAGCAGCGTATTCAGCTGGAACATCCATGCTCAAAGCAAAGTTATCGGCTTGATAGTCGTAACCCATCATGACAGAGCGCACACGCAGGGCATTCTTGCCCCAAGGCTCGATGCAGGTAGTTTGCCCCTCGAAGTAACGGAAGAGCTTACTGTCTTTGATCTCGATAATACCGGCCATTCCTAAAACAATCCTCAAACGAAAGCGAAAACAACAAAGTTGTGAGCGAAGAGCCCATTTATTGCGTTTGCCTATACGGGAAGGAAAAAGCTAAAAGACGCATACTGGGCAACAAAGAGCACAGAAGCAGGGAGTGAGATGTCCTCTCATCCGCACTCTACCTTGAGCGAAGCTCATTTGAGCTTCAGCTCTGATTGCTCTGGTGTAGCAGCACAACTAATTGATTAGTTTAGTCGCACTCTGTCGCAATGGTGTGCACGCACACAAATTTAGTTTCATATTTTGATCTGCATCACTTTTAGAAAGAAGACCACGAGTGCTAGTTTGTGAGCAGCTGTCATTAAAATTCCCTTATTTAATGGCTTGTTTGGGGTATTGCTGATTTATGGTGCATGGTGCTTGAGCCTTAGTACTAATTGCCAGTGACGCCATTAATGGAAGTCAAGAATGAGCCTTCTGACGACTGTGTTCTTGTTTGCGCAGAGTCACACCAGCAAGAAAGTGAACATCTATTTGTCACGGTGTAAAGCGCAGAGAACCTAAGCTGCTAAGAATGTGCTCGTGCACAAAAATTGAGCGTAGTTCTATAGGGTGTAGGGTGATTGGCAGTTAAGTGCCTGCTGTGGAAGGTCGAATAAGCTCTGGTAATGGGACTTAGCTATTGCTATTGGCTGCTATTGGCTAGTAGTTGCAAATAGAGACTTGTGGCCCAGTGTGAACCATGATGGGGTATGTAAGGGGCTAAAATCTGTTTTTTATCAGGGATTTAGGGGCTTTGGGCGTAAAATGGCGGCGCGGTTAAGCTGTAGTCCCGTGGACAAGGGCACGGCTCGA
>DXEV01000003.1 GCA_019114785.1 Candidatus Anaerobiospirillum pullistercoris | reverse complement strand
CAACATGTGCGCGCGCCCATAGAATGGGTGTACCATTGTATTTTGCGTATGTGGCACGTAATGGAATAACTGGCTAAAACGGTTGTATATCTAGGTTAACACCCTGCCAAAAGTGATTAAAGTCGTGACGCTTGTTGCTCTTTGTTGTTTTGCGTGTTAACCACATAATGTGGCGAATTTTAGCAAACACCTAGGCTTTTTTAAGGGATTTGTGAGGGCGCTTTGGTAAAAAGCTTTGGGGGAATAGAGCGAGAGTTTCAGCCGTTTGCATTCATTTTTTAGTTTTTTGCTCAAGCAAATTTTTTGTATCCTTAGATCTTGGTAAGACTTACAGTCTTAGGAAGTAAGCCTTGTTGTAGCTGTGCTACATTCTGAGATGCTTTACCCTGTGCTAGGAGATAAGAACTCTTGCGGGGGACTTTGTGTGCTCTGTCAGATTGAGATCCACCTCAAGTCAGAGCAAGATGCTTTTTCTCTCCAAATAAAGTGTTTTAACGTGCCCGAGCCTTAAGAGATCAGGCTTTGTGCACAATGTTTGCAAAGAAAGAGATTGTTGCAGCTCTTTTGGCACAATGCGAGGGGGAGTAACGAGTTTTTGTCGTTTTCTTGACGATATTGTTAGGATTTTGCTTAAGCTGTAGGTAAGGGTACGCTCTATTACTGTAGCGTGCTTTTCAAACGTTTACGTTTCCTTACATCTTACAAAGTAGCTATAAGCACGGTGCGCTTGGTGAGTTTTAGCTTGCAAGCAAATGTGCTGCCTGCGTTGCAATCCGTAAGGCTTTGAGACTGTGAGGTCTAAAAGAGCGTGAATAGCTTTGTCTCCTTGGCTTGGGCTTAAAACCTATGACGTTGTGTCAGCAATAGATGTCACGGTTCATGTTTTTAGGCCATGGATCGTGAGGCGCAAGGGGATTGCTTATTAAACTAAGAATACGCCGTTTTGTGATACTGCTGTGGCTAGCTGCAAGAGGAGATGGGAACATTGGCTACGCATGATGATGATAAGTTGCGGGACATGCTAATGCAGCAAGTGTATGGCCCCGATCTCGACCAAGCTAAAACCGATAGCGAAGTGCTAAGCGTGATCAAAAGCTTGGAGCAAGGCCCTGCCCGTGATCAAGCTCTTAACATTGGTATGAATACCGAAGACTTCACGCAATTGATGGAGTTCGAGTTAGCTCAACGTCATGCTGTCTATGAGGAGTTGACGGCTCCAGCTTTAGCTGCAGGTGCACATGCCTTAGAAGTGAATGCGGCTAACACCCCTGCTGGGGTGGTTAATGCTCTCAGCAAAGAGCATGAGCATATCGAGCTGCACCTCAGCGGTACCATTGCCTATATCGCAAGCTCCGTGTTGTCCTCAGATGAGAATGGCGATGCTCTCTTTTACGTGGATGAAAACGGTCAAGAGCTCTCGGATCAAGATGAAGCCGCTAACTTCCATGGTGATATCGTTGAAGATGAGCGCAATGCCGCAGCTGCCTATCATCAATCGCTGTTAGCTGGGAGGGAAGGCCAACAGTCAGAAGAGAAACAACGTCGGATCCTGATGGTGCGTGGCCAGCGCTATAGCCTTGCTCCAGATATCTTGGCTCTGATTCAAGAGATGGGCAAAGTCCCTGAGACTCTAGAAGCGATCGCAGCTAAAGTCAAAGAAGTCTATAACCTCGAGATCACGCAGTCTCGTCTGCGCAATATTCTGCGTTTGGGACTGGCAGAGGTTAAGGAATTTAAAGAGCAGCAACTGCGTCCTTGCTATCCAGTGATCTACATCGTCGTAGAAAAGGTTCGCATGTTCACCAATGCCACTTTAGTGGTAGAGCATCCTTTTTACATCATCATGGGTATGAATATCGATGGAACCCATGATCTGATGGATATTGCCCCATTCCCACGTGATTACACCCAGCCTGGGGCTGAGCAGCAGATGTGGGAGCAGACTTTTAGAGATCTTAAAGCCCGTGGCTTAGTGGATCCTATTTATGTGGTTACGGGCGATGTGCACGAGTTTAAGCCTGCCTTACATGCTGTGTTCCCTCGGGCTATTTACCAGCATAGCTTGCGCGATATCCTGCGTCATGCCAGTGAGCCGATGACAACCATTGAGCGAGCCAACTTCTTTAATGATTGTCGTGTGCTGCACTCCAGCAAGTCGCTGCTTGAGTGCATGAGAGCTTTGATCGTGCTGGAGTCCAAGTGGAGCAAGAGCTACCCAAGTGCTACCCAGCTGATCAGAGATAATTGGATTTTCTTTGAGCAGTATTATGCTGCCAACAACTCTGTACGAGTGTCGATCCGCACCACCAAGACTTTAGATCTGTTGCTCAACCATTTACGTCGTGACATCCGTGTTGATAGCCAGAACTATCTCTATCGCGATGCGCTGCACGTGGTGGCACGTATTCTCGAGCTAGATCGCTATGTGACCGGTATGCGTCACCCTGTGCAATGGAAGCGTGCTTTACGCCACATGTTAGAAGACAGATATGTGGGCACCATCCTTGGTAATTACATTACTTTTGAGGATGTAAAGCTGTCGCCGCGCAGCATTAAGCGCGATCAGGCTTTAGAGCAAGCAGCACATGCCAAGCATAGGGCAGCAGAGCAGCCATAGCGCATCTCTTTACCCCTCCTCCAAACAGCAAGCCCCCAAGGAATAACCTTAGGGGCTTTGTTATTTGGGCGGTAAGCTGGTATACCTCAGGAGCCGCAAGGGCTCCAGAGGCATTGTCTTCAGCTAGGCATTAAGCCCTTAAGGCCTTAATGCCTTAAGGCCTATTGGCCTATTTGTGCTCAGAATCAGATCCTGAGTTCAGCTTAATGTGGCCATCTAAAGCCGCCGTCTTTACACCTGCTGGAGTGGCGAGCGTTTCGGCAAAGAGCGAGCGCAACTCTGGGGCTGGAACAGGGCCGTTAAAGTCTGTCGTCTTCTCAATATGCAGGTGCTCACCATTATCGCTTTCAGCTGGAGCGCCTGTATTGGCAGCATTACCAGCATTACCCGCATTGGCAGTGCCTTGCTCCTGATGTGGGCTTTCATGATGGCCTTTGTGCAGTAGCTGCTCGGTACCTTGGACATTAAAGTGCTGGGTACTCATTTGCAGCAGATCTGGGGCTAAGCTTAAGTTAGCTTGGCTTGGATCTACATTGAGCTCGCTATTGGCACGACGACGGATCGGACGGCTGACCTCTCCGGTACTCACGTCAAGCTGCATATGTGCACGATGCAGGTTGAGATGGGCATCAGAATTTGAGATCAGTGATGTCATCAGCGTTGGTGCTACCTTAATGGAGCTTTGGGCCTGTGCGGCAAATTGCAGCATCTCTTGTCCTGCACCTAAGACCGGCTGCATCTTCAATTGTTGCTGCGCAAAGTCCACCTCTAAGGTAGTGCCCACCGAGGTTTCATTTAAAAGCTGATGCAAGTTACCAGAGCTCTGTCTTGGGTTAGAGCTCTGTGGGTGAGAGAGTGCATTCACGTTGTTGGTAGAGTGAATGTTGCTATCACCTGAGTCATTGGCTTTTAAAGAAGTGCCACTAATTGCGCCTGAGCCCATCTGCTCCATGGCAAATGGATTAGAGGAGCCCAAAGTGACTTGTAAACCCTGAGCATTAAGATCGTCACTTTCGCGTAAAGAGGAGATCTCTTGCATGCCATTTTGTGGGTTTAAGCTATCACCTTGCACGTTTAAGTCATTAATAGACTGCAATGGCACAAAGGAATCCCAGCGTACAGGTTGATGGGCTGCTTGTTCAGCAGCGGCTGCCGCTTTGATCTCTTGGCGCTTGAGATAGCGACTACGAGCTTTAGCTTTAGCCTTAGCCTTGGCTTTAGCCTCCTCTTCCTTTTTGTGGTTAGCATACCAATTGAGCTTGGTCTGCATAGCTGAGCGGAAGATTGGCGTGACCTGATGGATCACATTGTCCATAGCGGTAAAGTTAAAGTTACCACCTAAGCAGTTGAGGATCTGCTGACGCTCATTGTTTTTGAGCTGTTGGCGATCCGCACGCAGGGCTTGGGCAATGGATGGCTTGAGCATACCTAAAACGGCGTTAGCACTTTGGATGTTGCTGCTGACGTTATTCATCAGATAGGCCGAAGGTGCAGTAGCCTTAGGTGAGAGAGCTTCAAATTCATCAAAAGCACTCATCTGCTCTTCATTGACCGTACCTGCCATATCCATGGTGTAAGAACCATAGCGGTTAATTAAACCTGCTGGTGTAGCGTCATTGAGAGCATAAGGATTCTCTGCATCTTGCTGATGTTGCACCTGCATATAGCTGGTAGCTCTGTCGTTCTTGTACGGAGCTTGGTTATAGCCACTGGTATTAGTGCTAGTCGGCATGGTCTCTGAGGCTAACTCTGAAGTAAGAGCGAGCTCTGCTTCAGATGAAGACTGAGAGTCGGCTGGCTGCACTTGGTCTTGCTGTACTGCATCTGTAGCGTCTGCTACATTGGTGCCTGCGCTATCCATAGCGGCAGTAGTGCCCGTAGGGGCAGTGGTGCTAGGAGAGGTAGCTTTTGCTGCAACCGCTTTATCCATGACAGCGCCAGACTCAGGTGGCAACTCTTGGACACCGTAGGTGCTATCAATCTTTTCGAGGCCGACAATCGGTTCCTTATTTTGCAGTGTGTTGAACTGATCAGGATCAATTGGGGTCTCAAGATAGTAGTTGCCTTGAGCATGCTGTTGCTCTGGCAGATAGCTGTCCTTGGTGCCGAGTTTTGACCACGAAGCAGGGCGAGTGCTTTGCTCGGTGGCATAGGAGGAGCTTAAGCAGTCGCTGGTGCGCAGATTTTGACAGAGCTCCTGTTGCTCAGAGTCATGGGCTGCGTCGATCACCATTTGGTTGCGCTCAGTCTCAGTCAGTTGCTGGCTGTTACTCTGCTGCAAGCTCATAGCTTGTGCTGCGCTGGCTTTTGCACCAGTAAGTTCAGCTCTGTTACCAGAGCGCAGCTTAGGCTGCAATGCGTTCTGGGTGGCCGTTTGCAGGTTAAGCGTCTTGGCATCGTCCAGAATAAAGGCAGGCAAAGCGGCATCACCTAGCTTTAACCCAGCAATGGAGGCATTGTCATTAGTCTCAACCTTTGGAGCAGCACTGGTACCTGGAATAGCACCCTTAACGCCCCCATGGGAGAGCGTCGTGCTAGTTGGTGTGTCAGTATTAGCACCACCTAAAGCCGCGACGGCTGTTGCCTCAATATTGCTGGCTTGAGCAATGGCAGCGGCAGTAGCGGCAGCACCTTGAGCAGCGGCGGCTAAAGATGCAGCAGCGGCACGTTGCTCTTGCTCGTATTGAGCTTGAGCTTGCTCTTGGGCACGTTGCCGAATAGCCTGAGCCTCTGCGGCAGCTTGCTGTTGTAGCTGTTGCTGGGCTGCATTTTCTTCATCCAGCAGCTCGTCACCCCAAACCTGTTGCAAATTACGGAATGGCTCGATCTGTCCAGAGAGGGAGATCTTGCGACGGTTTGGGTTGAGGTTGAACACAGGGCCTGTACCAAAACGACCGAAGTGACGGTACATAAAGTCCTGATGTTGCTGGTTGAGCAGCTCATTGAGCAGTAGACCACCACTCACCTCGCTATGACGCAGTTGAGCAAAGATATGCGAGAAGGTCAGGTTTTGGATCGCATAATCCTGATGCTCTAACCACTCCAACTTGGCCACTAAGAGGTAGCGATAGAAGAAGTAGTTGAGCATCTCAGCGTGATCACTGAAGAAGTCCAGTGGGTCTTTTTTGCCCAATAAAAGCGAAGCTGCACCCGCAATCATCTTGTGGGTGGTGAAGATCTTGCGCTCCTCTGGCGAGAGGTAGGTGTAAAGCTGCAGCTGATCAATGTTGCCTTGCAGCACACTGGTACCCTCTGGCAGGTGGTGCTCCCACTTATTGCGCATTAAGTCCAGCTGGGCCTTTGCCACCTCAAAAGATGGGGCTTCACATAAAGCCGTGGCATCTTCCATAAAAGGCTTACGCAGCTCGGTTGGCAGACGGAAGCTGTCAAATTGCAGCACCTCTAAGAGGTTAAATTGCAGCGTGGTGTTAGGGAAGATCTGCTTGACGGCACGCTCTAAGTAACGGCACTTGAAGCCTGCCACCATAAAGCAGATTTCGCGAGTGCCCAAGAGCTTGAAGTGCTCTAAGATCCGCTCCCAGAAGTCCACACTTAAACGACCATTGGTGAAGTCAGGAACAATACCCAAGAGATCCTTGCGGCCATCTAAGGTAACACCGATCATGAAGAGCTCTTGCTCGACGTAGACGCGCTTTTTGCCTAACTTAATGCGTACTGGATAGGTATCCAGATAGACAAAGGCATAGAAAGGATCCATAGGGTGGCGGTGGGCCATCCAAGCTAAAGCTGGAGCCTTCATGCTGGCAATAAAGTCAGTGATCTCACGGCGCTTGATGTAGAGGTTAAACTCAAAGGCATACTGATCGATGATCAAGCGCTTGGAAGTGCCCTCAAGGAACTTTAAGAAAGCAGGCAGACCGATATAGGCAATACCATTTTCGCTGCGACGAGTTTCCTTAACCTGAGCAAATAAAGGCGCAAAGATCCCGCCCTTATCCATGCGCTCTTCCCACTGGTCTAAGAACTTGACCATGAAATCAGTGCCAGAGATAGGCTTGTTATGGCGCTTGATTGGAGCAAAGAGCAAGGAGTCACGGCGATTGTGTGGCGCAAGCGCAGCTTCGCGCTCTAGAGGATCCGTCAGATCAGGCATGCGATCTTTGGTCTCAATGCCACAGGTCATGACAACTTCACGGTTAAAGGTGATCTTGTCAGGGATCTTGTCCTTATCACGGCCTAATTGCTTGTAGGTTTCTCCACGAGCTTCGATCTCTTCTAAGGCCTTCATGCGCGCATTGCGGATATCTTCGATATGCTTACGACGCTTGATACGGCCTTCTCTGACCTTTGGCGGCAGCTTGGCCTCTTCGGCCTTAATCTTGGCTTCCTTGCGCTCGCGGGCCTCTTGCTCAGCTGGGGTTTCAATGCTGCTACGCAGTACAGTGCCACCACGGACACGTACCGAGCGGATCTTGCGGCGTCTTGGGCCAGAGGAGCTGTTAGGGATGGCTTTATTGACAGCGCTGGTTACTTTAGCGCTGATCTGCTCAGGGGTGAGCTTACCATCGGAGGCAGGAGCGTTGGCTTGCTCTGCGTTGGCAGATGTCGCAGTAGCGCTAGAGCTCGTATTAGAGTCTTGCTCATCTCCCAGCTGTGAAGAGTTGTCATCATCCACTGCATCAGAGTATTTCTGTGCAGCGGCCATTTGGGCCATTTTTTTAGCGGCATACTTACTGAGATGCTTAGTTTGGCTGGCTTCAGCAGCTTTCTTGCGCGCTAACTCTTCTTTTTCTTTTTGAGCTGCGAGTTTTTGAGCAGCACGAGATCTTCTCGACATGAAAAATCTACCTTTAATGAGGCGTTACAGAGGCCATGCTAAGGCGCTGCAGGACAAAGCTATCTCTATCTGCTATAGCCACTGTCTATACATATGGTGAGTACAGCATAAGAGTGCTCTTAAGTTCCCAGACAGTAGGGACAAGGAAACCGCTGAGAAAAAGCGGGAAAGAAGTGAAGGAAAAACCTGCAACTGCGCTTATTTAGGCTCAAGGCTAGCTTGCTTGCCTGACCCTTGAAAGGGTGGCATAGAGCTAGAAAAATACGAACTCTATTTTAGACTTTGGCAGCCAAGGGTGCAAATTTGCTGAGAGGGATAGGTGGGAGGAGAGGGTGTATGGGGTGAGTAGGGGCTTGAGACCTCTGGGATCCATAAGCCATAGAGCTTAGCGCCTACACAGTGCTGACACAGCGCTGAGCACTTTTCAAGTTGTCGCACGTGTGCAAAAAACACAAAAGCCCAGAGCAGTAAGTACTCTGAGCTTTTGCTTTTCGGTCTCAGCTTTTAGCTAAGACTTTAAAATGAGATGGTATTTGATTACCAGAATAAGCAGTAGATCGCAGCAGTGATTAAGCAGACTGCGTAAGAGCCTAACTTGAACACTGTGGAGGTAGCGAAGGTGGTCTTGGTTAAAACGATGCCCTTTGGATCGTCATCAACCTCAGAGGTAGCTAACGACACAAACACGATGGTAGCCATGGTCAGTATCAGGGTGTACATCATCTGATCGAGGAATGGCATTTCCAGAGGCAGGAACTTAAGCAGTAAGGCGATAGGGATAGAGGCTAACACACCGATGATAGAAGCATTGGTGGTGGTCTTCTTCCAGAATAAGCCCAGTAAGAACACTGCTAAGATACCAGGAGAAACCAGACCAGTGTACTCTTGAATGAATTGGAAGGCCTGCTCGATAGCACCTAACATTGGAGCCACGAAGATAGCGATCACTAAGGAAACTAAGGCAGTTAAACGGCCGATGTTAACCAGCTTGCGATCGGAGGCGTTCTTGTCAATGTACTCGTGGTAGATATCCAGAGTGAAGATGGTGGCGGTGGAGTTTAACATCGAAGCTAAGGACGACACGATAGCAGCAGTTAAAGCAGCGAATACCACACCCTTAACACCAACTGGTAAGAACTGAGTGAGCCATGGGTAAGCACGGTCAGCAGTTGACATGGTTGGCAGGAAGTTCTTGGCACCTTCACCTAATTGACCTAATAAGGTTGGATCATTAACGATCACGTAGGCAGCGATACCTGGAATAACCACTAAGAATGGAATGCATAACTTTAAGAAGGCAGCAAACAGAATACCGCGTTGAGCCTCGTCTACAGACTTAGCAGCTAAAGTACGCTGAATGATGTACTGGTTGAAGCCCCAGTAGTATAAGTTAGCCACCCACAGACCACCGATTAACACGGCGATACCAGGCAGGTTGTTGAATTGTGGATTGTCCTTGGAGAGCACCATGTCGAAGTGATCAGGGGCCTTGTCATAGAGCATGCCCATGCCGCCAAAGAAGCCAGTATCACCACCGATGAAGCTCACGGCCAGATAAGAAGTCATGAAGCCACCGAAGATCAGCACGGCAACCTGAATCACGTCAGTCCAAACCACAGCGGACAGACCACCATACACCGAGTACACTAAAGCGAACAGGGCCAGACCAATGATGGAGTACATTAATGGCACACCTAAGATGGTCTCTAAGGCCAGACCGCCTAAGTAGAGCACGGAGGTCAGGTTCACGAAGATGTACAGGCAGATCCAGAACACAGCTAAGATCGTCTTTAAGCTCTTGCTGAAACGCTGCTCGACGAACTGTGGAATGGTGTAAATGCCTTTTTCGATGAAGATTGGCAGGAAGTACTTGGCCACGATGATCAGGGTGATAGCAGCCATGAACTCGTAAGAGGCAATGCCTAAGCCGATGGCAAAGCCGGAACCGGACATACCGATGAATTGCTCAGCGGAAATGTTTGCGGCGATTAACGATGCACCTACAGCCCACCATGGGATTGACTTACCGGCTAAGAAGTAGCCCTCGGTGCTTTCCTTGTTTTTGCGCGAAACGATTAAGCCCACGCTAATGATGACTACGACATAGAGTGCGAAAATCGCATAGTCTAGTGTCGCCAGTCCGTGTGCTGATGTATCCATTAAGGATCCTCCACTTAGATCTCAGCCGTAAGCTATACCTAAGGTAGGAGCGAGCCTGCCTGCATACAGGATCGCTCCTACCCCTCTCTATGCCACTAAGCCTAGAGCACATCTCCACTTGGCAACATGTCAGTGGAGCTGCGAGGGTAGCTTATTAGTCTGATCTGCACGCCTCCTCACTTATTGCGGATAGCCAACTGGTATAGGTGGTAGAGGTAAGCTGCCTTAATCACTGATCTTGTCTTTGTTTTAAGCATAACAATCCCCTTGCGGTACTGAAGGTCAGCACGCAAAGGCAGATGAAAAGCATTGGAACAAAGAAAAGAAAACAGGATTAAAGACTCACGAACCAGAGTTACCTAAAGACCTAACACATTGGGCTACGCAATATGGCAGCCAGAACTAAAACGCTACAAATAAGCTAACTTGCGAGGATAAAGAAAGGGCAAGCTAGCAATCCTCTTAAACGGCTTAAACCTCCTGCAAGATGTTTAAGCTCAAACTCATGGACTTAGTTTCCACTCATAAAGACAAGTACACCTTCTACGGTCTGTTTGCGTTGTTTGGCCCGTATTAAACAGTTTTTAGCACAAAAAATCAATTGAGCTTGATCACATTTTTGCGATGGGAAAAAACTAGTATGTTAGTAATGTGTAAACGTTTACCGTAAAAGACACCGTGCTTCGTGCGTGCACGTGCTGTGCACGAAAATTTTGTTGTAATGCAGTACGCTTGGCCTAGAATGGCCAACTGGTATGTAGGTGATGTAGGTTTGGTGATTGGCAGACGTTTTGAAACATTAGGTGTGAGAGTGTGCTTTTTCCTTTAATCGAAAGCGATTGCGGTTTGGCAAATTTTGTACTTTTTACGCAGATCTTTTTCTCAAAATATGAGAAAAAAGTCACAGGGCGCTGTTATAAATTAGCCAATGACGCACCTTGAAATGCACCTTTATGATGCAAAAACAAGCGGCTATGTAGGAGGAAGATGACTCTGCATGCGGTGTTGCATGGCTTTGTACTCTATGCACCACAACGCACCACAACATAGTGTTGGTGCACCAAAATTGTAATTTAGAAGCGGAGCTCTAAAGTATTGAGGGCATGGAGGAATAGAGGCGCGGCGCGTGGCTGCTCACGGCTAAGGTTTTTTTGTAAGCTTACGGTTCAGCTGGCAAAGCCCTAAAAACAAAAAACGCCCTGAGATCCGAGATCGCAGAGCGTTTTGTCCTCTAAAAATGAGGTTTTGCTAATTAATTACTTGGACTGTTCGGCAGTGGAGTTAGTCTCACTACTTTCACTGCTGGAGGCGGCAGATGCAGCTTCGGCGGTGTTAGCTGTTGCTGGAGTTACCTCATCTGCGCTGACAGCTGTAGTGCTAGTGGCGCTACTGGAGTCGACAGCGTCTGCAGCCTTGGCTTGCTTGTTCTTTTTGTCTGGGAAAATGAACGAAGCGACAATGCCTAAGCCTAAGATCACAGCGATCACCACCAACGACGAGTACACGCTGATGTCGAGGCCAAAGCCGAAGAGATGCAGCGAAGCGCTAGCGGCCAGCTTAAAGGCAATGAAGAACAGTAAGACGGTCACAGCCTTTTCTAAGTGGATCAGGTACTGTCTCATGGCGTCTAACACGAAGTACATGGAGCGCAGACCTAAGACCGCAAAGATCATAGCCGAGTACACAATGAGAGGCTCACGGCTCACTGCGATCACTGCTGGTACTGAGTCGAAGGCAAACATGACGTCGGTGGTTTCGATCACTGCTAAGCACAGGAAGAGTGGGGTGGCAAAGAGTGGGCCGACGCGCTTTAAGACTAAGCCTTTATTCTCTGGCTTCTGTAACTCTTGGTTCACTTGCTCATGGCTGACAAAGAAAGAGTGACCGACTAGACGTGGATATACTGGGAAGAAGATACGCACGGCACGGTAGGCAATGTGGTGAGTGTAGTCCACATTAGCCTCTTCGCTCTCATCCTTTTTGCGCAGCATCATAAAGCCGGAGGCAGCCACCATTAAGGCAAAGATCATCTCTACCACTGGGCCTAAAGCAAATAAGGTCGAGCCGATCAGCACGAAGAGCAGTCGGAAGAAGATGGCTCCGAGCACACCCCAGTAGAGCACACGGTGGCAGTATTGCTCTGGTACTTTAAACCAAGCAAAGATAGCCATCATCACGAAGAGGTTGTCTACAGAGAGGGCTTGTTCAAAGAGATAACCGGCTAAGAACAGTGATGCGACTTCGCCATTGAAGTGGAAATAGAGGAATCCAGCAAAGCACATTGAGACGCAGATCCAGAATAAAGTCCAAGCAATAGCCGCTTTAAGGGCAATTGGCTTGTCTTTACGGTGAGCCCAGATATCTACACACAAGGCCAGTAAAGCTAGCACACCAAAGATCACCATAGTCTCGGTTTCGAGACCGATGTGAGTATTGACAGCTGGATCTACAGCCGGAGCTATATTAGAGACAGTTGCAGACTCAGAACTTGTTTGTGACATGCGAAACCTAACGCCAAAGAATCAAACTTAGTGCTATAGCTGATATTTATCTGCTTTTTCAGAAAAAACAGGCAGCAATCTATAGCACAATTTTCACCTCTTGCGGCCACTGAGGGCTCAAGAGGGCACACACAAAGCTATCATGCTAGCACAAAGAATCTTAGCTGAGGCTGAGGTGCGCACGATTGAGCAAAATTTTCTGTGGTGTAGAGTGCCACACAAGAGGAAATAGGAGGAGGGACAGTGGCAAGAAAGCGCAAGGCAAGCCTATTGATGGCTAATAAATGAGGGGCTTTTGGAGGATCTTGTACCCCTGAGTTGCTTAGGGGCGGGCGCTTTAAGGCTGTGAGCAGAGCTTAGCTCAGCAAAGCTCAGCCTAGCTAAGCTCAGCTCAGCAGCGCTGAGCTTGAGCTCGTTAGTGTCACGGCGCTGGTTGTGTGGTGGCAATACTTGCGCTGGACTAGAGTAAACCTTTTTGCGCAGCTAAGTATTTGACGGTAGCGTCAGCCATAGGACTTTCGTCAAAGCAACTCTTAGTGCCTAAGTGGCAGGTTGGGCCATCAGGACGAGCCAGCACCAAGAGAGTGTCCTTATCGCAGTCGCAGGTAATGCCACGTAAGTGCAGATAGTTATGGCTCTCTTCGCCTTTAGTCCACAGACGTTGACGGGCACGCGAGTAGAAAGTAACCAAATGGGTCTCTAAAGTCTTATTTAAGGCTTCTTCGTTCATATAGCCCAGCATCAGGACTTGACCATCTTGGGCATTTTGCACGATCACAGGGATCAGTCCGTCACCCTTGGCAAAGTCTAATTCGCTAACTTGCTCAAAGCCATGGCAAAACTCACGCACGGCAGATCACTCCTTTTTCCTTGAGGTAAGCTTTGAGCTCACCGATATTAATTAAGTTTTTGTGGAAGACCGAGGCAGCTAAAGCACCAGAGACATCAGCTTCTTTAAAAGCCTGATAGAAGTGCTCCATACTTCCGGCTCCACCAGAGGCAATCAGTGGCACCTGACACACAGCTTGCACTGCTTGGAGCTGCTTAATGTCATAGCCGTTTTTCATGCCGTCTTGGTTCATCATATTGAGCACAATCTCACCGGCACCGCGTTTTTGTACTTCTTGTACCCAGTCCAAGGTACGCCATGCGGTAAATTTGGTGGTCTTTTCATCGCCGGTAAATTGCTTCACAAGGTAGTCTTGCTTTTCGGCATCATAGAAGCTGTCAATGCCTACGACTACGCATTGTATGCCAAAGCGATCGGCCAAACGAGTAATGAGGCTTGGATCAGACAGCGCAGGGGAATTGATGGAGATCTTGTCGGCTCCATATTCTAGGATCTGCTGCGCATCCTCAACTGAGCGAATACCACCGGCCACAGCAAAAGGAATGTTGATCACCTCTGCGATCTTGGCTACCCATGATTTATCGACTTTATTGCCGTGAGCAGAAGCGGTGATATCGTAGAACACCAGCTCATCTGCACCTTCAGCGGCATAGCGGGCAGCAAGATCAACGATTGAGCCTACTACCTCATGATTTTTAAACTGTACACCTTTTACGACCACGCCATCGCGCACGTCGAGGCAAGGGATAATTCTTTTGGCGAGCATGTTTTTATCCTTGACCCTAGGCCTAGGCCTGAGTCTAAGCTTAGGCCTAGGCTGGCTTAGGGTCTAGAGCTAAGAGCTTAGAGCTGATTTGGCCAGAGGCTGAGTGCCTCTTCTAAGGTAAAGGCTCCAGTGAGCAGCGAGCGACCTAAGACACACGATGGTACATTGAGAGCACGTAATGCTTTGAGATCGTCTAAGGTGGAAACACCGCCTGAGGCGATCAGATCAAGCTCAGGGTAGTGCTGCACTAAGTTACCGTAAAGAGTGGTATTTGGGCCTTGCATCATGCCATCTTTGGCAATGTCTGTGACCAAGACATGTTTGAGTCCATAAGGGCTAAAAGTAGCGATCAATTGCTCCAGCTTGAGCTCACTCAGCTCGAGCCAGCCATGGGTAGCCACACGGGCTACTCCATCGACAATACGGACATCAAGGGCTAAACAAATGGCCTCAGGGCCAAAATCATTAAGGAGCTTTTGCCCTAGCTCTGGGGATTTTACAGCAGCCGAGCCTACAACTACGCGCTTGACACCAAGATCTAAGAGCTGTTTGACGTCCTCGTAACTGCGGATACCACCACCAGTCTGAATTGGGCAGGAGCTGGCAGCAACCATACGACTAATGAGGTCAAATTGACGCTTTTGCGGATCTTTGGCTCCATCTAAATCCACAATGTGGATTAAGGCAGCACCAGAGGCAGCGTAGGCTTTTACACGAGCGATCGGGTCTAGATCGAAAACTGTTTTTTCGGCAAAGTCACCTTGCTTTAAGCGCACAATGTGACCGTCGATGAGATCGAGAGCAGGGATCAGCATATTGTCTCCACGAAAAAATCAGAGGGCTTAAAGCTCTAGGAAGTTTTGCAGCAGCTGTGCACCAATAGTACCGGACTTTTCAGGGTGGAATTGCACGCCCATAAAGTTGTCACGGGCTACAGCGGCACTAAAGTCTTGGCCGTACTTGCAGGTAGCAATAGTGTTGGCACCGACATCTAAAGCAAAGCTGTGCACAAAGTAGAAGTAGCTGTTTTGTGGTATGCCCTTAAACAGTGGATGATCTTGGTGTTGGATCGTGTTCCAGCCCATATGAGGCAGAGGCAGCATTTCTCCAGTGCTGGTGTCTTGGGCGTGTAGGCGGTGTACAGTGCCTTGAACCAGACCTAAGGTCGCAATCTGCTTGCAATGTCCTTCAAGAGGTACTTCCTCAGAGGCCTGTGCTTGCACTTGCATACCCAAGCAAATACCGAGCAGTGGCTGGCGGTAGTTGCAGATGAAATCAATCAGCTCGCCTTGAGGCTTGAGACCTTGTTCATTTTGGAGGATCACTTCAGTGCTGCTGCAATTTAAGAGACCTTTCATTACCGCAGTAGCAGAGCCAACGCCTGGCATAATGAGCTTGTCAGCTTGTTTGAGTACAGAGAGATCGGCGCTGATGGTGGCCTTCACCCCTAAGCGTTTCAGGGCTTGCACCACCGAATTAAAGTTAGCGGACTTAGTGTCCACAATGCAAAGACGCATAAACAAAAATCCTCAAAAGGGGTGAAGACCGTTCCCATGGCGCGCCACGGCGGCGCACCAGAGAGCGCACCGCGCTGCGCTCTACGAGCGGAGCGTTGCAGGGCATAGCAGGGCATGGCAGGGCTTGTGGCCCTGTTTGCCCGTTGGGGACAGGCCTTTGGGATTGAGAAGTTAGAGAGTGCCCTTGGAGGATGGCAGCTCGTTACTAACAACCTTAATGGCAGGACGTAAAGCGCGACCAAAGGCCTTAAATAAGGCTTCTACTTGGTGGTGAGCGTTGCCATGGGTGACACTCATATGCAGGGTTAAGCCCATAGCCACGGCCAAAGACTCAAAGAAGTGTGACACCATTTGCGTCTCAAAACCATTGATCACATCACGGGTAAAGTCGGCATGGAAATCAAATTCCACGTGTGGACGTCCAGAGATGTCTAAAGCCACTGTAATGGTTTTATCGTTTTGTACCTGCTGGGCGTCGTCGCGATCGCTATTGCGCCCTTGTGGTTTACCTTGCACCGAGAGCTCAAAGATATCGACATTAGGAGCCCCAAAGACCTTAGCCATGACCTCGTCCATTGGCAGGACAAAACCAAAGCGACCAATACCGCGCTTATCTCCTAAGGCCTCTTTTAAAGCAGTACCTAAGGCAATAGCGGTGTCCTCAATGGTATGGTGACCATCAACTTCAAGATCTCCACGTACCAGTACTTGCAGATTAAAGCCTGCATGGGTAGCGATCTGATCCAGCATGTGGTTAAAGAAACCAATGCCAGTGTGAATGGAGCTGCCACCGACTTGATCTAAGTCCACACGCACCGAGATCTGCGTTTCCTTGGTGTTGCGCTCGACTGTAGCTACGCGATGAGCGCGCTCGCCTGCACAAGGGAGATCTGTGGTCTCATTCCCAACTTCCTCAGAAGTGGCTAGGGATAAGATATCCTGCTTAGGTGTGGCATTGAGGGCAATGCTGATCTTGGTGGCGATCTCGTCCCAAGTGAGACCTTCAGGAATAGCCGTGAGCAAGCCTTGACCATTATCAGCGTCGTTGTCTTCATCGCAAGAGCGGACGCGCAGACCGGTGATGCCCATGTTCTGTGCCATTTGCATGTCGGTATCACGATCGCCAATAAAATAGGAGTGCTCACGATCCCAGTTTAGGTCGTCCATATAGGCTTGCACTAAGCCCAGTTTTGGCTTGCGACAAGCGCAATTGTCCTCAGGCTTGTGAGGGCAAATCAAAACCTGTTCAAAACTAATACCCTGCGATTCTAGAGTGTTGAGGATAAACTCATGTGCAGGGGTAAAGGTATCAAGAGGAAAAGACTCTGTGCCTAAACCATCTTGGTTAGAGACCATGATTAAGCTGTAACCTAAGTCTTGCAGGTGCAGCAGAGCAGGGATTACGCGAGGTAAGAATTTGATTTTAGAGAGGGCGTCGACCTGATAGTCTTCTGGCTCATAGACGAGCGTGCCATCACGATCAATGAACAGGTACTTTTTCATCAATTAACGGCAAAGATCCTTCTGCCTCTTTACTCTTGAGGTTGGGCAGAGCAGGAATTACCGTCCTCCATGGTTCTGATTGGGGGTAAAAGGGGACTGCGTTGCTCTATTAGCCGGAGTTTGGTGCAATCTGCTTTTGTTAACCTGCCTTAAGCAGCATGCTTTGAGTTTGGCTCATTAGAATATCCAAAGGATCTGGTCTAAGGTTAAAGCCCTTGCTGATTGTAGGTATTAGAGCTGCTTATACTGCTTAATAAGCAATACGCCCTCAAGAGTGACTCCGATGTTAGGTTGGACTCTTGGGGGCGGTTACGCCAGCGGTGTTACGTGTAGCACCATTGGGGCGGGCGCTCTGCTCAGCAAAGCTAACAGCCTGCCCCAAGGTTATGGCGATTTAGAGCCTATTCGGCGCTCATAGCAGTGAGTACGCGCATCACCTCATCAAGCTCTTCAGGAGTGCCAATGGTGATACGAATAGTGTTCTTTAAGCCTGGCTTAGTCTCAAATGAGCGCAGAATAATGCCTTTTTGCAGCATGCGCTCAAAGACCTGTGGGCCATCCTTAAACTCTACCAAGAGGAAGTTAGCGTGTGATGGGAACACACGGGTGACGATTGGCAGAGCCTCTAATTGCTCACGGAACTTCTCTCGTAACTCTAAGCTCTTTTTGACACGCTCGTGCATGAGCTCAATACCACCACGGGCTAAAGCCTGACGGGCGATCTGAGCTACTGGATCACTGATTGGATATGGATCAATGACCTTGAGCAAGAGGTTGATGATGTCAGGGTGAGCTAAGGTAAAGCCACAGCGAATACCAGCTAAAGCAAAGGCTTTAGACAGAGTACGGATCATCACTAAGTTTGGATAATCCTTAAGCAGTGGTAAGTGCGAAGAGGCGCTATCGTACTCAATATAGGCCTCATCCAAGACAAAGATCACCTCAGGGAAGTCGGTCAGCAACTTCTTGAGCTCATCCTCTGGGAAGATGATACCTAGAGGATTGGCTGGGCTGTCGATAAAGACTAACTTGACCTTAAATGGAGCTTCCTTGATGGCTTTTGCAATAGCGGCGGCATCTAAGCTTAAGTCTTCATGGCGCTGGGCATAAGTAACCTGAGCACGATTGGTTTGCGCTGCGATCTCGTACATGCCATAGGTTGGTGGAGCAACCACTACACCTTCACCGATGTCGCAGAAAGTACGGACTAAGAGACCAATGCTTTCATCACCACCACGGGTAACTAAGACTTGGTTACGCTGTAAACCCACATAATCAGCCATGCCTTGCACTACATCAAAAGGCTGGCAGTCTGGATAGCGATTTAAGGTTGTGGAGTTAAAGATGTAAAACTCAGACTTAGGAGACTCGTTGGCGTTTAAAAAGGTATGGCCATGACCACCGATACGGCGTGCACTTTGATAAGGAACCAACTGTTGGACGTGCTGGCAGGCCAGCTTATTAAAATCTACCATGACAAATCTTGCCTTAAAAGCTGAAATGTAAGAGATCCTAACTTTTAGGATGCTAACTAAAAGCGAGGTATCGATCCTGTGAAATCACTGACGCAATTTAACGTGTAGTTCACGTGCACCAAAAGCCCACCAAGAGGTCTTATGCCATTTTGGCGTTAAGCCTAAGCTCACGTGTGCGACTCTTGACGGGCAGCACGTCGCTGCTCAATAGTTTGCTCGCGTATCAGGGCTTTATGAGAGCTGTTACGGTGCGCTATTAAGCTGGGCGTGCTGTTGCTCTTTTGGTGCTGTATGCGGTGATTACTGCTCAGTACAGCCGTTAGCGGCCGATCTTGGTGAGGCGTAGGGTCACGGCGTTACGGTGAGCGTCAAGCCCCTCGGCTGTAGCTAAAGTCTCTACTGTAGCACCAATGGCGCGTAATCCATCAGGAGTAGCACAGGAAATGGTATAACGACGTCTAAAATCATCGGTACCTAAAGCTGAAGCGGTCTTAGCGTAGCCGTAGGTCGGTAAGGTGTGATTAGTGCCAGAGGCATAGTCACCCATAGACTCACAGGTATATGCGCCTAAGAAGATCGATCCTGCATTGCGCAATTGTCCCACAATAGCTTGTGGATCCTCTACCTGAACAATTAAGTGCTCAGGTGCATAGTGATTGGAGATGGCAATGCTCTCTTGCAGTGACTGACTTAAGATCAGACGGCTCTTTGCAAGGGATTGGGCAGCGATCTCACGACGTGGCAGTACAGCTAATTGCTCTTGGACAGCTTTATCTGCCTTTTGCAGTAACTCTAAGCTGTCGGAGACTAAGATCACCTGACTATCTGGGCCGTGCTCTGCTTGAGACAGTAAGTCGGCGGCGACAAAATCAGGATCAGCATGCTGATCAGCGATCACTAAGACTTCAGATGGTCCAGCAGGCATATCGATCGCAGCGCCTTGTGGATCATCACTGACTAAGCGCTTGGCCATGGTGACAAATTGATTGCCTGGGCCAAAGATCTTGTGCACCTTAGGGACGCTTTGGGTGCCATAGGCTAAAGCGGCAATGGCATGAGCGCCACCTAATTTAAAGATCTTGCTGATACCACATTTGTGTGCAGCGTAAATAATGCCATCGCTCAGTGGGTATGGTGAAGTTAATACTACTTCTTCACAACCAGCGATCTGTGCTGGTACACCCAGCATCAGAGCAGTAGAAACTAATGGAGCCGAACCACCTGGAACGTAGAGACCGACTTTTTCGATCGGATGGGTAGCAGTCTGGCACACGATGCCAGGGACAGTTTCTACTGCGACATGGCATGGCTGCTGTGCCGCGTGAAACTTGGAGATGTTAACGTAGGCAGCGTCAATGGCGGCCTTGAGGTTTGGATCAATGCGCTCACAGGCAGCAGCGATCTCCTCGAAACTGAGCTGCAGCTCATCATCAGGGCAGTGATCTAATTTGTGAGCGTATTCGCGTAAAGCCTCATCGCCACGAGCACGGACATTAGCGATGATGTCGGTGACGATGGCGTGGACTTTATCTTGAGTACCGTGAGCAGGGCGCTCTAAGGCAGCATCTTGTTCACTAGCACTCAATTGTGCCCAATTGATAATTTCCATAAATAAAAAGACTTCTCCTAGGAAAAGGCTTAGTCCGGTGTGGTGCTCCGGTCAGTGCCCTATTGTGGAGCTAAGGCTAGAGCTCCGATGAGGAGCTCTGGTGCAATGCTCGCAGTGTGGCGGTGCGGCGGTGCGGCCTAACATCAAAGTTTGTTCTCACTTTACGTTGTTTGGGGTGGCAAATAGGTATCTGAGAACAAACTTGTAACAAACATGGCTCTATGGACACAACCAACGGTTGTGGACACAAGAGGTGTCAGGGCCGAAGAGTAATACTGGTTTTAATCCAGCATTTTCTCGATAGGTACCACCAGAATCGAAGATGCGCCTAATTCTTTTAAACTCTCCATGGTCTCCCAGAAGAGCTTTTCACGCGAGACCACGTGCAGAGCAACACGCTCTGGATCACCTTCTAACTCGATGATCGATGGATTTTCTGCACCAGGCAGTAAGGCGGTGATCTCCTTTAACTTGGCACGTGGAGCGTTCATCATGATGTATTTCGACTCTTTGGCCGTCATCACACCACGTAAACGGGTGAGAATGCGTTCAGCCACAGCCTGCTTTTCAGGGAAGAGCTCTTGGTCACGAGCAATGATCACGGCTTGTGATTCATAGATGGTCTCCACCTCACGTAAACCATTGGCCTGTAAGGTAGCACCGGTGCACACTAGATCACAGATAGCATCAGCAAGGCCTGCACGAGGGGCGACTTCTACAGAGCCAGTGAGTAACACGCATTTGAAGTCGACGCCTTGGGCTTGCAGGGCACGACGTAGTAAGTGTGGGTAGGTGGTGGCGATCTTTTTGCCGTGGAGATCCTTGACCGAGTGCCACTCTTGCTCAGATGGAATAGCAATAGCTAAACGGCAGTCGCCAAAGTTTAACTTGCAGACCTCACGGTAAGAGGTAGAGAGCCCATCAACCTGACGTTGCATTGCGGTCTCTTCGAGCACATTCTGGCCCACAATACCCCAGTCCACTACATGATCCATGACTAAGCCAGGGATATCGTCATCGCGCACGCGCAGGATATCGATCGGCATGTTTTCGGCATGAGCGAGGAGATGATCGCGGTTCTCGTTGATTTTGATACCACAGCTCTTAAGTAAGCTTTCCGTCTCGTCCGTCAGACGACCAGATTTTTGCATCGCGATTCTTAATCGTGTTTTGCTCTGATCTTGAATGCTCATGACTTCTCCGTCAGAAGTGAAGAAAAGGGGTAAAGCTGCAAAGTGGAGCTGGACAAGCCTACAGAGCTAAACCATAAAGCATGGCGAGTCCATGGTCTTTACACTAATAAGACAAAACTAGTGCTCCTGTGCAGCCATAGCTAGTCGTACTAGCATTGTAGCTAGCAACTTTGCCTGTGTTAGAAAAACACGCAGCAAAAGCGGATGCCTCATTATAGCTTGCTTTGTTTGATCCGAAAGACAGAATGCGCCAAAACAAGGCAGTCGCTCAAAAGTTCTCATTAATGCTCGTGCCCATAGAAGCAGCAATAGGGGCGTGTTGTGAGAAGGGTGGTGAGAGTAGGCTCTTGTGAGCTGTCCTTAGCTTTTTGTGTGTTAGCTATGCTAAGAAAACATTGAGTGCAAGCCATTTGCAGATTTTTGGATTTTTCTGGAGCTGAGGACTTAGAGGCTGTTTTGCTGCGAGCTTATGAGCGTGATCCGTCAGCTTAGTACTGCGCTGGAGAACATATTGTTACTTGTTTTTGGTGCGCAAAAGTAGTGCGCTAAACAAGCACTTTTAATTTTTTGCACCCTAATAGCGCGTGATCAAAATCAGAGATTAGGTAGCACTCAAGAGGTAACTTTTGGTTTCTTGCTCTGAATGTGCGATTGAGCTCAGGTTGGCAAGTGGGGAGCTGACAAGTGGGAGCTGAAATGATGCCTTTTGGACTCAGATCAGCTCTGACTTAAGCACAGCCGCTGTGGCCTGATTTTTAGGAGAGCTGGTGAGCATGAAAGAACGGCTCTAAATGTAGCTCTTGTGGCACAGCAATGCGCGCCCCGATCTGTGAGAGGGCAGAGCAAGCGATTCTATGTCCCAGCTCAATTGCTGCTGCTAAATTCGCTCCGCTCATGAGAGCCGCAATAATGCCTGCGCTGTGCGCATCTCCGGCACCAGTGGCATCTGTAACTGGTTGAGGGGTGACAGGAAAATGAACGCGCTCACCTTTATAGGCAACAATGCAGCCATCCTTGTCCAAACTGAGAATGATAGGGCCAGCACAGCGCTGCTCCAATTGCTGTAAGGCTTCCTCTGCTTCGCTGCATTTGGTGATCAGACTAAGCTCGAGGCGATTAAGGTGCAGGATAGGGCTAAAACTCAGCAAATGCTCAAAGCTTTCAGAGGTGATGAAATCGACACGGGCACCAGCATCAAAATAGATTTGGGTGTGAGGCTGTTTCTGGTCGTAATGTCTGAGATAGCACTCACCATTCTCCTCAGTGATATCGAAACCGGAAATGTAGATCAGATCGCTATGTTCGAGGCTGATGTCACGGAACCATTCTGGTTGCATGTGATTTTCTACGCCAGGCACCACCACGAAAGTGCGCTCACCATCGTTATCGACCATGCACAGACAATAGCCGCAGTCATGCTGTGGATCGGTGACTAAAGGCTCATAGCCGTCCTCTTGCAGTTGCTTGCCCACAATCATTGCGTATGGGCCTTTGCCCACAGGTACTTTGAGATCAAGTGGTATTTGGAGTTGCTTGAGGATGTGCGCGACATTGAGAGCGCATCCTCCTAAGCCCACATTGAGCTCTTTGGCATAAGAGTCACCACCAACTACAGGCATGTGAGCTAAGCCTAAAGTGACGTCCACAAAAGCACCACCGACAATCAGTACTCGTCCTTGTTGCTCTGGTGAGAGCCCATATGGAGCACCTGTTCTTTGTTGCAGTCGAAAGCCATTGATCTCAGGATAGAGTTGGCTTGCTTGCTCTGGGTTATTGCTGGCACGCTTCAGATTTTTTAGCCCTAAGATGGGCTCTGTGGAAGTGCCGTGAGCTGAAG
This sequence comes from Candidatus Anaerobiospirillum pullistercoris, assembly GCA_019114785.1. Classification (GTDB taxonomy): domain Bacteria; phylum Pseudomonadota; class Gammaproteobacteria; order Enterobacterales; family Succinivibrionaceae; genus Anaerobiospirillum; species Anaerobiospirillum pullistercoris. The sequence continues at coordinate 647 of DXEV01000003.1, read as the reverse complement.
TTAGGTGCATGATTCTCTATCTCCAAAAACAAGAACGAGGCTCAAAAGCCCAGCGAGTGCTGTTATGGGCTGTTGCTAATTTTTGTCTTTGAGAGCTGCTGCGTAAGCGCAAGCCTTTTCGGATTTGAGCTCGCAAGCCTTAGCAAACAGTGCCTTAGCTTGGGCAGTGCTCTGTTCTTTACCAAGACCATGGAGGTACTGCTGTCCTAAGAAGAGACAGCTAGAAGCATCATCAAGATTGCATCCTTTTTCGAGGAAGACCGAAGATTGATCCACGCTTTTCTCTACTCCAGCGCCTATGGCATAGAGATGGGCTGCTTTGTAACAGCCATAGCCATTTTGCAGATCACAGGCACGGCTAAAATGTTCTAGAGCTTGCTTATTGTCGACTGTCACGCCAATACCTTCTTGATAGCAGCGGCCAGCCGAGAGGGCTCCCATAGCATCGTGGAGCTCACTGGCACGAACAAAGAACTGCACTGCTTTAGCTTCGTCTTTAAGGCCAAAATTACCAGTTTGGTAGGCGCGTCCAGCGATAACGCAAGCTACAGCTTCATTGAGATCACATGCTTTGCCGTAGAAGACTAAAGCAAGCTCACCATCGGAGGTTTGCTGAGTATTTTTGTAAGCTTTAACCAGATTGGAAC
>DXEV01000032.1 GCA_019114785.1 Candidatus Anaerobiospirillum pullistercoris | reverse complement strand
GCATCTAACAAATGGCTTATATAAGGCACAAACTAACCATTAGTGTAAAAAATCAACTATTCTCCCGTTAAATTTGGGTGATATATTCACTGGAGCCAAAATTCAGCTTGTTTATGGGATTTTGGCTCAATGAGCACTAAACCGTATCACCTTTTTATTTACTTTTAGGAAGTATTAGGTAGCCTAAGGCTAGGAAAAAAACAATCGTTGCTATGAGCGCTGGGCAGATACGCTTAGCGCGGCGCTGATAGAACTTCAACAGGCTAAAGTCACCACTTTGCAGGCCTACTCCTTTGCGCATAATGAGCATGGTCATAAGGAAGCCAGAGATCACAAAGAAGATGTCTACTCCTAAAAAACCGCCTTTAAATAGGTCGATTTGGGGTAGCATCACATGATCAATGTGAAACATCGTTACTGCTAGTACGGCAATGGCACGTAGACCGGTAATGTCTTGTCGAAGATTTTTGGCCATAAACTTTTGACTTGAATTAGTTTAGTATCCTGAGACAGGTAGTAGGGTCATTTTTAGCCATGCCACACTGCCGCCTTGCGGCTGGAGTAAATCTTGTTTTTATCAGGCTGCTAAGCTGCGCCCGTGCCGAGTTTAGTCCTTGTCATCGTAGTCAAACGGAGTTTTAAAGCTACCGCAAACAATGTCTAACTTGCTATAAGCTTCAAGCTCCTTAGAGTAGGTAGGAGAACTTAGATCTATAGGACTATCTAGTCCAATTAGAGTCAGGCTGTCTGGTATTTCCGTGAGCTTTGCAACAGTAGCAAAGTTAATCAATATATAAGCCCTGCTATCAGTATCAATCTGTTTGTTTAATGCGGTAATAGCTTGCTCTGGCTCGAGAGCACTTAAATCAGTTGCTACTATAAGATTGGTAGAATCTATATCTACTTTAGATTCAGCATTAAAAGCGTTGCTTGATAGAATAAATTCTACTTGAGGATAAGTAGTAGCTAAAATTTCAGCAGCGGCGAGCACTTCCTGTGTATCGTGTTGTTCTGCTATTTGCAATAATATTGTTTCTGGCTGGCATGGTAACTGTTCAATAAAATCGCTAATACTAACTTCTTTGTCAGTGCGCAGAACTAAAGATTTATTTCCTTCTAGGGTTGTTTTGATGCGCAGTTGCTTAACGCCGTTATTAAGCGCCAAGCCAGTTTGGAAAAGGCTCTGGACATCGTTGAGCATGAAACTAGGACTCTGTTTCTGAGTCTGTTCTGTGTCTTGAATATTTAAACTGCCGCGTAAAAACGGATCATTTATGATATGTTTTTCTTCGACAATTTTAGTTTGCTCAAACGTTTTACTGTAATTGTTATTTGCTAAGGAAAACTCTGGATCATATGCTTCGGTCTTGATTTGCATCAGAGAAAGCATGAGCTCATAGAGAGTGTCATTAGTAAATGGCTGGTGCTTATTGTCTTGTAGAGCTTGCACGGTCTCAGGATAGAGCTGAGCGTAACTGTCGCTGAGGTTAACAATAAGTGGAATGCGCGTCATATTGAACGAGAATTGCCCCATGTTGTGGCGACCGCCTGGAGGGGTAACTTCTTCAGCGTGATCTGAGAGATACACGTAGGCGCTAAAATCAGGGCGTGCTGATAATAGATCATAGATCTGTGAGAGGATCTGATCATTGTAGCGAATTGATGTGAGGTATTCGTTGATCTCTGACTTATAGTTGAAACTTTGTGCACAAACACCTATCGTGCTTTCTTTACTAAAGCTATATTCCTTAAAATCATCTGGATAGCGATTGTCGTAAGGAGAGTGGTTGCCCATAAGATGAATCACTAAAAGATGATTTTCTTCCGTTGGTATTTGCTCTAAATATGATTTTATTTGCGGCAGAATATATTCGTCAGGACGCTGCTGTTTACTGCTTCCTTCCGACATGTGAATAGAGAAGTATTGGAAATCAGTTTTATCTGCTATAGCTGCAATTGGAGTGTCAAAGCGGCTTTGCCGTACTTGATTGCTGATCCACGCGCTCTTTACATTTGCTGAGCGGAGAACAGAGAATAGGTTTTCGCCGTAAGGGAAGGTCAGGCCTTTGTCAATATTGCCTTGAGAGAAAGCATTGGTGATTGCCGGTACGGTATTAACGAAAGTAGCATAAGCATTACTAAACATTACCGTATTTTGCTGCTGGGTGAGCGTGTCTAAGAATGGAGTATTATCTATAAAGTGATTATAGCAGCCCATTAGATCGCGGTTTAAGGACTCGCCAATCACTAACACGTAAAGCTCACCTGTACGCTCTTTTACAGCAGGTGTTTGAGAGGTATTTTGTACTTGTGAATTAAGCTCATTAAAGACAGCAATCTGTTGATAATACTGTTCTTTCATGATGAAGTAGAACTTCACTGGGCGGAGCTGGGTAACAATGATAATTGCAGCTACTTGGAAGATTAATGCCGTTACTAAGACTACTTTACTATGGCGAGGCGCTTGTTTTGCTTTGGCAAAATAAAACAAGATCTCTACTACAACTAAAGTAATGCCGCTTACTAGTAAGGCAGAGCCTATGCCTGAGAAGGTAAGGATGTTGAAGAGGATAAAATCAAATTGCTCTTCAACGTTAGATTGTAGTATTGCCACCATATCATCACCGGTGATAAAAGAGTTAATGCGGCGATAATAGGCAAAAAATATTACAACAAAGAAAATAGCTAATATAGCTATTAAGTTGAGTAGGCGTGCATAGATCCGTAGGCGTAAGCGATAAACGAACATTGTCGCTAGCCACCACAGAAGCAGCGCGATAAATGGTCTAACTCCATCTGCAGGCGTAGCTCTACCACTAATCTTATATAAGAAATAGGAAATAATAGTAAAGATAGCGAGTAGTAATACTACACCAACAAAATTTCCTTTGATTATTTGTCTCATAACAATAACTCAAATGGAATTGACACATTGTGACAAGGGTTAAGGCCAAGCCCCAGTTGTTTTGTCCTTAACCCTTATCTATATAGCTGCTAGCTAATAGCGATGCTATTAAGTGGTCTATGGAACACGTACTTGGCTAAGACTGCGAGGAAAGCACCGTAGATCGGCACAAAGATAGCCAAGCATACGATCAGTTTTACCGCATAGTCTACCCAAGCTAAGGATACCCAGTTTGCTGCCATGTATGGATCCACGCATTGGTAGAAGGCGATGGAGAAGAAAGCAAAGGTATCCAATAGATTACCGAAAATGGAGGATGCAGCAGGGGCTGGCCACCAACGAGGTAATTTACGCAAACGCTGGAACACTAAGATGTCTGCGAGCTGTCCAAAGATGTAAGCGCCAAAGGATGCGGCGGCGATACGGAACACAAAGATAGAGAACGTGCCTAAGGCTGCAAAGCCTTGGAATTGCCCAAAAGCAAAGAGAGTTCCGACAAAGTAAGAGATCACTAAGGCCGGAAGCATGGCGCAGAAAATGACCTTGCGTGCTTTATGGGCTCCGTAGAGTCGCACCGTTAGATCAGTGGTCACAAAGACAAAAGGGAAAGTGAAGGTGCCTACAGTGGTCTCAATGCCTAAGACCGTGATAGGGATCTGCACAGCATAGTTGCTGAGCACAATAATGAAGATGTGCAGCAGGAAAAGGCGGCGTAATGGGAAATCTTTTGGCATACAAGCAATCTCGGTTGGAGGTCTATAGGTTGTCGCTAAGGGAGCACTCTCAACGAAGTTGCAGCAACTTCTCGACATTAAGAAGTAGGTGAAATAGGGAGGAGGGCGGCGCTCGGATTATGGTGTAAATTGGACGCGTACTACTTAGAGTACAAAGACACTAAACCTAGTACCTCTAACGGAGATAGAGGTAATCGGTCTAAGTTGTCTTTGCCTGCCTCCACCTGTTCTCTAGTCCTTACCGATGCCTTTTGTATTGCTGCGGTAAAGTAAGATTTGAGGTTGAGGCCGGTACTCTCGTCTGCCACCCAAGATGCTATGGATTTGCTCCACAGCTGTACCAGCAAAAGCTCAGCTTAGCTTTGTTGTAATCGGGGCCAATTTTACACCGTTGCCCGTGGATCTACAACAACAAGGGCAGTATCGATGCCACCAAAATCCCGTAAATCGGAGCCCGGTTGTTCTTTTGCTATGCTTTGCCTTGCTAATGCTGATGGTGGTTGGTCATTTGTCACGAGCTAAGCGTATTTCTGTATCGCTGGCGCTATCGGAAAAGACTTCGTGTGATGGTGTCGCCACATTGAGATAGCCCAGCAGAGAGCGCAGTTCCTGTGGCAATTCCTTATAAGTAAAGCCATTGTCTTTGCGCTCTGCCACGATCTTCTGTAGTGACTGCAAGTATTGCGGTACGTTCTTAATGTTGAGGCGTTGCCGTAGGATGCTACTGCCATATTGGCGATCGCGCTCATTTAAAGATGCCTGCAACATGATGTGTAGGCTTAAAGCCAAGAAGATCACAAAGTTCTTACCACGCAACAGTTGCTTGAGGATTGGCTTAAACTCCATGGTCAGTGGGTTAAGCTGAGCCTGCTCGGTCTTAAACACATCGAAGCTCATCAGGTCGAAAGCACTGGTACCAATTTTGAGGTAGTTGGCTGCCTGCAAAGCTTCTTGCGGATTTGCTAGCTGATCTGTCACTAAGATCTGCAAGCTTCCGCTTTTTACGGCTTCCTTGGAGTGAAGCAGCTGCATGAGGTAACGCTGGATGCGGGCTGACTCTTGTGCTGAGAGACCGATAAATTGAGGTTCGTCTTCATCCTCAAAATCCAAGATCTCACTATCGTAATGATTGGCATCAACACGAGCGCTTAAAGACTGCAGGTCTATTTCGCCGGTGCTCAAATAATAGGAGCTTGGCTCTAGTGGCTCATTATCGTCATCATTAGCGATGTCCAAGAAGGAAGAGTCGTCAGCATCCGTGTCATCAGCTTTGGCCACATCAGCACTGTTATCCATATCTGCTGTTGGCGCATCATCGTCATCAGGGACAGAAAAGAAGTCTTCCTCACTGTCATCAGGGACATCAAGGAAAGAGTCAGAATCATCAGCTAAATGCTCCATTGCTGGTGCAACATTACTATCACCCCAGCTATGAGCTTGCTTGGCCTCCATTTCCTTATCATAGGCGGCAGTACTTGCCATATAGGTAGCAAGTGCGGTGTTGCTACTGCGTGTAACATGGCGCTCTAACAGCTCCATAATGCTATCTAAAGCAGCGCATTGCTCGTCATTGAGATCTATAGTGCCCTGAGTAGAAGCTCGCAGCACTTGACTGCTATTCCAGAAATGAGAGGTAGGACTATCTTCTGAACCGATAAAGTCCATGATGTCCTCATCTGGGCTGGAGTTGAGCTCTCCGTCTACAGCATAATCTTCACTTAAGCTCTCTTGTTGCTCCTTGAGTGCCAGTAATGGCTTAAGGTCAAAAATAAGGTGCACGTGCAGTGATGCCAGCATTTTACGTGGCAGGAAACGTGATTGACCTGTAAATAAGCCACCAGTAGTTCCAGCAACACGTTCGGAACTTACATCGTATTCAGGATAGTGCTGATTGAGGTCAAAGGTCAGGCAAAAGCACTGTTGCTCCGCGTTGTAGTTATTAAGCAAGAGCATTTGCCTCTCATGACGTTGTAGCAGGTGCTTAAAGATCTGATGCTCTGCAGGAATAGTCCAAAGAAAGCTTTGTTTTTGCTGCAAGAGGTAACGCAGAGTGTTGATCATCTGCTGGTTACGAGCTGTTACCAAGATGGTCTCAGTGGCTGTTTTTGCATCTTCATCGCCGAAAGATAGGCCTAAGCTATTTACGCGGGAGCTAACTATGGAGCTCACACCGCCTTGGTTTTGCTTTAAAGCCTCACTAGCACTTAAAGTACGCAATGTGGATTGGGCTAATCCACTGTCATTTAGATCAACGCTGTGAGATAAGCTAGAGCTATCACGATTGAGACGCTTTGCCGCTTGGTCAGAATTATGATTGTTGAGCTCAGTTTTTTGATCTGTGAGCCCCTGAATACTACCAAGACCACTATTGCTGCCTAAGCTGTTAAGGCTAAGTTGTACTTTTTCAGCTGCCGCGACGGTTGAGCTCTTTTCACGCAGACGTGAACTTGTATCACCTTCATCTTCAGATGCGGCTTTGACGAAAAAATTCTCGCGTGGTGAGAGGCCATAGGTACGCGCATACTTAGTGCCTTCGAGCTCATTTTTACTGTCCAGCGCTAGGCTCAGTACCTGCTGCTTAGCTTGTTCTTGCGGTAAAGATTGATAGCGCAAAAATGAGCACAGCTCTTCCAGCGAGTACAGATCTGTTTGGAAAGTATTAAAAAGATGTGGCATGCCGCTTTGGGCATTGAAGATTAATAATGCACCACTATCTTCTTGTGTCTGCACCCAGCGACGCAAAAGATTCTGTTTTTGCGTAGAGTTTAAGGCTGGATCCTTCAGTAGCTTGCGCAACTCACGGTCAAGGGCACTGAAATTGGTGGTTAAAGTTAATTGTCCAGTACGCAGTTGGGTGGTTAAGTTGTGTGGATAGACAAGATCCAGAGCATAGTAACGAGAGTTGCGATTCTGTCGACGTGCACACAGAGATTGCAAGGTAGCAAAGAAGTGGTTGAGCTCGACATCGCTAATGTCCTGTAATAAGGCATTAATGTCATGCTCAGTCATGCTACTTTGCCAAGCCAGACGGGTGTCAGCACAAAAGTGCAGATACTCACTAAAGTCGATAGTGTGATGCAGTAAGGTGTAATAGCTTAAGGCAAGTAGTTTGAGATTGCGGTTATCGTCCATGAAGCAGCGGTTCATGGCTACTAACAGCGGAGAGGATTGGAGTAGTTGGTCACATAACCAGGTGGCACCAGCCTGATAGTATTGCTGTACTTGCATCGAGTTGGCTGTAGCCACACCTTCCTTGGGACGGAAGACAAAGCGGTATTCGACAGTGGTCGAGTGCTCACCTGTGGTCACTTCTTCACGGTAAACGTTGTAAGCAAGCAGCTCTGGATGTTCGGCGATAAACTCATCTTTCCACACCACCAGACCTGTTTGACCTCCCCCTTTGATCTTTCCAACCGAGCTTGTGCCTTTGGCGTCAATGATACGTCCTTGGTACTTTTTGCGGACAGTAGGCCACAGGTAGGTATAGTTCTTACCTACTGTCACGACTTTAAAAGGTGGCAGTTGAGGAACATTAGTTTGTGCAGAAATAGCCATGGCTCTAACTCCTACCCGATAAGGACAGCAAGGGGCGCAAAGCGCCCCAGCAAAATACCATTGAGAAGGCTGCGTTAGCCTCACTCAGCCTTGCATGGACAGCTCTTTAGTGAGCGTCTGCCCATGAATCGCCTACACCAATGCCAACCTCGAGTGGCACTTTCAAAGTCACCACCTGCTCGAGGATCTCCTTAATATGGTCGCAGAACTCTTGTACCAAGTCCTCTTTGACCTCAAAGACCAGCTCGTCGTGCACCTGCAAAGTCATGTGCACGCTATTGGCAGGTAGGGTCTTAATGTATGCAGCGAGCTCCACCATTGCCTTTTTGATGATGTCAGCTGCACTGCCTTGCATTGGGGCATTAATAGCAGCGCGCTCAGCAGCACGCTTACTCATGCCTTCACTTTGGATGTTCTTAATGAAGACACGATTGTGCAGCAATGTCCGTATATAGCCATTGCTACGAGCCTCAGTGATGATCTTATCCATTAAGGATTGGATTTGAGGGTACTTCATGAAGTAACGCTCAATGTACTGTTTGGCCTCGTTGTGAGTCATACCCGTTTGACGAGCCAGACCATGAGGTCCCATACCGTACATTAGTCCAAAGTTGGTGGCCTTAGCGTGCTTACGCTCAGTGTCAGTTACCTCCTCCAATGGCTTTCCTAAGACCTCAGAGGCGGTCACGCGATGGATGTCTTGATGGTGCTGGAAAGCATTGATGAGGTTTTGATCCTCAGAAAAATGAGCGATCAAACGCAACTCAATTTGAGAGTAATCAGCTGACACGATCTTATAGCCTTTAGGCGCAACGAAGGCACAGCGGATCTTCATGCCCTCAGCGGTACGTGCTGGGATATTCTGCAGATTAGGATCAGAGGACGACAGACGGCCTGTAACTGTGCCAGCCAAATTAAAGCAGGTATGGACACGCCCTGTTCGTTTAGAGATCAGGAATGGCAGCTTATCTGCGTAAGTGGAGATCAGCTTGGCTAGCATACGGTATTGCTGCACATTGCGCACGACCTCATACTCACCTAACTCACTTAAGATCTCATCAGAGGTGGAATAGACATTACCGCCTTTTTTATCGACTTTAACGCTGCTCTTAGGGTATGGCAACTTCAGCACATCGAACAAGACTCGACCCAGCTGCTTAGGAGAGGCGATATTAAACTTATCACCAGCTGCATCATAGATCTTTTCCTGTACGACAAAGAGCTCTTGTTGCAGAGTGCGAGTCAGCTCTTGTAGCTGTTTACCATCGACCAAGGCACCGCATTCTTCCATGGAGTACAGCACATCTAAGACCTGCATCTCATGGCCTAGTAAATCCATACCCTCTGGGAGCTTTTGCAATTCAGCTAAGCAGTGATCGTAGAGGCGCAAAGCCACTTGAGCTTGCTCACAGGCATAGTCTTTAAAGATCTCTACATCAATACCGGAGGTCTCATTAGCATGATCCGGTACCAAGTTCTTCACATCCAGTGGCATGTATTGCAGGAAATCATTGGCTAAATTGGCCAAGGATACATTACGAGAGGAGTCCAGCAGATGGGCAATCAGCATAGGATCCTCTAAGTAACCCTGCATGTCGATTCCTAAGAAATGGAGATACAAGCGACCTTGCTTGAGATCGTACATGATCTTTTTGATCTCAGGATTAACCAAGATAGGACGTAGAGCCGTTAGCAATTGGGTTTGAGGTAATTGCTCTGGAGCTTCAAGATAGTTGTGCTTTAGTGGCACATAGTAGGCATCATGCTCACCACAGCAGCAAGCTACACCTAAGAGAAGACTATCAGTTGTATGGTGAGAGCTTTCCTCTAGGAATAGTGAAAAACGACCTGCCTGCTTAATAGCTCTGACCATTTGGCGCAGTGTATCGCTCGAGGTTACGAGCTTAAAGCCATCGCGATAAGAGAAAACGTCTTGGAAGTTTTCGCTAAATTTAAGGGCTTCTGCATCGGTGCCAGCTGTTTGTTGTTGGTGTTGCTGGAATAGCTCTAAACGCTCGGCATAAGAAGGCTCAAATTTACGCTGGGCTTGAGGTCTCAAGATAGCAGCAGAGACTAACTCCTGATCGCTCATAGATTTGGTCTTATCAGCCTTAGTCTTTTGGTCTTGCGTTAGTCCAAGCGTATCCTCACTTTGCTCTTGAGCTTCTGTGGCTGACTCTTTGCCACGCATGGTGTCCACCATCTTGTTAAAGTTGGCTTTCTTAGCACGTTGCTCGGCCGCAAAGCGGAAGAACTCTAAGCGTTCAAACAAGCTGATCAAGGTATCGTGATCTGTTTGTGGCAGAGGCAGATCCTCAATAGCTATTGGTAGTGGCACATCGCATTTAATGGTGGCAAGACGATAGCTCAGTTCGATCTGTGGCCACTGAGCGAGGAACTTTTCGCCGAAGGTGGCGGAACCACGGAATTTGAGCTTTGCAATCTCGTTGACGTGAGCTTTGATGTCGTAAATACCACCAAGGCCTTGGATCACTGCGCAGGCGGTCTTATCGCCGACTCCTGTCATGCCAGGAATGTTGTCAGAGCTATCGCCTTTTAAGGCCAAGAAATCGATGATGTGCTCTGGCTTAACACCATACTTTTCCAAGACTGTAGCTTCGTCGTAGCGGATGTTTTTCATGGTGTCGAGCAAGGTGACATTAGGATCCACCAATTGAGCTAAGTCCTTATCACCAGTACAGATCACCACTTGCATTCCTTTAGCAAGGGCAGCTTTGGTGTAGGAGCCTAAAACGTCATCGGCCTCAACTCCTGGGACGCTGAGTATCGGAAATCCCATAGCCTTAGCCACTTGATGCACCATCTCGATCTGCTTGACTAGCTCGTCCGGCATAGGTGGGCGCGTAGCTTTGTACTCAGGATAGATCTGATTACGGAAGCTGCCGCCTTTAGCATCAAAGACCAGCACGATCTTGTTGCCTTCAAACTGCTCTAACAGATTTTGCAGCATACGGGTGATCACAAAGATAGCGCCTGTTGGGAAGCCGTCCTTGGTCGTGAAGCTTTTCTTCACGGCAAAGTAGGCCCGATACAGAAAAGACGAGCCGTCTACAAGGATCAGCTCATTTGGATTGGCCATGCAATTCACTCCCGAAAAAAGGCAGAAAACAGAGTTCGTCCCAGCAGATATTTTGTGCTCTAAGTGTGACACTTTAGAGATGAAGTTGTGTGGTACTTAAGAGCTAGCGCTAGGGTATACTATGAGTTAGGTCTGTGCCGTGTAGACAGGGGCTAATGGCAAAACGAGCATTGAGGCGTTTTAGCAAGCCTGATAGAGTCCAGATTTGAGCTGGTTGTATTACTGAGAAACACCTTTATCCCCATGTTTACATGCTCTAAGCCATGGTATATGGCTATTACACCATTATAGCAATCTGGATTTTGTCGCTCTTAAGAATATTTGCCTTGATACCGGATCTGCTATGTTTTCAAATTTAAGCGAGTTGAGCTATAAATTGGGCGTCTTAGCCTGCCCCGATAAAATCGAGCCTTGCTCAGGCTCTATGTCTGGGAAATTCCATTATCCCTATGTATACAAGACAACCTTTCTATAATGCTCATCTCATGTTACTGTGAGTTTTAATATGCCTCAAAGGTGTAACTGATTTAACAAACAGAACTCATGGTAATTTTGGGTTAAATTCTGCGATTTTGAGTAACATAAACTATGATGAATTTGATGCCACAACGGATTATTTTAGATCTGCATTCTAGTCTCGGTGATAACATTCAATATCAAACAATGATTTTGATGCTGAGAGCTATGTTTCCACAAGCCCAAATTCATTGTGTTTGTAATAGAACTTTCTCTGACTTGCTTCCTTGTATTAATGTCAAACCAGATTATTGTACTTTATTACATTATATTGGTTTGTCAGAGAAGGATTTTAATGAAAAATTTCTTGAATGTGTAGAAAATGGCTTTGGTGAAGAAGGATTACCTGCTGATCTTATAATCTTGGCAGATCGTCGTAAAGATTCTATTCGTTTAGCATTAAAGTCTTCTTGTGCACAAGTTGTTACTTTCAGTTATTTCCCTTCACTATGGACTCCTCGACTGCCTTTTGTTTCATACATAAGACGGTGGAAAATTCATGAGATTTTTCATTATCAACATCTTGTTCGTAGTATCAATCCAAAGCTCTATGATCAAGTTATAAAAACAGTAGATCTTAAGCAGGCTCAACTTACTTTTTCTACTGAGCTCTTGGAGCAAGTAAAACAAGAGTTAATTAATATTGGTTGGAATCCTCAATCTAAGTTAGTTATCGTTAATCCGTTGAGTGCTACAGCAGAACGTTGTGGGTATAATTTCAAACACATTGACTGGATTAAGATTGCTGAGTTTTTAGCACAGAAGTATCCAGAATTGTTTCTTGTTATTCCTAATTACGGTCAAAATGATATCAATCATATTGAACTACACTCCACTAATTTAAGTGTGTGGCAAAATAACTCAGGAATATCTGCTCTGGCTTGCTTAGTATCTTTTGCTTCTTTAGTTCTTAGTCCAAGTACAGGTACTGCTCATATTGCTGATAATTTAGGTGTAGATGTTTGTGCTGCATATCCTTTCTATGACAGTAAACGTTGGATTCCTAATGGCATGAATCAACTTTCAGCCAAATATGATAATAAATCATGGAATCCTAATAACGTCAGTGTCTTATTTTTGCCAAAAGGATGGCAGGATTCTCAAGAATCTTATTCCTCTTATCTAGAACGTTTCCAGCGTCAGTGCGATGAGTTTATTACTAAACACATAATCGGCTAACGTCATTTGGGGGGCGGTTCTATTCGACATTTTGCACTTGTTCGCGCATTTGCTCCACCAACACCTTGAGCTCAACAGCGATCTGGGACAGCTCATTGGTGCTAGCCTTAGAGGCTAAGGTATTGCTCTCGCGCATCATCTCTTGGATGATGAAATCTAAGCGTTTGCCAAAAACGGTGTGCTCTGAGGATTGTTCAGGATGAGCTGGTTGAGTCTTAGGTGCTGGTGCTGCCTCTTGCAGTAGAGCGCGCATGCTTTTGACATGGCAACAAAGACGATCGTATTCCTCGGCAATATCCGATTTCTGAGCCTGTAGGGCCACTTCAGTCTCAAAGCGCTCTGGAGTGAGCTCTAATTTCAACGATGCTAAGCGTTTCTGAATGCGCTCGCGTTCGTTTGTTACTAAGCTAGTCAGCATAGGGGCTATGAGCTGTAGCTGAGCACTAACAGCGTCTAGGCGATGAAGTAGCACTGCGCGCAGCTGTTCTCCTTCGTGGCAGCGCGAGGCATTAAATTTGGCCACAGCTTGGCCCATGAGCTCTAGGATCTGTTGCTTGAGCTGCTCTTGATCTACTGGGCTTGCTTGTAGCACGCCAGGGTACTGTAAGAGCTCCATGGCATTGATCTGACTGAGATCTGTGGCGCTAATGCTGGCCCCCGAATCACTCCCCTTAATTTCGACCGGAATAGAGATAGCCTCAGGCTCTGCTACTGTCGCAGGGGTGTGTAGCTTGGCAGTGATTTGTTGGAGTTTGCCAATAAGCTCATCGAGCAGTGGCTCATTGAGGCTGAGATGAGGTTGTATTTGCGGGGTCAGAGTGATGCTGTAATCAATCTTGCCACGTTGAGCTACGGCTTTAATCAGCTTGGTGCACTCGTAACTGATTTGAGGTACTCCCTCAGAAAGCGAAGGAGAGATCTCTAAAAAGCGACTATTGACCGAGCGGATTGTTATTTCGACGGTTCCGGCTTCGGTCTGACAATGGGCTACAGCAAAGCCAGTCATACTTTTCAGAGCACTCACTGTGATTCTCCTTTTCCTTACTCGAGCTGATTCCTGATCTCTACAATGTTGGAGTGTTTCCAAGCTTTTTCTTTCACTTAGATTTTAGCAGTCCATAGCATGTAATGCTGCTGATTTTGTGGTTAAGACGCGCTGAGCGCAGTAATGCCTTATAATTAAGCTATTTTGAGCGTCTTGGTGCTGGAAGCTGTGTTATTAGCAGCTGAAATTAAGGTACAGGGCAGGTATGCTCAGGGTCGATTTTGTTCTTTAGGTGTGGAGAGGATCATGCAGGACTATCAACGTCGCTTTATTGAGTTGGCTTTACAACGCGGGGTGCTGAAATTTGGTAGCTTTACGCTGAAGTCTGGACGTCAAAGTCCTTATTTCTTCAATGCAGGTGGCTTCTGCACTGGTGAAGATCTCTATACCTTAGGCTCTTGCTATGCTCATGCCTTAGTCGATAGCAACATCAAGTTTGATGTGCTCTTCGGCCCAGCCTATAAGGGCATTCCTCTCGCCTGCGCTACTGCAATGGCCTTAAGCGTTGAGCACCACATCAATACTCCATGGTGCTTTAACCGTAAGGAGGCTAAGGATCATGGTGAGGGTGGCAATTTGGTTGGTGCTCCTCTGAAAGGCGACATCATGCTGATCGATGATGTGATCACCGCCGGTACAGCCATTCGTGAGTCTGATGCCATCATTAAGGCCAATGGTGCTCACTTTAAGGCTGCCTTGATTGCTTTAAATCGTAAAGAAAAGGGCCAAGGCAATGAGAGCGCTATTGATGAGGCCAAGCGCACTTTAGGGATCGAGATCGTGTCGATCGTGTCTTTTGATGACTTAGTCACCTATATCCAAGACTCAGCTGAGCTTAAGGCCCATTTAAACGATATGTTGGCTTATCGTGAGCAGTATGGTGCCTAAAGCTACATGCTGAGCCATACCGTTACGCAGAGCCAGAAGAATCTGAGCTGTTACTAGCTGTTCCCAGACAGAAAACTTGCTGTTAGCGTGACGGTGTTGAGCACAGTCAGTCAGTAGTGCTGTGCTATGTGGAGATGGAGCCTAAGCTTGGTTGGCAGACTGAGCTTGGGCTTTATTGTTTTTAGGGGCCTAGGGAGTGTTTTAGGGGTATGGCTACTATGAGTTTTGCTGGTGCTAGTACGCAAGGACAGAAACGAGCTGCAATTTTGGTGACGGGAGGAGCTGGCTTTATTGGCTCAAACTTTGTCCCATACTTCTGTCAGCAGCATCCTGAGTATTTGGTTGTTAATCTCGACAAGCTAACTTACGCTGGTAATTTAGAGCATCTGCAAGAATGTGAGGCTTTGCCTAACTATAACTTTGTGCAGGCTGATATCTGTGATCAGCCACGATTGCGCGCTCTTTTTGCTCAGTACGATTTTAAAGGGGTGATCCACTTTGCTGCCGAGAGCCATGTAGATAACTCCATTGAAGGCCCACAGGCTTTTATGGACAGCAATATTATGGGTACCTTTAACTTGCTGCAATGTGCTTATTTACAATGGATGTCAGGGCCGCAGCAAGTAAAGCAAGGCTATGAGGGCTGTCGTTTTCATCAGATCTCTACTGATGAGGTCTATGGCTCGTTGGGTGACACAGGACTCTTTTCTGAAACTTCACCTTATGCCCCTAATTCACCTTATTCTGCCAGTAAAGCTAGTGCTGATATGATTGTGCGTGCCTATAACCGTACTTATGGGCTTAATACTACTATATCTCACTGCTCCAATAATTATGGCCCAAAGCAGCATGTGGAAAAGCTGATTCCAAAGGTGATCCGCTGCTGTCTTGAGGGTAAACCTATTCCGATCTATGGCACTGGTAAGAATGTGAGGGATTGGATTTACGTGCTAGATCATTGCACTGCTGTTGATGAGATCTTCCACCATGGTCGTGCAGGTGAGAGCTATAACGTGGGTGGACACCAAGAGCTCGATAACCTGACGCTAGTGCATCAGATTTGCTCTCTGCTTGATGAGATGTGTCCACGACCAAAGCAGCATGGGAAGAGTGAGTCAGGTGAGCAGATGAATAGCTCTTATGCCGACCTGATCACTTTTGTGCAGGATCGGGCCGGACATGATTTTCGCTACGCTATCGACGATAGCAAATTGCGTACAGAGCTGGGCTGGCAGCCTCAAGAGACCTTTACTAGCGGTCTACGTAAGACTGTAGCGTGGTTCCTTGCAGAGAAGTCATAGGCAGCACTATGGTATGAGTGGTGGTTTACTTGGAGCCATACTCTCGCCAGTATTGCTCGCGTAGTTTCACCAGACTTTCCATTGCCTCTTCGATCTCACAAGGCTTTTGGGTGAAAGGATTGATGTAGTGTGTGTATTGGATGTATGCGAGGTAGAAGATTTCTTCTAGGGAGCGCTGACGTTGACGCTGCATTGTTTGGCGATTAGTGCCAACGCCATACCCAGCATAGAATGGTCGACCAAAAATCTGGACATCCTTGCCACACATTAAAGCTTCAAAGCCAAATTGTGAGGTGCACACATATACACGATCGCATTGCTTAATAAGCGAGATAGGGTTAATTGCGTCAGTAAGACGTTTGAGATTGTCTGTCTGTACAAGATTGGCGTAGTAAGCTTTAACCTTGTTAGAGGCAATGACGTCAGGGTGTGTCTTGACAAGAATAGTGCTGTCAGGATTTTCGTCGCAGGCTTTTTCCAGCATTAATTTAAAGGTCAGGTCGCTGGCTCCGCCACGGTAGATAGACATATCTCCATAGCTTTGATCCACTACAAGTACTTTTTTACCTTTAATGTGATCTAATAAGTGATCATTAATTGGTTGATGATTGTATTTAGTTAGATAATTTGTAATTAAGAACTCAATACAACGACGAGCTCTGGAGAGCTGTTCTGCGCTCAGGTTTAGATTTGGATCGTTAAGGTATTGCTTAAGTAAACTGTGATGTGTGCAGTCGAAATATGCACCATAAGGATCAAAGTTAAAGGATACAGGGCGGGTATAAATATGGGCACAGTTGGCTACGTAAGTAGTGGCACTGCGCAGGAATCCATCTTCACTAATAAAAAGAGGAATATTGTAGTTTTTGGCTACATTAGTGGCCACTATAGAGTCTATAGGAGAGCGCAGTCCATGTACTACAATATAGTTAGGGATCTTGTTAGGGCTGTATTGATAAGCAGATGTAATATTGGTGGAACCAAGAACAGCACTTAAATCAGACACAGCGATACAACTACATAAGCCTAACTTATCATTTTGACTATGATATAGAATATCTGCCTCGAAAGTAGGATCTTGTAATTGTGTATTAAATATAGAATCGATGGTTCCCAAGTACTGAGATTGCTGGGTCAGCTCCTGAATTGTAGTGTTCAGTTGCTTGACATAATCTTGTGATTTCCAAGACAACAGTTTAACCTGTCCAAGGTATAAACGTCTGCGACCGCTTTCGCTTTCGGTAATTTTTAAACCTAGTTTATTAAAAAGTACTCGTTGGTTGTTGTCTGGGGAGGCCATAGGATACTATCTCGTATCAAGGTATTTGAGTGCTGCTAAATTACATGTAGAGCAACTGAGGCATAAATTAGATAGGAAAAGAAGAGAGCATCGAGTAGACGTTTGAGAGTCCCGTGTTCTAGTGATGCTTTGGCTCGTTCAGCATCATTCTCCAATTTACGCACCAATCACATTTATTCTAGCCTAAAAACAAAAAGACACGATCTAAGATCGTGTCTTTTTTCACAAGCGTCGCTCGCAACCAGATGAGTGGTTTTATCTGCCAACGCTGCGCGTTGGTCGCTGCGCGTTGGCTGTATGGAGCTGGGCCTAGCAAGTTGGCTAGGCGGTCGGGGATTAGCCCTGACGTTGCTTGTGCTTTGGATTGTCGCAGATAATGCGCACTACACCGTGGCGACGAACCACTTTGCAGTTGCGGCAGATCTTCTTAACAGAAGCACCTACTTTCATGATTCTACTCCGTTATGGACAGCTGGGAGAGGAGGCCTTTCTCAGTGCTCCCAGCCTTAAGTTGTTTAGCGTCCGTAATTCCTGAGATTGGCCTTACGCATCAGGTCACCGTATTGCTGGTTCATACGATGGCTTTGCAGCTGAGCCACAAAGTCCATAATGACCACCACAATAATCAGCAGCGAAGTACCACCGAAGTAGAACTGGACGTTGAACCAGTTCATTAACAGCTGTGGC
Organism: Candidatus Anaerobiospirillum pullistercoris; assembly: GCA_019114785.1. GTDB lineage: Bacteria > Pseudomonadota > Gammaproteobacteria > Enterobacterales > Succinivibrionaceae > Anaerobiospirillum > Anaerobiospirillum pullistercoris. The sequence goes on along the minus strand of DXEV01000032.1, from coordinate 35,103 downwards.
ACTAAGCACACTAACACCATATACAGCGCACCGGAGAGCGTTAAACGAGTCATCACCTTGTCGATGAAACGAGCCGTTTGCTCACCTGGGCGGATACCAGGAATAAAAGCACCACTCTTCTTGAGATTCTCGGCCACATCACGTGGGTTAAACACTAATGCAGTGTAGAAGAATGTGAAGAAGATAATAGCAGCAGCATACAGCAGCTCATAGAGTGGTTGGCCTGGTTGCAAGAAGAGTGAGATCTCTTGTAACACATTAGCCACGCTGTTCTCGCCTTGACCAAACCATGAGACGATCGTGCCTGGGAATAAGATGATCGACGATGCGAAGATCGCTGGGATCACACCAGACATGTTGATCTTTAATGGTAAGCTGCTACGTGGTTGCGAATAAATACGATTGCCCATCTGGCGCTTAGCGTAGTCGATTGGGATTCGACGTTGACCGCGCTCAATGAACACAACGAAGAAGGTAACAACGACCACTACCACGCCGATGATCAGCAGTGCGATGGTGGATAAATCACCTTGACGTGCTTGCTCAAAAGTTTGAGCCAGTGCAGCAGGAAGTCCTGCCACAATACCGGCAAAGATGATCAGAGAGATACCATTGCCGATACCACGCTCAGTGATCTGCTCACCGAGCCACATCAGGAACATTGTGCCTGTTACCAAGGACACGGTAGTTACAAAGTAAAAACCGAATCCTGGGTTATCCACAAGTCCCGGCATCATATTCGGGATGCCGGTGGCTATACCTACAGCCTGTAAGGCCGCGAGGAATAGTGTGGAGACACGAGTGTACTGAGTGATCTTGCGTCTACCTGACTCTCCTTCTTTACGAAGTTCAGCTAAGGTAGGGTTAATCACTGCCAGTAATTGAATGATAATCGACGCAGAGATGTAAGGCATGATACCTAATGCCAGCACCGATGCACGCTCAAGTGCACCACCGCTGAACATGTTAAACATGCCAATGATGGTTCCGCTCTGATCATCAAAAAGGCGCTGTAAGACGTCTGCATTTACGCCTGGCACTGGAATGTAGGAACCCAGTCTGAACATGATCAGACCAATTACTACGAAAAGCAGGCGAGAGCGTAATTCTGGATTACCACCCTTGGCCTGAGCCTGTGCCTCGCGCCCCTTTTCTAGGAGCGATTTTCTAGCCATGCATATCTCCTAAGAGCGCACCTATAGTGCGCACGGCGATTATTTCGTCTTACTTCTTCTTGGCAGCCTTTTCAGCCTTGTCCTTCTTGGCTGGCTTTTGAATGCCAGTTGCAGCCAGCTTGTCCTGTAAGGACTTCAGCTTAGCAGCACGCTTAGCAGCGGATTGCTCACGACGCTTAGCGGCCTCGGTGGTGTAGGAGGCAACCTCAACGGAGCCACCAGCAGCCTCGATGGCAGCCTTAGCGCCACGAGTAACGGCCACACCCTTAACCTCAACCTTACGAGTGAAGTTAGGCACCTTGGAGAGCACGATCTTGACGTACTTGATCTTCTTGGTGATTAAGCGGGCTTTTAAGAGGCTAGCCATATCAACCACATCACCCTCGATGCGGTTTAAGTCGTTGAGTAAAACCTCAGCGGTCACGTCCGACTTTGGCGAGTAGAAGCCAAACTTAGGCAGACGGATCTTTAAAGGCATCTGGCCGCCTTCAAAACCTGGGCGGACATTTGGGCTCTTACGAGCACCAGAACCCTTGATACCACGGCCGCAAGTCTTGCCGAGACCGGAGCCAATACCACGACCAACACGGACGTGGGCTGGACGCGAGCCAGCAGCAGGCTTAAGAGTATAAAGATGCATTGACGATTACTCCTCGACCTTAATCATGTAGCTGACTTTGTTGATCATACCGCGCACAGATGGAGTGTCTTCCAGCTCCACAGTGTGGCGAATACGACGTAAACCCAAGCCACGCATGGTGGCAACGTGATCTGGCTTGCGGCCAATGATGCTACGTACTTGGGTAACTTTGATGGTTTTCTTCTCGGCCATTTTTTACTCCAAGATTTCCTTAACAGACAGACCACGCTTAGCGGCGATCTGCTCTGGGGTACGCTGCGAAGCTAAAGCAGCGACAGTGGCACGAACCACGTTGATTGGGTTGGTGGAACCGTAGGTCTTAGCTAAGACGTTACGCACACCAGCAACCTCTAACACGGCACGCATAGCACCACCGGCGATAATACCGGAACCCTCGGAGGCAGGCTGCATGTAAACCATGGAGCCAGAGTGCTCGCCCTTGACGGCGTGGAATAAGGTGCCATCGTTGAGCGAAATGTTCTTGTTGATGTTACGGCGAGCTTGCTCAATTGCCTTTTGAATGGCAGCTGGAACCTCGGAGGCCTTGCCATAACCGTAACCAACGCGGCCATTACCATCACCAACTACAGTTAAAGCGGTGAAGGAGAAAATACGACCACCCTTAACAACCTTAGCAACGCGGTTGACAGCGACTAACTTCTCTTGAAGCTCGCCTGCTTGAGTTTCATCTTTGTGTGGCATGAAAGGAGCACTCCGTTAGAACTTAAGGCCAGCCTCGCGAGCAGCATCAGCTAAAGCTGCAACGCGGCCGTGATACTTGTAACCAGAGCGGTCAAAAGCGACGCTCTCCACCTGAGCGGCTAAAGCACGCTCAGCAACAGCCTTACCGATCACCTTAGCGGCTTCGATATTGCCGGTGTACTTCAGATCCTTGGCCAGCTCCTTCTCTAAGGTGCTAGCGCAAGCTAAGACATGGCTATCCTTGTCAATGATCTGAGCGTAGATGTGGCGAGGAGTACGAGTAACGACGAGGCGGGTGACTCCCAACTCATGCATCTTTGCGCGGGACTTCGTAGCACGACGAATGCGCGATTGCTTCTTATCCAACATGGTGATTACCTCAATCCTTACTTCTTCTTAGCTTCCTTGATGCGGACAACTTCGTCAGCATAGCGGATACCCTTGCCCTTATAAGGCTCAGGAGCGCGGTAAGCGCGGATATCAGCAGCCACCTGACCTAAAAGTGCCTTATCAAAGCCCTTCAGGACGATTTCGGTCTGGCTTGGAGTCTCGCAGGTGATACCCTCTGGGAGCTCATGCTCGATTGGGTGAGAGAAGCCTAAAGCTAAGTTTAAGACCTTGCCCTTAGCCTGAGCGCGGAAACCCACGCCCACTAAGGTTAACTTCTTCTCATAGCCCTTATCCAGACCCACAACCATGTTGTGCAGTAAAGCACGGGTGGTACCAGATTGCATGTTGGCATCAGCAGAGTCGTCATTGACCTTAACGTGTAAAGCGTTGTCGGTGAAGTCGACGCTGACTAATGGATGCACGTTTAACTGCATCTGGCCTTTCTTAGACTTAATAGTAACTAACTGGCCGTCGATGGAGACCTCGACGCCTTGAGGAACTAACACTGGTTCCTTAGCAATACGTGACATGTCCCCTCCTAATTATGCGACGTAGCAGATAACTTCGCCGCCTAAACCGTCCTTACGGGCGGCACGGTCGGTCATCAGGCCCTTCGAGGTGGAGATCACCGCGATGCCTAAACCATTCATGATACGTGGCAGGTCACGGCACTTCTTGTAGATGCGCAGACCTGGGCGAGACACGCGCTGAATCATCTCGACGACTGGCTTGCCCTCATAGTACTTGAGGCCAATCTCTAAGACCTTCTTAGTATCGCCAGTGACGTTCACGGAGGCGATGTAACCCTCTTTTAACAAAAGGTTGGCGATTGCCAGCTTTTGCTTGGAGGAAGGCATGGACACCATGACTTTGCCGGAGGCTTGGCCATTGCGGATACGGGTCAGCAAATCCGCGATAGGATCTTGCATGCTCATCTGTCTTTCTCCTCTTACCAGCTTGCCTTGTGGAGGCCAGGAATCTCACCGCGCATCATGTGCTCACGGAGCTTGATACGGCATAAGCCGAACTTGCGCAGGTAACCATGTGGACGGCCAGTCTCAGCGCAACGATTGCGTTGACGGCATGGGCTAGAATCGCGTGGCAGGGAAGCTAAGGCCTGCACAGCAGCGAAACGCTCTTCTTCAGACAGAGAGACGTTGGAAATCTTTTGCTTGAGCTCTTGGCGCTTTGCAAAGTACTTGTCAGCAAGGCGCTCTCTTTTGAGCTCGCGGTTCTTCATAGAAGTCTTAGCCATGATAGGTTCGTCCTACTCTTACTTAGCCTGGTTGCTGCGGAATGGGAACTTGAAAGCCTCTAATAAGGCACGACCCTCTTCGTCAGTCTTGGCAGTGGTGGTGATGGTGATATCAAGACCACGGATGGTGTCGACCTTGTCGTAATCGATCTCTGGGAAGATGATCTGCTCACGAACACCCATGGAATAGTTGCCACGGCCATCGAAAGACTTGGAAGATAAACCACGGAAGTCGCGGATACGTGGGATAGCGATCACGATTAAACGCTCTAAGAACTCCCACATGCGCTCACCGCGCAGGGTCACTTTGCAGCCAATTGGGTAGCCTTCACGAATGTGGAAGCCAGCTACAGACTTGCGAACCTTGGTGATCAATGGCTTCTGACCAGAAATGGCGGCCATATCGCGTGCAGCGTTTTCTAAAACTTTCTTATCTGCAACAGCCTCACCGACACCCATGTTGAGGGTGATCTTCACAATCCGAGGGACTTGCATGACTGTTTTGTAACCAAACTTTTCCATCAAAGCATTGATTACTTCCTGCTTGTATTGATCATGCAGTTTCGCCATCGTTTTTACTCCTGAAAAAAACTGCTATTAAGCCTGGTTGCTGATGATTTCGTTGGTGGATTTGAAGAAGCGAACCTTCTTGCCATCTTCGATGCGGAAACCAACCTTATCAGCCTTCTTTGTGTTAGGGTTGTAGATAGCAACATTGGAAACGTGTAAAGGAGCTTCCTTGGTGATGATGCCACCCTCAGCACCAGTAGCGGCGTTAGCCTTGGTGTGTCTCTTGACGAGGTTAACACCCTCGACAATCACTTTGTTCTCTTTGGTCAGAACGGAAAGCACCTTACCGACGCTATTCTTGTTCTTACCAGCGATCACGATAACTTCATCATTGCGGCGGATTTTCGCTGCCATGTTCTCTTACCCCTTAAGACTAGAGTACTTCTGGAGCTAAAGACACAATCTTCATGAACTGCTCACCGCGAAGCTCACGGGTAACAGGCCCGAAAATACGAGTGCCAATTGGCTCATGCTGGCCGTTTAATAAAACAGCAGCATTGCTGTCAAAGCGAATGACAGAACCGTCAGCGCGACGCACACCCTTCTTGGTGCGAACGACAACAGCGTCAACAACATCGCCCTTCTTGACCTTGCCGCGTGGGATAGCTTCCTTGACGGACACCTTGATGATGTCGCCAATGGCAGCATAACGGCGATGAGATCCACCGAGGACCTTAATGCACATTACGCTACGAGCACCCGAGTTGTCAGCAACGTCGAGCATAGTTTGCATCTGGATCATTGAATAATGCTCCAAAGGTTAAAAACAAGTTAACTTTGCCCTCAGCAATAAGCTAAAGGGCGCTGAATCATACCATGAAAACAAAATTTGAGCAAGTTTTTGCGAGATATATCCCATTTTTTCCGCTTTTTTCTACAAGACAACTGGTAGACCAGAGCAGGTGAAGCAGTAGAGATAGGGAATCTGGTGGCAGAAATCAGGTGGTATTGCCAGATCTGCTGGTGGAGGGGCTTGGGGAGAAGAAGCGAGGAAATGACAAAAAGGCCTGTGGTATTACCACCTGAAGTGGTAGCACCATAGGCCTTTTGCGCTCAGGCAGGGCCTGAGCTCAAGTGAAGCTTAAGTCTTACGACTTATTCAGCCTTCTCAATCACAGAGACTAAGGTCCAAGCAATGGTCTTAGCCACTGGACGGCATTCCTTGATCTCGACTAAGTCGCCAGTGTGGGCGGCATTCTCGACATCTTGCACGTGGAACTTGGTGGTGCGCTTCACGATCTTGCCATAGAGAGGGTGCTTAACGCGACGCTCTACAGCAACCACACAAGCTTTTTGCATCTTATCGCTGACAACGCGACCACGGAGGGTGCGGGCCACTTTTTGAGTGTTCTGAGTCTCAGACATTTAGCACTACCTCTATTGAGCGCTCTCAGCGCGAAGCTTCTCGGACAGAACAGTGTTCACACGGGCGATCTCACGACGCACCTTGCGTAAATTGTCAGTCTGTTGAAGCAGGTTAAGCTTTAACTGGAAACGGAGGTTGAACTGCTCGCGTTGAAGGTCATTAAGCTCGTTCTTAAGCTCTTCAACGGACTTGTTACGTAACTCGCTAGCCTTCATTAGAGCACCGCCTTGCGAACGAAAGTAGTGGTAACCGATAACTTAGCGGCAGCCAGACGGAATGCCTCGCGAGCCACATCCTCAGGAATACCACTGATTTCAAAGAGAACCTTACCAGGTTGAATTGGGCAAACCCAGTACTCAACGGTACCCTTACCTTTACCCATACGAACACCCAGAGCCTTCTGAGTGATTGGCTTGTCTGGGAACACACGGATCCAGACCTTACCAACACGCTTCATCTCACGGGTGAATGCACGACGGGCTGCTTCGATTTCACGGGCGGTGATTTGACCACGGGAGGTAGCCTTTAAACCGTACTCGCCGAAAGAAACCTCGTTGCCAGAGTATGCTAAGCCCTCATTACGACCCTTTTGGGTCTTGCGGTACTTAGTGCGCTTTGGTTGTAACATCTACTCTCTCCTCCGTTACTCAGCAGCAGCTGGGGCCTCAGGAGCAGCTGCAGCAGCGGCTGGCTTCTTCTGGCCTTGAGCACGGTCATTACGACCGCCACGGCGGTTGTTGCGAGCGCCATTGTCGTTACGACGACGGCCCTTGCGATCGGCTGGAGCGTTACGTTCCTCGGTCTCCTCTTGGTTCAGTGGCAGTTGACCTAACACTTCACCCTTGAAGATCCAGACCTTAACGCCGATCACACCATAAGTAGTGACAGCCTCAGATAAGGCGTAGTCGATGTCTGCACGTAAGGTGTGCAGAGGCACGCGGCCTTCACGTAACCACTCAGAACGAGCGATTTCAGCACCACCTAAACGACCAGAAACCTCGACCTTGATGCCCTTGGCACCCACACGCATAGCGTTCTGGATGGCCTTCTTCATGGCACGACGGAACATCACACGACGCTCTAATTGCGAAGCAATAGAGTCGGCGACTAACTTGGCGTCGAGATCTGGCTTGCGGATCTCGCTGATGTTAACTTGAGCTGGAACACCGGCAATAGCGGTGATCTTCTTACGCAGCTTCTCGACATCCTCGCCCTTCTTGCCGATGACGATACCAGGACGAGCGGTGTGAATGGTCACACGGATGCTCTTAGCTGGACGGTCAATGACAATCTTCGATACAGAAGCGTTCTTCAGCTCGGCGGTTAAATACTTACGAACCTCAAAATCGCTCTTGATATTGGCTGGGAAATTAGCGGTAGATGCGTACCAGACCGAAGAGTAAGGCTTAGTGATACCAAGTCTTATTCCGATCGGATTAACCTTCTGACCCATCTTAAGCTCCTGTTAACGCTCAGCAACGTAAATGGAAATGTGAGAGGTTCTCTTCACAATACGGTCGGCACGGCCTTTGGCTCGTGGCATAACACGCTTTAATGATGGACCCTCGTCAATCAAGATGCGAGAAATGAACAGCTTGGAGCTATCCATGCCGTTGTTGTTCTCGGCATTGCTTACGGCAGATACTAAGACCTTGGAGATTAAAGTAGCAGCCTTACGTGGGCTGAACTTTAACAGGTCAATAGCCTTGTCAACAGGCATACCGCGTACTTGGTCAGCAACTAAGCGAGCCTTTTGGGCGGAAGTACGAGCAAAGCGATGTACGGCTTTAACTTCAGTCATGATCTTTACTCCTACTTACCAGCCTTCTTGTCTGCAGTAGCAGCGTGACCGCGGAAAGTACGGGTTGGGGCAAACTCACCCAGCTTGTGACCCACCATTTCATCGGACACATACACAGGTACGTGTTGACGGCCGTTGTGGACAGCGATCGTCATACCGATCATGGCAGGAATAATCATCGAACGGCGCGACCAGGTCTTGATAGGCTTCTTATCAGTGCTGGCGGCAGCTTGTTCAACCTTCTTCAATAAGTGCGCGTCAATAAACGGGCCTTTCTTTAAAGAACGTGGCATGTTGCTTCCTCAACTAGCAATTAACGGTGACGAACAATGTACTTGTCAGTACGCTTGTTCTTGCGGGTCTTGAAGCCCTTGCATGGGGTACCCCATGGAGAACGAGGCTGAATACCCTTGTTACGGCCCTCACCACCACCGTGTGGGTGGTCGATTGGGTTCATGGACATACCACGAACGGTAGGACGGACACCGCGCCAACGGGCAGCACCAGCCTTACCTAATTGACGTAACATGTGTTCGCTGTTACCGACTTCACCGATAGTTGCACGGCCGTTAGCGAGAACGCGACGCATTTCGCCGGAGCGCATGCTTAAGGTAACGTAGTCACCTTCACGAGCCAGAATCTTGCAGAAAGAACCGGCAGAGCGGGCAAACTGAGCACCCTGACCTGGGACTAACTCCACAGCGTGGACGTTGGTACCAACAGGAATGTTGCGCAGTGGTAAAGAGTTACCAACCTTGATAGGAGCACTATCACCGCTTATGATCTTGTCGCCAGCTTGCAGGCCCTTAGGGGCTAAGATGTAGCGACGCTCGCCGTCTGCGTACAGCACTAAAGCGATGTGAGCAGAACGGTTTGGATCGTACTCAAGACGCTCAACGCGTGCCTCGATACCATCCTTTTGACGCTTAAAATCAATTAAACGATAACGTTGCTTGTGGCCACCGCCAATGTGACGGGTGGAAATGTGACCGTAGTTGTCACGACCGCCAGTCTTGCGCTTCTCAACCACGAGAGAGCGGCATGGGCCACCTTTCCATAAATCAGGATTCTTGATCTGGATAACGTGACGGCGACCAGCGGAGGTAGGCTTAGTCTTAATGATAGCCATTACTTGCTCTCCTTGCCTGCGCTCTGAGCGGAGAAGTCAATCGTGCCCTCGGATAAGGTGACATAGGCCTTCTTCCAGTTGGAACGAACACCGATGCCGTGAGCGGAACGACGCTTCTTGCCTTGAACGTTCAGGGTGTGCACAGAACCGACTTTGACGTTGCTGAAGTTGCTCTCAACAGCCTGCTTGATCTCAAGCTTGGTAGCATCAGGCAGAACCTTGAAGACAAAGCAATTGTGCTTCTCAGAAGCTAAAGCAGACTTCTCGGTAATGATTGGGGCGCGAAGGATGTTCATTAAACGAGAGTTAATCATTTGGTGATATCCTCCTCAACCTTCTTGAGAGCGGCTGCGGTAATTAATACCTTGTCAAAGCCCACTAAGTTCACTGGGTTGAACGAAGCGGTACCTGGTTGGCAGACTTCAACCTTGTAGAGGTTGCGAGCGGCAAGGAACAGGTTCTCGTCAAAAGCCTCAGTCACGATTAAGACTTGCTTTAAGTCGAGCTCCTTGAGCTTGTTCACTAAGGTCTTGGTCTTGTGGTTCTCAAGCTTTAAGTCCTCAACGATCACTAAACGATCTTGACGGACTAACTCGGAGAGAATGCTGCTCATGGCAGCGCGATACATCTTACGGTTGACCTTCTGGCTCCAATCCTGTGGCTTGGCAGCGAAGATGGTACCACCGGCACGCCATAATGGAGAACGGGTCGAACCAGCACGGGCACGGCCAGTACCCTTTTGACGGAATGGCTTCTTGCCACCGCCAGACACCTCAGAGCGGGTCTTTTGCGCTTTAGTTCCAGCGCGAGCAGTACTCAGGTAAGCAACTACCACCTGATGTACCAGCGCCTCATTGAACTCGCGACCAAAGGCATTTTCAGATACCTCTAGTGGCTTCTCAGCGCCCATGATCTTTAATTCCATGATTCCTTTACCTCAGGTTAAGCTTTAACACTTGGCCTTACGATGAGATCGCCGTTGTTGGCACCTGGGACAGCGCCCTTGACGAGGAGCAGGTTACGCTCAGCGTCGATACGGACGAGGTCTAAGCACATCACAGTGACCTTCTCACCGCCCAGACGGCCAACCATCTTCTTGCCCTTGAACACGCGACCTGGGGTCTGGTTTTGACCAGTGGAACCTGGAACGCGGTGGGAACGAGAGTTACCGTGGGTAAAGTCTTGGGTGCGGAAGTTGTGACGCTTAACGGTACCGGCAGTGCCCTTGCCCTTAGACTGGCCAGTGACATCAACCTTCTTGACGCCCTCAAAAGCATCAACCTTGATCTCAGAGCCGACTTGGTAAGACTCGAGCTCAGAAGGCTCTAAGCGGAACTCCCATAAACCACGGCCAGCGGCGACGCCAGTCTTGGCGAAGTGGCCGGTCTCAGGCTTGTTCATACGGGAGGCCTTGCGCTCACCGGTGGTGACTTGGATTGCGCAATAACCGTCGGTCTCAGCATTCTTGATCTGAGTGACGCGGTTAGCTTCAACCTGGATTACGGTTACTGGAACTGACTTACCATCCTCGTTAAATACGCGGGTCATTCCAAGCTTGCGGCCAATTAAACCGATTGCCATTGTAAATTCCCCCCTCTTTAGCGAAGGCTAATTTGAACGTCAACGCCAGCAGCGAGATCCAGACGCATTAAAGCGTCAACGGTCTTCTCGGTTGGCTCCACGATGTCGACTAAGCGCTTGTGAGTACGGATTTCGTACTGGTCACGGGCATCTTTGTTAACGTGTGGGGAGATCAGGATGGTATAACGCTCCTTGCGGGTAGGGAGCGGGATCGGACCGCGAACCTGAGCGCCAGTGCGCTTAGCAGTCTCAACGATTTCAGCAGTCGAGTGGTCGATTAATCTGTGGTCGTAGGCCTTGAGGCGGATCCGAATTCTTTGGTTCTGCATTACAGACTCCGAAAATAAAAGAACGTGCAGACGCGTGCCTTCCTGCCTTGGTCGCAAAGATGGACTAAAACAAGAGGACGGTCTACAAATCAGTTCTCCCAAGATTAGGGAGAGTATCTCAGCCACAGTCAAATGCTGGAGGGCTGGCCTGTGCTTACCTGCAAGGCGATAGAGCTTGGGTAGAACCGCATCGTAGCAAGGCTTAGAGGCTAAGCTGTGACGCAGCGCACAGAAATTGGCGCTTATTATACGGATAAAAATCGCTATTTCAAGGACTTTTTGCAAAAAATCGCGGCCGGTGAAATGTAAGTGGAAGGGTGGAGAGAGGGATGTTGAGCTCACAGAAGGCTCTCTCAGAGATCTAAGGAGCAGTCAGAGCTACTTTAAGTAGAGTAGATGGCGTTCTTGCAATCCTGCTTGAGTCATCATTATCCTGTACTTAGCATGTGTTTTGAGTCATATGAAGGGGCACTACATAAGAACCCTTAATGCATTGCCGCCGCTAAAGCATGATCGTAGTGTAAAATTGCCTATGAGACGGAATACCCAGTCCAATGGCCACACGAGCTAAGAGCTGAAAAAATTAGTTTTTAGGAGATTTTGATCTGTAAGCCCTTATTTATAGTAGTAGCGCTGAACCACTCGCCTTGTTCTGAGTCAGCCGTCTATGGTGCAGCATTACAAATGCTGTCTTCTGAAGACGATATGAAAAAGGACTGGCTTTGCTGGTTGGCCACGAACCGCATTGGAGCAAAATTTACCAAAGAACCAAAAATTCCCGTCCGTACAGACAGTTAGGAAGCTATAACATAATAACTGTTGTCCAAAAACTACAGACTAATAGCCCATTCGATCTGTAGGAACTTCACACTGACTGTGAATAATTTTGAGACAGTTATTAGGTGATAGCTTGCTTATTAAAATCAGAGCTTCCGCCACTAATTGAGTTGCTTTAAGTAAAGTAGCGCCGATTTTAGATAAATTGGAGTCCATTATGACTAATACTAATACTAATACTGATTTGGTTTCCGTTATTATTCCTTGTTACAACGTGTCTTCTTATGTAGATAATCTGCACTTTGTGTTTAAGCAAACTTATCCTGCTATAGAGTTAGTGCTTATTGATGACTGTTCTACAGATGATACTTGGGCAAAAATTCAAAATTTTAAACAGCAACATGTTAACGAGAGAGTGATTGTTGCTCGTAATGAACACAATCAAGGAGCTGGTAAGACCCGTAACTTAGGTGTTAAGTTAAGTACTGGAAAGTTTGTATGTTTTTGGGATGCAGATGATCAGGTAGAGCCAACGTATGTGGAAAAAATGCTATCTAAAATCAAGCAAGAAGATGCTGATTTTGTATGTTGTGATATACATTTAGTTAATGGTAATAAGTCGAGTGTGCTGGAGTTAACTCCTGCATTATTAGCAGCAAAAAATATAAAAGATATTCAGAAACTATTTTTTGATTTTATTCCATCACCTTGTAACAAGCTAGTTAAGCGTGAGTTTATCCTTGATAAAGGAATAGAGTTTCCTGATATTTTTGTATGTGAAGATCATTGTTGGGGAATGTTGTTAACTTTAGAAGCCCATAAGATCTCTTTTGTTAAGGAACAATTGTACCACTATATTAAAAGAGATAACTCGCTATCTTCAGGCCATGATAAAAGATTTGTACAAGGTGTTTTAGATATGACAGTTTTTGAATATAAAACTATCATTAAGTATCATCTTGAAAATGAGTTAATAAGTTCTTGGAAAGAATATCGTGTTAAACAGCTAACTTATTTTTTTAATGTATTAGACAAAGAGCCTGAATTATTAAAATATTTTGCGAAACAATATTTAGATTTTTGCGAGCGGTATAATATTGATACCAGTGAGCATGCATTGCCTGCATCTGCTTTTGCTAAAAAACGTTTATATAGAATAATTCCTCCTTTTATATTTAAAGAAACTAGAGCTAGATTAAAAAAGCGCTTTCTTGAAGGAGAGAGTATTATTAAGCGTAATGAGTTATGTAACAAATTACGCTATTTAGCTTTAGCTAATTAATCTTGTTCTTGGTTGGTGTAATTTTGTTTATAGACAGAGGTTAGGCTCATTTTCCTGACATCCTGTTAAGATGCAGTCTGATTTTATCAGGCTTGCGGAGCAGACCAAGCACCTGTTTTGCCCTTAACCCCTGTCTATATGCTGCTGCTCTGACTTGAACTTCTCTCTATTATGGTGCTTTACTTGTGATTAGCTAAGATTGGGTTGTTGTATTGTTATGAGCCTTGTATCGGTAATTGTGCCTTGCTATAACGTATCGAGTTTTATTGGCAATTTGTCAAGTGTATTCGAGCAGAGCTATAAAGAGCTAGAGCTGATTCTTGTTGATGATTGTTCAAGTGATGATACTTGGCAGAAATTGCAAGAGTTTAAACAAGCTCATAGTGATAAGCGTATTATCGTTCATCACAATGAACAAAATTTAGGCGTTGGGCTTACCCGTAATAAAGGATTTGCTTTAAGTTCAGGTGAGTTTGTCGTTTTTTGGGATGCTGATGATCAGATTGAACCTGATTATATTGAGAAAATGTTGTCTCAGTTAAATCAGAAACAGGCTGATTTTGTTTGTTGCGCTTATTATTTTCATGAAGGTGCACAGGTAAGTGTTGTGCCTGTAGAACACGAACTGCTAGAGTCTAAGACTACTCTAGAGATTAAACATCATTTCTTTAATTTTATGTGTGCTGTATGGAATAAGCTTGTAAGACGTAGCTTTATTGAGCAATATAATATAAGCTTTCCTGATAGTGCTTATGGTGAAGAGCGTGTTTGGACGATGCAGTTAGTCTTGAATGCTAACAATATAGCTTTTATCGAGGAGCCTCTATATCATTATTTTAGATTTCCAAACTCCATGACTAGCTGGTCTAATATTCGTGTGCTTGATGGTATATCATATCTATTGCAGTTTTCAGAGCAACTCTTTCACCAAAAGGGAATGTTTGACGATTTGGTGGATGAATGGAAGTTACGTTGTCTCTATGACGCCACTAAATGGTGGTTTAAGTTTCCTAATGGCTCTGATTTGCAGTGCCAGTTTGCTTTGAGATTTTATGATTTTTGCCAAAAACAAAACATTGAGCTTGTGTGGCAGAAATATCCTTTTTATGTCAGAGCACCTTTATATCGCTTGTTGTCAAAAAAGCTTAATCTGAAATTACGCTGGAAGTTAAAGTGTAGTTATAATTGCTGTAAAGCTTTGCGCAATTATAATGATATCTTTGGCGCTATTTTAGATATTGCCCAAAAACGTTCTAAGCAGCAATAATTGCTGCATTGGCTGCCTAGTTGTAGAAGTTAAACTCTTTGATCAGATCAGCTGGTAATGATGCGTGACTATACTAGACAACCTTTGCGCCAGTCTTCGTTCCAGTAAGGCTCTACGGTGGTCTCTTGGGCGGCAAAACCAGTTGCACCTTCTTCTTCTTCTTCTTCTTGTCCCTTATAACCAGTAAAAGAAAAAGATACTGTCATTTTTAATTAGGTGCTACTGAAATAAGGTGATTTAAGGATTGTCTTTACTTATGAAAGAACAACAAGGAGAGCTCAGTGAGCTCGTGTCAGTTATTATACCTTGTTATAATATCGCTGATTCTATAGAGAAATTATCTGCTGTGTTCAATCAAACTTACACTAATTTAGAATTAGTGTTGGTTGATGATTGCTCAGAAGATGACTCTTGGCAAAAAATTCAGGCTTTTAAGCAAGAGCACTCTGATAAGAATATTGTTATTTGTCGTAATGACTGCATTTTAGGGATAGGGCCAACTCGTAATCGTGGCGTTGCTCTAAGTTCTGGCTCTGCCGTGTACTTCATGGATGCCGATGATGAGCTCGAGCCGGATCTTGTTGAAAAAATGCTGGGTAAATTACGACAAGATCAGGCTGATTTTGTCCATTGTGGATATAGCTCGCATTGTGGTAATACTGTTCGTAATTATTCTATCGATAAAGAGCTATTGGAAGCCACAGATATTACTGAACTCAAAAAATTAGCTTTTCAGTTCAATAGTGCTCCTTGGGATAAGTTGGTGGCTCGTGACTTCATTGAGCAATTCGGTATTGAGTATCCAGCTTTGTACTCTGGCCAAGATCAGTGCTGGTCAATCCAACTGGTGTTAAATGCCAGAAAAATATCGTTTGTCAATGAGATATTGTACCACCAGCTGTCGGACAACTCTTTGAGTGTTAGTTGCAATGAGAAGCAAGTACAAAGTCTGTTTGACCTATTAGAGTTTGATTATCAATATATCAAAGAGCACGTCCAAGAGCCCGATGTATCTTCTGTTTTGTTAACTCGTTGGCAAATGTATGCTTTAGAACACATCCTAAGTCTATACGACCGCTTGGCTGTACCGTTACAGAAGCAATTAGCTCTCTTGAGTCGTGATTATTTCCAGCAGCATGGTATTGATCTAAAAGGCCATAATTTGTCTTTTAGTTATATTTTCCCTGTATATCGTTTTATACCAAACACCCAGAAGTTCCAGCAATTGCGTGCAAGGTTAAAATATAACAACAAGCTCTATAGTTTAATGCGTAAGTTATCAGCAATTATTAACATTGTTGAGTTAGTCACCAAAGAGGAAGAAGCTAAGGCTAAGAAAGCTGCTAAAGCTGCTGAGCGGAAAAATTCCTCCAAGTCCTGACTGGGGTTTTGCGAACCTGATTAAGGACAGATAGGGCAGGTGTAGCTTGCTTGTCTGCCAGCTTATCCCTGCCTAATATGGGACATTATGCCCCTATGTCACTCGGGGCTATGTTTGTTTTACAGTTAGTGCAGGCGATAGCCGTGTCGGTAACGTGGGCGACATGGGTGTTGTTTTGCTGCGAGTAGACACAGCCGCAGTAGAGCTGGTTGTAGAAGTTAAACTCCTTGACCAGCTGGTAACGACGTGTGACTAGACCGCCTTTGCGCCAGTCTTCGCTCCAGTAAGGTACTCCGGTGGCCTCTTGAGCCGCAAAGCCAGCAGCGTCTACTTGCTTCTTGTCCTTCCAGCGAGAAGTGGCCAGCGTTGTCGTAAAGTGAGAGAAGCCGTGCTTTTTGGCATATTGGGCTGTTACAGTGAGCCGACGGGTAAAGCACACAGTACAGCGCTTGCCTCTTTCTGGCTCATGTTCTAAGCCCTTTACGGCCTCAAACCATGATTTAGTCTCGTATTCTGGGATCACATAAGCAAAGCCCAGCAGCTTGGACAGCTCAATGAGCTCGTCGCGACGCTTTTCATATTCGGCACGAGGGTGGATGTTAGGGTTATAGAAGAAGAGCGTCGGGTTGATGTTGTGGTACTTAAAGCACTCGAGTACAGCTCCGCAGCAAGGGGCACAGCACACTTGCACTAATAGGCTTTTAAAGCCTTCAGGCAGTACCAGCTTTTGTTTAGGAGTCTGACCAAAGTCTGGTGGAAGAATAAGAGACATGGTTGTCTATCCTTGCTTTTGAGCAAAACACAGGGCTCGCCACCTGTTGTCCTCAAGCCTTAAGCTTTTGGCTTTATGGAGAACAAATCAGGTCACGAGCCCTTGATCTATCTGTGAGGTAGCTGTAATAGCTTGCTAAGTCCTGCTATGACTTGTTGGGGGCTTAAGCGTCAGCTTTAGAGTCAGTGTCAGCCGTGCTTTCTTGTTCCTGCTCTTGGTGCTCTTGGCCTTCCAGCATCTTAAATTGGGAGTTGTAGAGCATGGCATAAGCGCCGTTTTGTTGGAGCAGTTCGTCGTGGCTACCCTTCTCCACAATCTGACCGTCGTTGATCACCATGATCACGTCAGCATCGCGAACAGTGGACAGACGGTGGGCGATTACCAGAGTGGTACGACCTTTCATCAGCTCATCTAATGCCTTTTGTACCACCTTCTCGGAGCGGTTATCTAAGGCAGATGTAGCCTCATCTAAGATCACTAGCGGAGCGTTGCGGATAATGGCACGAGCGATAGCTAAACGCTGCTTTTGTCCTCCAGAGAGGGTTACACCGCGCTCACCAATTTCGGTGTCTAGTCCATTTGGCAGGCTTTGCACGAACTCATCGAGATAGGCACTCTTGAGCGCCAGTTGGATCTCTTCTTCGGTAGCGTCCTCCTTACCAAACAAGATGTTTTGCCGGATGGTGCCAGCAAAGAGGAAGTTGTCTTGGAAGACAAAGGCTACCTGATGTCGCAGGGACTCCAAGGTGTAGTCATGGATATCGATATCATCGATCAGGATCTTGCCTGATTTGATCTCGTAGAGGCGCGTGATCAGAGAGCAGACAGTGGTCTTACCACCACCTGAGTTGCCGACTAAGGCAACCTTTTGACCGACATTGATCTTAAAGGAGACATCCTTGAGCACATCGTGAACGCCGTCGTAGCTGAAATATACGTGCTGGAACTCGATGTCTTTTTTGATCTCCTTGATAACGGTATTACCTTCGTGCTTGCCGTTTTCGTAGCTCTCATAGTCTAAGAGGTCGTAGATACGATCTAAGGCCAGTAGAGCGCTCTGTACCTGAATATAGTTGTTACCGATGCTCTTTAATGGGGTATAGAGCATGATCAGAGCAGCAAGGAACGACACGAACTCACCCGAGGTCAGGGTGCCATTGATGATCAGCGTTACGCCAAAGTAGAGCACACCAGCGATACCTAACGAGCTCACAAAGTGCATGACTGGTGATAGCCAGTTGGTATCACGTACCAGCTTGACTCCCATACGGAAGAGGTAGTTAGCTTGCTGGTAGAAGCGCTGATACATGTACTCTTTTAGGTTAAAGCTCTTGATCACCTTGGAGCCCAAAGTGGTCTCGTTGTAGAGCGTGATCATGCCAGTTGAGGCCGAGACCGTGTGGTTAACGATCTTTTTCACGCGACGACGCACTATACGCATCGGGATGATGAGGAAGCACACCACTCCTACTGCCACAATGGTTAGTTGCCATGAATTGTAGAGCAGCACACCTAAAAGTGAGATCGAAGAGAAAAACTTGGTCAGGAAGAGCCTGATGTTTTGAATTAGGCCGTTAGAGGCACTCTCAGAATCGTTAAAGAAGCGCAGAATCACTGAGCCGGAGTTGTTGGCATCGTAAAAGCGGCTATCAAAGGATAGGAGTTTCTCGTACAGCTTGGAGCGCATTAATAAGTTAACAGCACCGCCGACATAGCCATTGACCAAGGATGATAGGTAGATAAATATGCCTTGGATCAGAGTAAAGCCAATGATGACTAATGGCACGTAATCAGCAAATTGCTTTTCTTGCTCCACCATCACCTGATCGGTAAAAGGTTTTAAGAACAAGGCGATTACGGCGTCTAAAGCGCCAACAGGAATAGTGAGGATGATACCTAATAAGGCAATACCCCAGTAAGGACGTAAAAATGGCCAAAAGCGACGATAGCCACGCCAGAATGAGGTAGAGGCTTGATTTGAGAGGTCGCTTAAGATCATGGGATGGTATTGCTTATCGCGAATAGCGGCTGCAGCTTGCTGACTTTCGCGGAGCTCTTCGGCTACAGAGATAGTGTCGTTAGCCTCAGAAGCTGATGCTGGTGTGGGCACTTGCGCTTGTGATGGAGCAGGTGCTGGCGCTGGAGCAGCGCTGCTTTGATCCTCTGCAAGAGCAACATCCGCTGTTTTGTTTGGGGAGTCGCTTGCATTGGTGGTAGCTGAGAGCTTAGTTTCTTGCATAAAACGGTGCTCCAGAAAAATTGGTTAATGGAACAGCTCAGAGTCAAGGTTGAGGGGTAGACCACGATGGCTCATATGTCCCTAGACCGCAATAGTATTCGGTATGGGCCAAGCCTAAAGTTAAGTGAATAAGGCTCAACTTTAATATAGCTACGACTCTGAGCTGTGAGGCTTCTAAGCCTGATTTTAGGCTATTGAGCCTGATGTGCGATAGCGTCTTCTACACAGGCAGCGAAGAACTTGCTCATAGGCAGTCCAGCATGTTCTACCAGCTTAGGGAACATGGAGATTGGGGTCATGCCAGGGAAAGTGTTGATCTCGTTGAGATAGACTACACCATCATCGCCTAAGAAGAAGTCAATGCGTGAAAGATGACGTAGATGTAAGCCGACAAAGGCACGACGAGCCATGCTCTTGATGATGTCCTTTTGTACTGGGCTTAAATCTTTAACCTCAACGGTGGTGGTAGAGGAGCTGTCAGCACTGTACTTTTCATCAAAAGTATAGAACTTATCTTGCGGAATGATGATCTCACCGGGGTCTGTGATGTGCAGATCGCCATTGTATTCATAGGCTGCTACTTCCAGCTCACGGTGCACAATGGTCTTTTCTACGAGTACCAATGGGCTGTAGCTTAAAGCCTCTTTAATAGCAGCATCTAATTTACTCTCATCGGTGACATGGTAGCAGCCGATAGAAGAGCCTTGGCTAGCAGCTTTGACATAGACGTCATGACCAAAGTTAGCAAAAGCACTATGAGCTTGTTTCAGAGCAGCTTCACTAGCGTCAGCGATAAAGATATAAGGGGTGTTCTCAATATTGAGAGCAGTAAAGTACAGTTTGGTCGTGACCTTGTTAAAGCAGTTGATGCTGGCCTCTTTGCCGCAACCAATAAATGGCACTTGGTGCATCATGAGCAGGGCTTGGATATCTCCGGTTTCGCCAGGGAAGCCATGCAGGCAAGGTACAGCACAGTCGATCTTATAAGACTGCTCGGATCCGTCTGCTGCTCGTACCACAAAGTTTGGGCCTAGGGTGAAGTAGCCCACAGCACCATCAGCGAATTGAAATTGGGAGTCATGCAGGACACAGCTGAGCACATTGTAATCTGGGATTTGCTCGAGTTGGGATGCTACATACTTGGCGGAAATCAGTGATATCTCGTGTTCAGAGCTATCGCCACCAGCAATTAAAAGGATATTTTTTGCCATGATCGTTAATCCCGCACCTCCTATATTTGGCCTTTCTCGGATCAGCTTTATATCAGGTGTTAGCCAATAGCATAGCCAATAGGGGCGGGCGCTTGGAACATAAAATAATGATTAAGATGGCTGTTACAAATTAAATTTTGGAGCATTGCAAGACAAAGCAATAGCCTCAAAGTAGCGGTTTAAGCCGCATTAGAGAGGTGCATTTTAAGCATCTGGTTTATTTATAACAGTCACCACTTCGTGAAAAATTAGAAGACGGCCTTCAACTGCACACCATCATCACGCAGGCGCTGAGCAAAGTAAGGGATAGAGCGCTGTAATCCTTCTGTAAGCTTAATGTGAGGCTGCCAGCCTAATTTACTTTTTGCTAGGCTGATATCTGGCTTACGGCAACGAGGATCATCCTGTGGTAAATCCTTAAACACCAGCTTGGCCCCACTTGGAATCATCTCTAACACCTGCTGAGCTAATTGCGCAATGGTGAACTCCTGAGGATTTCCCAGATTTACTGGGCCTAAAAATTCAGGATCTGAGTTCATCATGGCCACCATTCCCGCAATTAAGTCATCGACAAAACAGAACGAGCGTGTCTGTTCACCCTGACCGTAGACCGTAAGATCTTCACCGCGTAAGGCTTGGCATATGAAATTGCTAACTACACGGCCATCTTTTGGATCCATAAATGGGCCATAGGTGTTGAAGATACGAATGACTTTAATTTTGGCTCCTAAATGGCGGGCATAGTCGAAGAACAAGCTCTCAGCACAGCGCTTACCCTCGTCATAGCATGCACGAATACCATTAGGATTGACGTTGCCACGATAGCCTTCATGCTGTGGATGCACTAAAGGATCGCCATATACCTCGGAGGTAGAGGCTTGCAATACAGTAGCGCCATGGGCTAAAGCCAGCTCCAACACATTGATTGCCCCTAAGACACAAGTCTTAGTGGTCTCAATGGCATGCAATCCCTGATAAGCAGGAGGGCTAGCTGGGCATGCTAAGTTGTAGATCTGATCTAAGTGCAGGGCTTGCGTCTTGAGCTCAGGACGATCTTTTAAACTGTCGCATACATCTGCAAGGATGAAGCTAAAGTGATCATTGGTCAGTAATTCTTGGATATTCTCCATCCGTCCCGTGTAATTGTTGTCCAAACAAAGCACATAATGCCCCTCATCGAGCAAGCGACGACAGAGGTTAGAGCCAATAAAACCGGAACCACCGGTCACTAAAATATTCATCAACAATCGGTGCTCAGCTCCTCAAGATTCTTGAAAGATAGAGCGCCGCCTCCTTGTCCTAATTCATGAATAGATAACATCCCTCCCCTGCAAGAGGAGGGATTTAGGCGTAGGCTTCAGCCTATGTTTAGGCTTGAAGCCTAGTAAGCTTAAGCACGACGCCAAGTGGTACCTTGAGGGCCATCCTCAAGGACAATGCCCATCTCAGTGAGCTTGTTACGAGCAGCATCAGCAGCGGCGTAATCCTTGCGGGCACGTGCTTGCTTGCGCTCTTCGATTAAAGCCTCAATTTGAGCCACTTCATCGTTAGCCTCAGCAGTAGCACCAACACCTAAGCCTTGTAAGAACTTGGTTGGCTCTTGATAGAGAATGCCTAAGACGCCACCTAATTCCACTAAGCGACCTGCAAGACCTTCAGCCTTGGCCTGATCGTCTTTGCAGCTATTGATGGCTTTGGCCAGATCAAAGAGTACCGAGATTGCACCTGGGGTGTTGAAGTCATCGTCCATAAAGGCCTTGAAGCGCTCGACGTATTCCTCACCACCTACAGCTGGGCCAATCTTGGTGTCACGTAAAGCGGTGTAGAGGCGCTCTAGCGAAGCCTTGGCTTTGTTGAGGTTATCTTGGGTGTAGTTCAGTGGGCTGCGATATTGAGCCGAGAGCAAGAAGAAGCGGATGGTTTCGGCATCGTAGTGCTCGAGCACTTCACGAATGGTGAAGAAGTTGTTGAGAGACTTAGACATCTTCTCGTGATCGATCATCACCATGCCAGAGTGCATCCAGTAGTTCACATACTTGCTATCAAAAGCACAGCAGCTTTGGGCGATCTCATTTTCGTGGTGAGGGAAGATCAGATCTGAACCACCACCATGGATATCAAAGGTCTCGCCTAAGTACTTGCTGTTCATAGCCGAGCACTCGATGTGCCAACCTGGACGGCCCATGCCCCATGGAGATTCCCAAGCTGGCTCACTTGGCTTTGATTGTTTCCACAGAACAAAGTCAAAAGGATTGTGCTTGGCTTTTTCTACCTCAATACGGGCACCAGCATTGAGCTCTTCGAGCTTTTGGCCGGAGAGACGTCCATAGTTCTTGAAGCTGTCAATGGCAAACATTACATCACCATTGCTGGCGACATAGGCATGACCTTTGTCGATCAGGCGCTGTACTAAGGAGATGATGGCGTCGATATTGTCGGTAGCACGTGGCTCTAAGTCAGGACGCTTGATGTTGAGCTTATCGAAGTCCTCATACATCTCTTGGATGAAGTGCTCAGCCAGATCTTTGGCACTAACACCCTTTTCCTGTGCGCGCTTGATGATCTTGTCATCGATATCCGTAATGTTGCGAACGTACTTTACGTCGTAGCCACAGTAGCGCAGGTAACGCACAATCATGTCGAAGTTGACAAAGGTACGAGCATGGCCAATATGGCACAGGTCGTAGACGGTGACACCACACACGTACATGCCGATCTTGCCTGGGGTAATAGGCACGAAATCTTCTTTTTGACGTGTGATGGTATTGTGGATCTGTAGCATTTTTTGTCTCTTTGCTGCCAAGGGAAAACGCCAGCTTAGGCATGAATTGCCTAATTTTCGGCTTTTGCATCAGCGCTAAAAGCCATATAATTTTCGCAGCTTAGATGGAATAAGCACACCGCATCTACCATTTTTTCAGTCCTTGCTCTAGTAAGAGCTGATTAATGGCTAGTTGCTTTGGCATAGGGCTGATCTAGTGCAGCTGGTATGATACTCTAAGCTGAGCTTAACCATTTTCCGATGTTGTTAAGCGCTAATTTTAGCAAGCAAGGTTTTGTTGATGGTAATTTTTAAGACAAACATGGGCGATATTGTTATCGACCTGAACACAGAGAAAGCCCCAATCACTTGTGAGAACTTCCTGAAGTACGTGAAGAGTGGTCACTATAAGGGCACCATTTTCCACCGTGTGATCCCTGGCTTCATGATCCAAGGTGGTGGCCTTACTCCTGACATGCAACAAAAGCCAACCTTAGATCCTATCAAGAACGAGGCTGATAATGGTCTTTTAAACGAGCCATTTACTGTTGCCATGGCTCGTACCAATGATCCACACTCTGCTACTTGCCAGTTCTTTATCAACACTGTTGATAATGCTTTCTTAAATTACGACAAGAGAACCCATAACTGGGGCTATTGCGTATTTGGTAAAGTGGTCAAGGGCCAAGATGTGGTCACCAAGATCGAGGAAGTGAAGACTGACAATAAGTCTTTCTTCCCACACCGCGATGTGCCTGTGGATCCAGTGATCATTGAGGATTGCTACGAGATCGATTCCTTAGAATAGATCTAAGTCTAAGTTAGAGCCTGCTCTTATGTCATAAGCTGTGCTTTAGACTCAGTTGTAGCTCTATCTTTAGCTTTGCTTTTTGAGAGGTCTGCTTTTCTCCACTAGAGGTAGAGGGCAGACCTTATTTTTTGCCTGCACTTAGAGTTGAACCTATGGCCTGTTACATCATTGCTGATCTGCACTTACAAGCATCAAGACCTGAGCTTTTACAGGCTTTTAGCTCTTTTGTGGCGGCCTTAAAAGCAGGAGATCGCCTCTTTATCCTTGGGGATTTGTTTAACTTTTTTATTGGGCTTGATCCGCAGGATGAGGCGCAGAATGTAGTACGTCAGGTCTTAGGGCAGGCCCAAGAGCGTGGGGTAGATAGCTTTTTTGTCCACGGAAACCGTGATTTTTTGCTGTCCTCGCGTGAAGCTCATAGTTTTCATATGACGCTTTTGCCTGACACTTGGGTGTTATCGCACAACGGAACCAATATCTTGCTGACGCATGGCGATGATTTTTGTAGTAACGACCTCGCCTATCAGCGCTATAAACGCAAGGTCAGTAATCGCTGTCTCCAGTTCTTATTTCGGCTCCTCCCTTTGTGGAAGCGGCGACAGATTGGACACTCTATTCGGATGCGCAGTCAGGAAATGACACGTAGTCCTGAAGAGCGCGAGCTTTATGGAGTAGTGCCAGCGACGGTGGCAGAGATCTGTGCTTACTATGTGGAGCAACATGCTGCAACCTTGTTTCCTCAGCGCATTGATTATGTGGTTCATGGCCATATCCATGAGTTTGGCCGCCATGAAGGCGAGTGCAAGGATCTCAAGGCTCGTTTGGTTTTGGGCGCATGGGGCAATATGCTGAGCTACTGCTATGTGGATGATGGCGGGGGGCCTGTTTTGCGGGAAGAACCTCTACCAGCTGTTTGATGGGTAAGTAGTGCCTTGAGAGCTTGTCCGTCAGGCTTTATGGCTATTGCAAAAAAGAGTCATGTTTTGGGGTGGGGAACTTTCAGAGCCCCTGTTTTAGGGCCTGATGACACTAAAACTCAGTTGCCTTTGCTTGCGGTGTGCTAATATAGCGCAAACATACCCATGAGGAGATTTTTGTATGAGCGACAAGATTGTACATCTTTCTGATGATACTTTTGAGTCTGAGGTTCTCAAGTCTGATAAGCCTGTACTGCTTGATTTCTGGGCCCCTTGGTGTGGCCCTTGCCGTATGGTCGGCCCAATCTTAGACGAGCTGGCTGATGAACAGGATGATGTCAAGATCTGCAAGCTGAACATTGATGAGCATCAGGCTGTTGCTACTCAGTGGAAGGTGATGAGCATCCCAACTTTATTAGTGTTCAATGGTGGCAACATGGTGGGTCAACACATCGGTGCCATCTCTAAGGATGATCTCAAGGCCTTTATTAAAAGCTCCCTTAATAGCTAAGACTTGCTAACCCATAGCAAGTGAAATGGGCAAAGAGTGTTAGCACTCTTTAGCAATTGCGGCGCAAGTGCAGGTGAGGCGTTAATTAGCTTTACCAGCCTTGCGCCGTAGTTATTTTGGGGCTGGAGTAAGTCCTAGTCTTGGTCTTAGCCTTGGCTTTAGTCTGAAGACAAGTTGAGTTCCTCGAGAGTGAGGGTGGCATTGCGATCCTTGGTAGAGAGGATGCGTTTGGAGTCGGGAATAGGCCAAGCAATATTAAGTGCAGGGTCATCATAGCGCACTGTCAGCTCGGCCTCAGGGTGATAGAACTGATCGCATTTATAAGCAATTACTGCATGCTCAGAAAGCACGGCAAAGCCGTGTAAGCAGCCTTTAGGAATAAAGAGCTGATGTTGGTTGTCACTGGATAGCTTTGCGGTTAGGTGTTGGCCGTAAGTAGGGCTGTCAAGGCGCGCATCAACGACCACATCGAGGATCTGGCCCCAGAGCACACGGATCAGCTTGTCTTGTGCAAAAGGTGGTTTTTGGCAGTGAAGACCACGGATCACACCATAACAGGAGCTGGACTGATTATCTTGCACGAAGTTGGCGGTAATGCCGTGAGCCTGAAATTCGGCTTGATTGTAGCTTTCCATGAAGTAGCCACGCTCGTCACCAAAGATCTGAGGCTCCACTAAGATGACCCCTGAGATCTCAAGATTAGTAAATCTCGTGCGCATCGTCCAAAACCTTCTGTAGGTAGTCTTTGTAGGCACCAGCACTGAGTTCTTGCGTGAGGTGCTGTAGTTGTTCACGGCTGATAAAGCCCTGATAGTAAGCGATCTCCTCTAAGCAGGCGATCTTAAGTCCTTGGCGCTTTTCAATGATCTGCACAAAGATACTAGAGTCCATCAGACTGTCAGGTGTTCCGGCGTCTAGCCACGCATTACCGCGCCGCATAGGAACCACGTTTAAGCGCTGCTCTTGCAGATAGAGGTTGTTGAGATCGGTGATCTCATATTCGCCGCGTGCAGATTTCTTTAAAGTGCGGGCTTTAGCCACTACGTCGCTAGGGTAGAAATATAGTCCTACAGACACGAAGTTAGACTTAGGATTTTGCGGCTTTTCTTCAATGGAGATGGCCTCTAAGTGCTCGTTAAATTCAATTACACCAAAACGCTGAGGGTTAGATACGTGGTAGGCAAAGATGGTGGCTTTAGAGCCCTCATCGCGATGAACAGCAGAGAGGAATTGGTGGTATTGCTCTCCCATGTAGAAGATATTGTCACCTAAAATCAGGCAGACATTGTCCGTGCCAATAAAGTTCGCGCCAATGACCAGAGCTTGGGCTATGCCCTCTGGTTGTTCTTGGATAGCGTAGCTCAGAGACAGACCAAACTGAGCACCACTGCCTAGCAGGTGCTTAATGTGAGGGAGATCATGAGGGGTAGAGATCACTAAGATCTCGCGAATGCCAAACAGCATTAAGGTCGACAAGGGGTAATAGATCATGGGTTTGTCGTATACCGGTAAGAGCTGTTTGGATGTGGATTTGGTAAGAGGGTAGAGGCGTGTACCACGTCCTCCGGCGAGTAGGATTCCTTTCATCTAAAATCGGCGCGGAGATCCCAAACTCACTTCAGGGAGGAAGCGCCGCCTCCTGTGTAGAGCTCTAAGATGCTCCAAGGAAGATCGCAGGGGCTGCCCTGTGATCTTCCGTTGGATGCTCTTAGCCCTGTGGGCTATGGGGCTAATATCTTAGGGATTTAATCCTTGATGTCGTCCTTGGACAGAACAGTTGGGCCGCTATGCTCAAGAGTCTTTGGGTAATCCAAAGAGTAGTGCAGACCACGTGACTCATGGCGGGCTTGGGCCGAGCGCACAATGATCTCAGCTACTTGCAGCAAGTTACGCAGCTCCAGCAGGTTCTTGCTGACCTTGAAGTTGGAGTAGAACTCATTGACCTCACGCTTTAAGAGGTTGATGCGGTGCATAGCACGCTCTAAGCGCTTGTTGGTACGAACGATACCCACATAGTCCCACATCATTAAGCGGAGCTCATGCCAGTTGTGGGTGATCACCACTTCCTCATCGGCATCGGTGACGCGGCTTTCATCCCATGCTGGGATAGCTTGGGCCTCAAACTCCTCGGTATCGTCATCATCTAAGTGCTTGAGGATATTCTTGGCAGCGGCTTGACCGTAGACCACGCACTCTAAGAGGGAGTTGGAAGCCAGACGGTTGGCACCATGCAGACCAGTGTAGGCTACCTCGCCGATAGCGTAGAGGCCATCGATGTCTGTACGGGCCTTGTTATCTACCATCACACCACCACAGGTGAAGTGGGCGGCTGGCACGATAGGGATTGGCTGCTTGGTAATGTCGATACCAACCTTTAAGCAGCGCTCGTAAATAGTAGGGAAGTGCTTTTTCACGAACTCAGCTGGCTTGTGGCTGATATTGAGGTACATGCAGTCAGCACCAGTCTTCTTCATCTCGTGGTCGATAGCACGAGCAACGATGTCACGAGGAGCCAATTCACAGCGCTCGTCATACTCTGGCATGAATCTGGTGCCATCCTTGCGCTCTAAGGTTGCGCCCTCACCACGTAAGGCCTCAGTTAAGAGGAAGTTACGATCGGCTGCATTGTAGAGAGTGGTTGGGTGGAATTGATTGAACTCCATATTGGCCACACGGCAACCTGCACGCCAAGCCATAGCGATACCGTCACCCGAGCTGACCTCTGGGTTGCAAGTGTATTGGTAGACTTTAGAAGCACCACCAGTGCACAGAGCCACAAAGCGAGCCTTGATGGTTTCGACGTGATCGCTCTTTTCATTGAGGACGTATGCACCTAGTACGCGATTGCCTGGCAGACCTAACTTCTTGGTGGTGATGAGATCGATGGCGTAACGATCTTCTAAGATGGTGATGTTTGGATTTTCCTTAGCGCGAGCTACTAAGGTCTCTTGGATCGAACGGCCGGTGTGATCTTCGGCGTGGAAAATACGGCGATGGGAGTGACCACCTTCGCGGTGTAAATGGTAAGGGGACTGGTCAGCTTGAGCTGGCTCTTCTTTCATATCAAAAGGCACACCAGCATCGATCAGCCACTGAATGGAGTCGTGAGCGTGCTCAGCAACATAACGCACGACCTTCTCATCACAGATGAAAGAACCAGCAATGCAGGTGTCTTTAATGTGGGCTTCAATGGAGTCTTGATCGTCTTTGATGTTATATACACCTGCGATACCACCTTGGGCATAGTTGGTGGAACCGGCACAAGCATCGGCCTTGGAGAGCACAATTACTTTTGCCTTCTTTGCAATACCTAAGGCCAAGGTGAGGCCAGCCGCACCACTACCGATGATCAAGCAGTCTGTGATGTAATCCATAATTCGAGCCCTAAATGGAAGCCTAAGAGTTGTGATAAGTGCAGCTCTTAGCAGAGATCTAGTCTAAAGTCCTTACTCTCAAAATCTTTGCCTTAATACATGAAGCTGTTCGCAGGAAGAAGGCAAGCAGCAAAAGTACAAAAAGTAAGAGAGGTAGGCTACAGGCCTTAATAACTTGCCTATGAACTGAGGTTATTTTGAGGCCTAGAGACAGAAATTTTAGCGCGTATGGGGCGTATTCAGCGTCGCGCACAGCGTTTGTTCGTCTTTGCACTTTTAAGACAAAGCAAGATGTGAGGCTTATTTATCGGATTAGGGCGTTTTATTTGGTAGTGAGCCAATTTATGCCTTGATACCTCATATTGCTGTCTTTTAGTGCACAAATCTGATCGTACTCCATGGCGATAGATTTGCAAGAACTTGCAAGCATATGCCGAAAATACACCATCAAACTTCACATTTTTGCCCACATTTTATGCACAATCTTGGTGCGTAATTTCTAAATAGTCGGATTAAGCTAAGCTCGTGCTATGGAATCTGATTTAGATTACTCTCGGCGTCATATTGGTTGATGTCAGTGCAAAGGTCTTTTCGCTTTTGTGGCGTGCTCTGCTAAGATCTCTGGGCCTAACTATGGCCTATCCTTAGCTGTCCGATGTGAGCTATTGCTATTCGCGGTTTAAGGTCTTGCAAAAGCTGCAAGTGTCAGACAAGTAATAGCTAGAGCATTGTCCTGAAATAGCCTAAATATAGGCGTAGCTTGCTGCCTTGTCAGACAAGTTTGTGTGCAAAATATTTTGTATCGAACTCAGTTTTGGTGCGAGGGGCTTACAAACAGCGTAATTTGGCGTCACAGCGGGCTTTAGCGTTACTCTTGCCTTGTGTTGCCTTTTGCGCAAATTGTGATCATAGTTACGTTTTGCGCCTTTTTCTGGTGGGAGAAAGTGAACTTGGAAAAATGTGGTGCCTGTGGTGCCGCAAATCTAGATTTTTAGCGCTTTGCCGCTGTGTGGGAGTTCCCTAAATTGTGGAACAAGATGCCTTCTTGGGAGAGTTCATACGTAGCCTGATAAGCTGTGACTACGGAACTTTAGAATTTAAGGGGCGTCTAACTGATAAACCATAAGAGATGTTGGATCTGAGTATGAGTACACCTGTAGAGGATACAGTTGCTGCTAGCGATAGCGATAACGAGATCGTCAAGCGGGTGCAGCAAGGCGACAAAGAAGCCTACAACATCTTAGTGCTGCGTTACCAACATAAGGTTTGTGATCTTGCCTTTAAATTCGTAGGTAACTACGTAGATGCTAATGACGTAGCACAGGAAGCGTTCATCCGCGCTTATCGGGCGCTGAATAACTTTCGGGGTGATAGCTCTTTTTATACTTGGCTGTATAGAATTGTCAGCAATACTGCCAAGTCGTTCTTAGAGCACAATCAGAAACGGCGTTATACCGTGGATATTGATGATCCCGATTTTGATAATCAGCAAGATGTAAGGGGCCTACTTGTTACCCATGAAACGCCTGATGCCTTGATCGAGTCCGAGGAGTTGCAACAGGTCATCGAGCAAGCTTTGGATGAGCTTCCAGCTGACTTAAAACGTGCCATGATTTTGCGCGAGGTCGAAGAGATGTCCTATGAGGAGATCGCGGCGGTGATGCACACCCCGATCGGCACCGTGCGCTCTCGTATCTTTAGAGCGAGACAGTTTATAGAGGAGAGAATGGCACAGTTTTCTAAAGGCCTTTGAGTTTGGAGCATTGTATGCAACACCTGTCATCAAAAAAATACGAGCATCTTATGCACGTCTCGGAGCTTTTTGATGGACAAAGCCATCAGCAAGCGGAAGGAGATCGTGCCTTACTCGCCTCTGATGAGGTCAAAGCACACTTAAAGAACTGGTCGTTGATCGGCAGTGCTTTACGTGGCGAATTACCTGCTAAGGTCGATCTGAACTTTGCAGACAAGGTTATGGCTCGTCTTGAACACGAGACGATGGAGCCATGTGCTTTTGCTACTTCAGATGCCCAGAGCGTAAGTGCAGTAGCTGGTGCTGACAAATCTGCTGCCGCTTACCGTAACGAGCGTGAGTTTGCATGGGTACCACCATGCGAGCAATATGCTGAGCAGCATGATGAGGAGCTGCCTGCATTGCTGCAAAAGCGCAATGCCAGCAAGCAACGCGTCATGAGCGTAGCCAATGAGGCTGCATCAGCTCAGGAAACGGTTATGGTGCAGAGTCGTGCGCAGCGTGAGCATATGGGGTCACAGTTACGCCAGTTCTTCTCCATGAAGCGTCTTGCGATGTTCACTTCACAAGTGGCCATTGCAGCTTCTGTGGCTGTGGTAGCGATTGTGGGTCTGCAGACCTACAATGCAGCTGATCCAGTGATCAGTGAGCCTGCTTCTACTATTGCTACTAACGTGGGCCCAGTAAGTGGTCTGTCGTTGGCTAGCTATCAGAACAGCGACAATGAAGTGCTGATGAATTTAAAGCAGATGCCTGAGCCTAACTTAAATGGCAAAGAGGCATATCAAAGCGACTTAGAGCGCAAGCAGCAAGAGGAGTTAGAGCGCATCAACATGTATGTCCAAGGTTATGTGCTCGACACAGCCGCTAATCGCTAATCATAGCTGTTAGCTGCCAGCTGTTAGCCTTAAGAGGCTCAGCTGCTTCCTTAATTTTGCTTCAACAAAGGATCCCCTATGGGATCCTTTTGTATTATTAGGGCAAAGAATTTTTCGAGGGGATCGAAGTATGGCTTTTTCGCGCACTTCTCTTTGCTCTGCCCTAGCTTTTACTTTTAGCACTTTGTGTCTTGGCTCTTTTGTGGTGTCCTTGGACGTACAAGCCGCACCAGTGGCAGCCAATGACCAAGTTGCATCTACTGCTCAGGGAGCAGCAGAGTCGAATATTGCTGCTGATCAAGGGGTAGCTCAGACAGCTCAGTCAGATACAGAAAACAGCACTGCAACAGAGAGTGGGGCTGGCGATGCCTCTGGACAGGGGCAGGGCCAAAAACAAGGACAGGAGTCAGAAAGAGCTCCGCTTGTAGGGGTAGCTGATAGTGCTATTTCCTCGTGCATTAGCTCTTTTAATGAGACTCGTGAGCGCGTGCTGAACGCCAATACCCAATCAGTGATCTTGCACTCCAATGCCAACGGTATTGCCCCTTATATTGCACTGCAAAGCATAGGTGAGAATGGCTCCCACTATGTGCTGTGGCAAAGTCTGAATGGTGATATCAAAGGCTATGCTTTACGTGAAGGTAAGGGCTTTGATTATGCCAATAATGCCAACACCCCATTACCTCTGGCTTGGCATCCAACCTTAATTTGGGATCACATCTTTGGCTCAGATAAGGAGCTCAAGAATTACTCTTGTGTGCTCACCGGCCGTACCCGTGTGATGGGCAAGCGTGTGAGTTTGCTGCGTTTGATTCCTCAAGAGGGACTGCGCTATTCCTTTTTGATAGCCAAAGAAGATGAGTCTGACTTCCCTGTGGAGCTTTCGGTGATTGATCCTAAGGGTGGCATTGTGTCGCGTTTGACCACGATGGATAGCCGTATTGTCGTCGGTGTGGACTTTCCAATCAGTGATTCCATTTTTGATCGTATAGAGCAAAGTCAGCAGGAAGGATGGCTGGGGCAAGAGCATCCAGTTATGGCTGCAGGAAATACGCACAGTTGGTCAGCATTATCGGATGATGTTCGTGCGGCTAAGCCTGCTGCTATAGAAGAGGCAGCACGTGCTGCTGAAGCTGGTAAGGATCAGGCGGCGTTAGAGTTGGTGCTACCAAGCCCAACAGTAAGTGCAGGTGCTACGGTTTCTGCCTCTGAGTCACAAGCGGCTAAGAAGAAAGATGGCGAGCCATTAAAGGCATGGCCTGAGCTCAATATTCCTTCTGTCTATACCATCATTGCTAGTGGTCAGTTTAACCAAGGTGGAACTCAGTGCTTTTACCAAGAGTTTACGGACGGCCTGACTTCTTTTAGGGTCTATCGTAATCAGCGCAGCACCACTTTCTACCCAGTATTGAGCAATGGCTCGATCAGTATTGTGCGCAAGAATACCATGCGCCATGAGTATGCCGTGGTTGGTGAGGTGCCAGTGACCTTGGCGGAGTTTGTGCTCACCAAAATCGCCGAATAGCATATCAAAGCGCATTAAATCGGGTAAAATAAGCGCTTGCTTAACAAGGTGAGGCGGTAGACAGCGTCAGAAAATGACGTTTTCTTGCTAACCATTCCTCGCGTCAGAGTCTGATGACAAAAGGAACATCAGGGGTCTTGTGAGAGCATCTGGTATGTAACTTTTGGTGGTTAGCGCTATTGCGTAAGTAAAGGTATGTTTGCTCTTGGGAGAGGGTAATGATTCCAAAGTGCTTTGTGATTAATATGCCGTCGGCTCAAGATCGACGTGAGAGCATGACCACTTCTCTAAATAATTTAGGGATAAGTTTTGAGTTCTTTGAGGCTACCAATGGTCGTGAGCTCACCCCTGACCAAGAGAAACAATGTCTGCATCAAGATGAGGTGGTGTTGCCTTTGCGTGCAGGGCGTAAAGTAATTGTAAAAAATAGCTTGACTCCTGGAGAGTTTGGCTGTGCCTTCTCCCATTTGCGCCTATATCAACACATTCTCGATTCTGGATTAGATCGTGCTGTGATCTTAGAGGATGATGTTGATCCTCACCCAGATACGATATTGGCTCTAGAAAATCTAGACAAGATCACTGAGCCGTGGGATGTTGTGCATTTTTCTTCGCATAAAGGCATTAAGAATTTGCCTTTTTCGCATAAGTACTACTTTGGCCCTGATAAAAGGTACTATTTCCAGCGCCTCGGTATGCATAACCCAACCATAGACGCTATCCACAATCAGCGGCGTGTGCTGATTTATACAACTATGTATGTGGTCACACGACGTGCTTGTGAGCGTTTACTAGAGCTTGGCTATCCAGTGCGGTTGCCATCTGATTATTTGTTAGGCCTGCTTTGCTACAACGAGCTGCGTATGTTCCGTGCTTTTCCACTTGATCACTATGTGCGGTTTAAGGATGTGCCTTCTACTATTGGTGCAGGACGAGAGCACAATTTAATTCGTGCTTAGATGTGTTTAGGCCAAGGAACTCCTTGGCTATTTGCTGATGGTGGTTACTTAGCTCGGATTTTCTTTGTTTTTAGGATTGGTATGGCAGACTCTTTTGACCAAACTTTAGTTCGTAATTTCTCGATTATTGCTCACATTGATCATGGTAAGTCGACCTTATCCGATCGCTTTATTCAAGAATGCGGCGGTCTGACCGCTCGTGAGATGCAGGCTCAAGTCCTCGACTCCATGGATATTGAGCGCGAGCGTGGTATCACCATTAAAGCTCAGGCTGTGACCTTAAAGTACAAGGCCCAAGACGGTAAGACCTACGAGCTTAACTTCATTGATACCCCAGGCCACGTCGACTTCTCCTATGAGGTGTCGCGCTCCCTCTTTGCTTGCGAGGGCGCTTTGCTGGTGGTGGACGCCGGTCAAGGCGTAGAAGCCCAGACTCTGGCTAATTGCTATCAAGCTATCGACCTCAATCTTGAGGTGATCCCTGTCTTAAATAAGATTGATCTGCCAGCAGCCGATCCAGAAAAGGTTATTTTTGAAATTGAAGACATTGTGGGCTTAGAGGCTCATGATGCTTGCCGTTGCTCGGCTAAGACCGGTGTAGGTGTGATCGACGTGCTGGAGCGCTTAGTGCAAACCATTCCAGCTCCTCAAGGCGATCCTGAGGCTCCATTACAGGCTCTGATCATCGACTCCTATTTTGATGACTATCTGGGTGTGGTGTCCTTAGTGCGCGTGAAAAACGGTACGCTGCGTAAGGGCGATAAGATCAAGGTCATGAGCACCAACCAGACTTGGGAAGTGGAGCGTTTAGGTATTTCTACACCAAAGCGTGTGGATGTGCCTGTGCTCAACTGTGGTGAAGTAGGCTGGGTGGTGTGCGGCATTAAGACCATTCACGGTGCACCAGTGGGCGATACCATTACCCATGCCCGTAATGAAGCTGCTGAGCCGCTGCCTGGCTTTAAGAAAGCTAAGCCTCAGGTTTATGCCGGTATGTTCCCTGTGGATACCGACGATTACAATGCTTTCCGTGATGCCTTAGATAAGCTCTCGTTAAACGATGCTTCGCTCTTCTTCGAGCCTGAAAATTCGACCGCTTTAGGCTTCGGCTTCCGTTGCGGCTTCTTAGGTATGCTCCACATGGAGATCATCCAAGAGCGTTTAGAGCGTGAGTACAATTTAAATCTGATCACTACCGCACCAACTGTGATTTATGAGATCTTACTGACCTCTGGTGAGATCATTCATATCGACAGTCCATCGGCTTTGCCTCCAATCAGTAATATCGCTGAGATCCGTGAGCCAATTGCTGAGTGCCGTATGTTAATGCCAAGCGATTACGTGGGTGCAGTCATGACTCTGTGCCAAGAAAAGCGTGGTGTGCAGACTTCTATGGTCTATCACGCTGATCAAGTGGCTTTAACCTATGAGCTGCCAATGAGTGAGGTGGTGCTCGACTTCTTTGACCGTCTAAAGTCGGTCTCGCGTGGTTATGCCTCCTTAGATTACAGCTTCAAGCGCTTTGAGCGAGGCGATCTAGTGCGTGTGGATATCCTCATTGCTCAAGAGCGTGTGGATGCCTTAGCCATTATTGTGCACCGCTCGATCGCCCAGTCGCGTGGTCGTGCCTTAGTGGAAAAGATGAAAGAGCTGATCCCACGCCAGATGTTCGATATTGCGATCCAAGCTGCCATTGGTGGTCAGATCATTGCTCGTTGCACCGTAAAAGCACTGCGTAAAGATGTGC